>NZ_JAPIYN010000012.1:0-176836 GCF_035617725.1 Mycobacterium sp. 94-17
TGCCCGAGGTGTAGATCAGATACGCCAGGTCCTCGGCGCCCGGCGCCGCCAACCCGGTACTGGGCTGGGCATCCACCAAGGGATCGGTGACGTCGAGGACCACCACGTCATGCCCGGCGAACCGGTCGGCGAACTCCGCGGTGCTGACCGCGGCCACCGGCGCCGCATCCGCGAGCATGAACCCGACCCGCGCCGCCGGATGCCCCGGGTCGATCGGCATATACGCCGCCCCCGACTTGAGCACCCCCAGGATCGCCACAATCGCCTCCGCCGACCGCGAAAACAGCAGCGCCACACACTGCCCCGGCCCCGCGCCGTGGGCCACCAGCAGATGGGCAAACCGGTTGGACGCCTCGTCCAGCTCGCGATACGTCCACGACCGCCCCGCGCACGTCAACGCCGGCGCCTCGGGCGTACGCGCCACCTGCTCGGCGAACAACGCCGGAATCGACGCCCCGGCCGACACCGGACGATCCAACGCCAGGCCACCCCACGCGTCGAGACGGGCCCGCTCACCGTCATCCAGCAGACCGATCGACGACAACCGCCGCCCAGGATCGGCCGTCATCGCCATCAACACCCGCCGCAACCGCTCCAACAACGTCTCGATGGTGGCGGCGTCGAACACATCGGTGCGGAACTCGACTGTTCCACTGATCCCGGCGGCCTCACCGGCAGCGGTCCAGTGCTCCCCGAGGAAAAGAGTCAGGTCCATGCGGGCGGTCTGGGTGTCCACCGGCAGCTGGGTGACCTCGAGATCGCCCAAAGCCAGCCCGCCGGTGGGACCGTTGATCTGTCCTGGGAAGTTCTGCCACGCCAACAACACCTGGACCAGCGGGTGGTGGGTCAGGCTGCGGGTGGGGTTGAGCCGGTCGACGAGGACCTCAAAGGGCGCGTCTTGGTGCTCGTAGGCGGCCAGGCTCTGTCGCCGCACCTGGCCCAGCAGCTCGCCGACGCTGGGGTCGCCGTCGACGTCGACGCGCAGCACCAGGGTGTTGACGAAGCAGCCGACCAACCCGTCGAGTGCCGTGTCGCTGCGCCCGGCGATCGGGAAGCCGACGGCCACCTCGTCGCTGGCGCCGACTTTGGCCAACAGGACCGCCAGCGCGGCCTGCATCACCATGAAGCAGGTCGCATTGTGCTCGCGGGCCACCCGGGCGATCCGCTGCTGCAGCTCCGCCGGCCAGTTCACCTCCACGCTGGCGCCGCGCTCATCGGCGACGGGCGGGTAGGGCCGGTCCGTCGGCAGCTGCAGGCACTCGGGCATCCCGGCGAGGGCGTCCTGCCAGTAGGCGAGCTGCGTGGCGATGAGGCTCTCGCTGTCGTCGAGATCGCCGAACTGCGCGCGCTGCCACAGCGTGTAATCGATGTATTGCACAGGCAGGGTGGCCCAGCCGGGCGCCTGCCCCGCACTACGGCTGGCGTAGGCCACACTCAGGTCGCGCAGCAGCGGGGTGATCGACCAGCCGTCGGCCGCGATGTGGTGCACCACCGCCGCCAGCACGTGCTCCTCGTCGCTGACGCGGAATAGTGTTGCCCGCATGGGGATTTCGGTCGCCAGGTTGAACGTGTAGCGGGCCGCGGCGTCGATGGCCTGCTCCAGTTGGCCTGCCGGCCAGTCGGTGGCATCAACGATCTGCCAGCCGAAATCTGCGCGCTCGACCGGAACGATCAGCTGCTGCGGGATGCCTTCGGGCGCCGCGTACAGCGTGCGCAGGCTTTCGTGGCGGCCGACCACGTCGGCCAGCGCCGCGCCCAACGCGCCCTCGTCGACGCGCCCGCCGAGCCGCAACGCCACCGCCATGTTGTAGATGGAGGACGGCCCCTGCAGTTGGTCGAGGAACCACAGCCGGTTCTGGGCGAACGACAGCGGCACCACCTCGGGCCGCTCCACGGGCACCAACGGCTCGAGCCGGCCGCCTTCCCCGCCGACGCGGGTCGCCAGCTCGGCGATCGACGGCGCCTCGAACAAGGTGCGCACCGCGAGCCCGGCATCCAGGCTGGTGTTGACAGCCGCGATCACCCGCATCGCCAGCAGCGAATCGCCGCCCAGCTCGAAGAACGACTCGTCGACGCCGACCCGCTCCACGCCAAGCACGTCGGCGTAGATGCCGGCCAGGATCTCCTCGGTGAGGGTGGCCGGCGCGCGATAGCGATCGGAATCCTGATACTCCGGGGCCGGCAGGGCGCGTTTGTCGAGCTTGCCGTTGACCGTCAACGGCAGCGCGTCCAGCGCCACCACCACCGACGGAACCATGTAGCCAGGCAGCCGCTCGGCCAGTGCGCTGCGGAGCCCGGCCGGGTCCGTGGCGCCGGTGACGTAACCCACCAGGCGCTTGTCCCCGGGGCGGTCCTCGCGGGCGATCACGGCCGCCTGCTCCACACCGTCCAGCCCGGCCAGCGCGGCCTGCACCTCGCCCAGCTCGATGCGATGCCCGCGGATCTTGACCTGCTCGTCGGTACGGCCCAAATAGATCAGCTGCCCGTCGGCGTTCCAGGACACCAGGTCACCGGTGCGATACATCCGCGCTCCGGGACCCCCGAAGGGGCAGGCGACGAATCGCGAGCCGGTCAACCCCGCCCGGCGCACGTACCCGTAGGCCAGCTGGGGACCGGCCAAATACAGCTCGCCGACCACGCCGGCCGGCACCGGTTGCAACCACCCGTTCAGCACGAAGAACGCGGCCCCCGGCACCGGCGGGCTGATCGGCACCACACTTGAGCCCGCGGTCAGCGGCGCGCTGAGAGCCACCCACATCGTCGCCTCGGTCGGGCCGTACTCGTTGATCATCACGGTGCTGGGGGCCCAGCGGTCGACCAGGTCGGGCGGGCACGCCTCGCCGCCCACCAGGAGGGTCACCGAGTCCAGACCTTCGGGCGACAGCATCCCGGCCGCCGAAGGGGTCTGGCACAGGATGCTCACCTTTTCGGCGATGAGCAGGGCATGGAACGCGTCCGGCGAGCTGGCGACCGACTCGGGTATCACCACCAGGCGCCCGCCGTGCAGCAGGGAACCGTAAACCTCCCAGCCGGAGATGTCGAAGCTGTACGAGTGCCACTGCGACCACACCTGCCCCGGCGCCGCCAGGTCCGGGTTCAGCGATCCCATCAGCTGGGTGATGTTGTAGTGGCTGATGGCAACGCCTTTGGGCACACCGGTGGTGCCCGACGTGTAGATCATGTAGGCGATGTCATCGGGTGCCGGCACCGATAGGTCCGTGCACGGGTAGCCATCGATGCGGGGATCGTCGACGTCGATGACCGGCAGGTCGAACCCCTCGAGCCGGTCGGCCAGCCCGGATGTCGTGATGGCGGCCATCGGCGCCGCGTCGGAGAGCATGAACTCGATGCGCCCGGCCGGGTGTGCCGGGTCGATGGGCAGATAGGCGGCCCCGGTCTTGAGCACGGCCACCATCGCCACGATCGCCTCGGCGCTCCGCGAAAACAGCAGTGCCACACGCTCGCCGGGTCCTGCCCCTTCGGCGGCCAGGAGGTGCGCCAAGCGGTTGGCCGCCTCATCCAGCTCGCGGTAGGTCCACGAACGCTCGCCGGATGTCAGTGCCGTCGCCTCCGGGGCGCGCGCCACCTGCTCGGCGAACACCGCCGGGACCGACACGGCCGGTGGGGTGTGCCCGGTCAGCACCGCCCGGTTGCCCCAACTGTCCAGGCTGGCGGACTCACCGCCGTCGAGCAGATCGATCGACGACAAACGCCGCGCGGGATCGGACGTCATCGCGACCAGGACGCGCTGCAGCCGGCGCGCGATGTCTTCCGCGTCGAAATTCGAAAACGGTTGCCCGGCACCGGATGTGCTGAGCGAGAGCTGGTCGCCGGCGCCGGAGAAGTACAGTCCGAAGCCGTCCATGAGGGCATCGCTGGTCAACGACGCCGACGCCGCGACGCCGCCGAATTGCACGGTGAACGTCGAGGGCAGGAAGTTGACGCTCACCCTCCCGGCCGGCTGCCCCAGGCCGCGCAGGCCGGCTTTGCGTTCCAGGGTGTGCACGGGGAATCGCTGGTGCTGCAGCAGTTCGCGGATCCGTGTGTCGACGTAGGCACAGAAATCGGCGACGGTGGAATCCGGCGAGACGTCCAGGACCAGGGGCACCACCCCGGCGAACATCCCGGGAATTCTCTTGGAGTCCGGGACCACACGCCTGCTGACCGGGAAGTCCAGCACCACTTCTGAGTTCTCGGCGGACCAGGCGCGCACCAGAAGTGCGCACGCCGCGGCGAGGACGGACGGCCGGGGCACGCCCCAGCTTTCGGCCAGCTCTTCGACCCGGCGGACCACCGTCGAGTCCAATCGAACCGGTCCGGAAGGCCAATACAGGTCCTGCGTGCCCTCGTCCTGGGGTAGTTGAACGAGCGGCGTGCTCTTGGTCGGCAGGTTTCGAGTCCAATAGGCCTCGTCCTCGGAATAATCGCCGGACGCTTCGTATTCGCGTTCGGAATCGATCAGGTCCTGTAACGAGCCGAAGAAGTCCTGCGGGATGGGCTCACCCGATACAATTGCGGAGTAAATTGTCGCGATCCGGTGCCCGACCAGCGCAATGCCGGAGCCGTCGATGACGATATGGTGGCCGGCGGCGAACAGATAATATTCATCCTGCCAGGTTTGGAACAGCGCGAATTTAAACAACGGCCCATCGAACGGCATCGGCGTACTTTGGATCGATGCGGCAATGGAGCGCGCTTCTTTGACGGGCTGGCGCGATTCACTCAGGTCATAAAAGGCCAGCTCGACATTCGGATAATCAACTGTCCGCTGGTAAACCTGGCCATCCTGCTCGAAAAACGTGACCCGTACGGGTTCGGCCTCTCGCACGGCGCGCCGAATCGCCCACTCCAGGCGGTCCCTTTCTACTGGACCGTCAATTTTTACGAATAGGCCGAGTTGCCACTCGGCACCGGAATGGCCAGTTTCCTGCGCGAGCCATACGTCTAACTGCCCGCGCGTCAGCGGAAGCGCCCGGTTAAAAAGCTCCATTTGAACTCCCCCAAGCCACGCGTCAGTTATCAAAGGCCAGGCCCGCGGCCAGCCTCTCGCGCAGACTCTTCGGCCGTATGTCGGTCCAGTTCTGTTCGATGTAGTCAAGGCAAGCGGTACGGCCGGTCTCGCCGTGAACCACCCGCCATCCGTCTGGAACGTCGGCGAAGGCCGGCCACAGGCTGTGCTGCTGCTCGTCGTTGATCAGGACGAGAAAGCTGCCACTGTCGTCGTCGAACGGATTGATGCTCAAAAGTTCTCCAGACCGTCTAGGCGAGATGAGTGAAACCGTTGCGAACGGTAGTTCAGAGGCCCCTGGTTTGTACGCGATTTGAGCAAATTTCCTGGCGACAGCGGCGGGTCCCTGACGCGGTCGCGGCGGACGCCTGATGCCGCGGAGGTCCCACCGCGTCGCTCCGCAGAAACGGGCCCACCCTCAAGGCAGCAAGTACCGGCCGGACGTGCGGTTTCCCGGCTCGGGGAGCCCGGATCCGCCGGCCCGCCTGCCCGGACGGCGTGAACCGGCCCCCACCCGATCTCGTTGGCACGTGTACCGTTCGCTCGGGGGGATGCAGACAAGCGAGGCGAACGTGCTGGCCAGTCGGGCAAGGCGAGCACACACGGCGCGCCTCTTCCGGGCCCGCTTCAGTGCAGGCCCGGCTGCACACCGCCCGAGGACAACGGCAGGTGGCAGGATTTGCTGGGACGAGACTGTCGGTACCGTTGCTTCCGCGCGCGCGGGATCGATTACGATCCAATCTCGCTTACCAAAGCGCCAACACGGATGCGACCGGCATGGTTTACTCACCAAATCGATTGCGCCTCCCCAGGCGCCTTTCGGATGAGGTGAACGCAGCGTGGCTAACCGTCACGCGCACCGCATTCGAGGGTTGTCGTATGGCGTGTCGCGGCCGATGTGTAGTGAGATGTTCGAGCAGTTCACGTAACAGCAGATGCGGAAGCGGATGGAAGGGGGTGCGGTGGTCGAACGCGATGTGTTAGTCCGGTCCGAAGTTGACGGCGCCGGTGATCCAGACGTTAGCCAAGGGGCTGCTCGCCGACCTAATCTGATGGGCCGTGCTCGTCGGTCCGCACCGGAACCCCAGGCGCCGCCGGGATCCGCAACGAATCGTCGGCGTCAGGGGGTTGGCATTTTCACAATCTTGAAACGGCTGTGGATCCCACTCGTCATCCTGATGGTGATCGGCGCCGGCGGCTTTGCCGTGTCGCGACTGCACGGCATCTTCGGCACCGAGAAACGAACCAGCTACGCCGACACCAGGACCGGCGAGGCCAAGCCGTTCAACCCCAAGCACCTGGTGTACGAGGTGTTCGGGCCGCCCGGGTCCACCGCCAGCATCAGCTATTTCGACGTCAACGGCGATCCGCAACATGTTGACGGAGCACGGCTGCCGTGGTCGTATGACATCTCGACAACCCTTCCGGCACTCGTGGGGAACATTGTGGCGCAAAGCGATGGTTCGAGCATCGGCTGCCGCATCGTGGTGGACGGCGAAGTGAAATCGGAAAAGACCGTCCACGAAACCAACGCATTTACCTTCTGTCTATTGAAGGCCGCATGAGCTACCAACAGTTGGAAAACGAACCCGTCACCCGACCATTCCTGGCGCGGGCAATACATCGATTCTCGGTGCCGATCATCTTGGGCTGGTTGGCGATCGCTTTCATCCTGAGCGTCGCCGTGCCCTCGCTGGAGAAGGTCGAAAAGCAGCATTCGGTATCGCTCAGTGCGCCCGATGCGCCGTCGTTCAAGGCGATGAAACGCCTGGGGCAGGACTTCAACGAAAGCAACTCCGACAGCGTCGCGATGATCGTATTGGAGGGTCAACAAACCCTCGGCGATGACGCGCACAAATTCTACGACGGGTTGATTCACCAACTCGAAGCCGACACCAAACATGTCAAGCACATTCAAAACTTCTGGGGCGATCCGCTCACCGCCTCCGCGGCGCAAAGCGCGGACGGCAAAGCCGCCTATGTGCAATTAAGCCTCGCCGGCATGCCGGGTTCGGCCCTGGCTAACGAATCGACCGAATCGGTTCGCAACATCGTGGGGCGGACACCGCCGCCGCTCGGAGTCAAGGCTTATGTCACCGGGCCGGCCGCGATTATCGCGGATATGTCCACCAGCGGCGACAAGACCGTCATTTTGATCACCGGCGTGAGCCTCGCGGTGATTTTCATCATGTTGCTTCTGGTCTACCGCTCGGTGACGACCGTCATTCTCTTGTTGATAATGGTCGGGATCGAATTGCAGGTGGCCCGGGGCATCGTTGCGATTCTCGGCGATCACGGCGCGGTGGGTCTTACCACCTACGTGGTCAATCTGATTACATCGATCGGTATTGCGGCCGGAACAGATTACGGCATCTTTTTCATCGGGCGATATCAAGAGGCCCGTCAGGCCGGCGAAGATCGCGAAACGGCTTATTACACCACCTACCGCGGGGTCGCCAAGGTTGTCCTGGCGTCCGGTTTGACCATTGCCGGGGCGATTTTCTGCCTGACCTTCACCCGTCTGCCCTACTTCCAGCCCCTGGGCATCCCCTGTGCCGTCGGCGTGTCCGTCGCGGTGATCGTCGCACTCACGCTCATTCCGGCGGCCCTCGCCGTGGGAGGCCGATTCGGTCTGTTCGAGCCGAAGCGCAGGATCGGAGATCGCGGCTGGCGCAGGATAGGGACGGCGATCGTACGGTGGCCGGTGCCCATCCTGCTTGCGACGCTGGCCGCGGCGCTGATCGGGCTGTTGACACTGCCGGGCTATCGACCGAGCTTCAACGACCAGAAGTACATTCCGAAAGACATCCCGGGCAATCTCGGCTATGACGCCGCACAGCGACATTTCCCCCAGTCGGCAATGGCGACGCCGGAAATTCTGTTGGTCGAATCCGACCATGATCTGCGCAATCCGGCAGATTTCCTGGTGTTGAACAAGCTCGCCAAGGCGATCCTTGCCGTTCCGGGTGTGTCCAGGGTGCAGGCCATCACCCGACCCTCCGGAAACCCGATCGAACACACCACGATTCCGTTCATGCTCAGCATGTCCCAGGCCAGCCAGATACAGAACCTGCCGTTCCAGCAAGAGCGCATGAACGACATGCTCAAGCAGGCCGACGACCTGGCGAAGATGATCGCCCTGATGCAGCACATGTACGGCCTGATCCAGCAGCTCGTCGCGACGACCCATGACATGGTCGGCAAGACGCATGAACTGGAGGAGACCACGGACGAGTTGCGTAATCACATCGCCGATTTCGAGGACATGTGGCGACCGATCCGCAGCTACTTCTACTGGGAGAAGCACTGCTACGACATCCCCATCTGCTTCTCGCTGCGATCCGTCTTCGATTCCATCGACGGTGTCGACGAACTGAGTGATCAGTTGCGCCTGCTGGTGACCGACCTCGACCAGTTGGACATGCTCATGCCGCAGCTGCTCACCCAGTTCCCGCCGATGATCGCGACCATGCAGAGCACCCGCACGATGATGCTGACCATGCACAGCACCATGGCCGGTGTCATGGGCCAGATGGACAACATGAGCGGCAACTCGACCGCCATGGGCAAGGCGTTCGACGATTCCAAGAACGACGATTCCTTCTACCTCGCCCCGGAGGTCTTCAAGAACGAGGACTTCAAGCGGCTCATGAAGGTGTTCCTGTCCCCCGACGGGAAGAACGTTCGGTTCCTCATCTCGCAACGGGAGGATCCCGCGTCGCCTGAGGGCATCAAACAGGTCAACGCGATCAAGACCGCGGCGGAGGAGGCGCTCAAGGGCACGCCGCTGGAAGACTCGAAGACCTACCTCACCGGCACCGCGGCGATGGTGAAAGACATGGTGGACGGGTCTAAATACGACCTGATGATCGCGGGAGTCTCCGCGCTCTGCCTGATCTTCATCATCATGCTCCTGATGACGCGCAGCTTTGTCGCCGCGCTCGTCATCGTGGGCACGGTGTTGCTGTCGCTGGGCGCGTCCTTCGGGCTGTCTGTTCTGGTCTGGCAATACCTCCTCGGCATCCAGATCCACTGGGTGGTGCTGGCGATGTCGGTGATCGTCCTGCTGGCAGTGGGTTCCGACTACAACTTGCTGCTGGTCTCCCGCATGAAAGAAGAAATCCACGCCGGCATCAACACCGGCATCATCCGGGCGATGGGCGGCACCGGCAAGGTCGTGACGAACGCCGGCCTGGTGTTCGCGTTCACCATGGCGTCCATGGTGGTCAGCGACTTGGTCACCATCGGTCAGGTGGGGACGACGATCGGGATGGGCCTGATGTTCGACACGTTGGTGGTGCGCGCGTTCATGACGCCGTCGATCGCCGCGTTGATGGGCCGCTGGTTCTGGTGGCCGCAACGAGTGCGACCGCGGCCGGTGAGCCCGTTCCAGCAGCCCTCGGGAGAACTTCCGCGTCCGTTGGTACGCGCGCTGCTGAAACAGCAGCGTTGAGTGGCGAACTTCGGTTTAGGACAGGGCTGGCAACGTGGAGACATCGTGGCACACAGCGATCGCGGCAGGATTGGATAACCACGCCGTGACCGCCCACACCTTGCGCCGATCGCAGGCCACATGAGCACCCAACACCGTCAGGCGCCGTCCCTGGTGGCGCGGGGCATCCGCAGGTTCTCGGTGCTCATCATCCTGGGCTGGGTGGCGCTGACCCTGGCCGTGACCTTCTTGGTTCCGTCGCTGGAACACGTCGGCCAGGAGCATTCCGTTCCGTTGGCTCCGCAGGACGCGCCGGCCGTGCAGGCCATGCAGCGCATGGGCAAGGACTTCAAGGAGTCCGATTCGGACAGTTTCGCCATGCTCGTCATCGAGGGCCAGCAGCCACTCGGGGACGATGCGCACAGGTACTACGACGGACTGGTCCAGGACTTGAGGGCCGACCCGAAGCACGTCGAACACGTGCAGGACCTGTGGGGCGACCGCCTCACCGCGTCGGGCGCCCAGAGCGCCGATGGCAAGGCCGTCTATGCGCAGTTGAACCTGGCCGGCAACCAGGGCACGACGCTGGGGCAGGACTCCGTCGTCGCGGTCCGCAAGATCATCGACCGGACGCCGCCGCCTCCAGGTGTCAAGGCCTACGTCACCGGCCCGGCTGCGCTCATCACGGACATGCAGCGCAGCGGTGACCGATCGATTCTGAAGATGACGGCGATTGGCGCCGTCATCATCTTCACGGTGCTGTTTTTCGTGTACCGCTCGATCGTCACCGTGGTACTGCTGTTACTCACCGTCGGGGTCGAGTTGTTCGCCGCGCGGGGGATCGTCGCATTTCTCGGCGACCACAACATGTTCGTGCTCTCGACCTTCGCCACAAACCTGCTCGTCGCCCTCGCAATGGCGGCCGGAACCGACTACGCCATCTTCTTCCTGGGCCGATATCAGGAAGCTCGGCAGTCCGGCCAGGACACGGCGACGGCCTACTACACCACCTTCCGCGGGGTCACCCCCGTGGTGCTGGGTTCCGGGTTGACGATCGCCGGCGCGATGTTGTGCCTGAGCTTCACCCGGATGCCGATCTTCCAGACCATCGGCGTTCCCTGCGCCGTGGGCATGTTCGTCGCGGTCGCCGTCGCGTTGACGCTGGTCCCGGCGGTGCTCGCGCTCGGAAGCGGCTTCGGGCTGTTCGATCCCACGCGACGGATCAGGGTCGGTCGGTGGCGCCGGATCGGCACCGCGATCGCGCGCTGGCCCGGGCCCATCCTCATCGCGACAGTCGCGATCGCGCTGGTCGGTCTGGTGACGCTGCCGGGTTACAAGACGAGCTACAACGACCGGCTCTACATGCCCACCGACATCCCGGCCAACAAGGGGTACGCGGCCGCCGATCGCCACTTCTCCCAGTCGCGAATGATGCCGGAAATCTTGATGATCGAATCCGATCACGACATGCGCAATCCGGCCGACTTCCTGGTCTTGCACAAGCTGGCCAAGTCGATCTTCAAGGTCCCGGGGATTTCCCGGGTGCAGGGTGTGACGCGGCCCGAAGGGACGCCGATCCAGCACACCTCGATACCGTTCCTGCTGAGCATGCAGAACGCGGCGCAGGTTCAAAACATGAAGTACGTGAAGCCGCGTATCGACGACATGCTGAAACAGGCGGACGACCTGTCGACGCAGATCGCCATCATGAAGCGCATGTTCGAGCTGCAGAAGCAGATCACCAGCATCACCCACAACTCGATCGTGCTGACCAGGCAGACGGCGGACGTCGTCGACGACCTCCGGGGGCACGTCTCGGATTTCGAGGATTTCTGGCGGCCGATCAGGAGCTACTTCTACTGGGAGAAGCACTGCTATGACATCCCGATCTGCTTTTCGCTGAGGTCCATTTTCGACTTGCTCGACGGTGTCGACGAGGAAACCGACAAGCTCCATGAGATGGTAAAAGACCTCGACAAGATGGACATCTTGTTGCCCCAGCTTCTCGAGTCGTTTCCGCCGCTCATCGCCACCATGGAGACCATGCGGACGATGATGCTGAAGATGCACAGCACGATGTCCGGGATCATCAGCGAAACGGATGATTCGACGCAGAACGTCACCGCCATGGGGCAGGCGTTCGACGCGGCCAGGAATGACGACTCGTTCTATCTGCCCCCGGAGGTTTTCGAGAACCCGGACTTCAAGCGGGCGATGAATTCGTTCCTTTCCCCGGACGGAAAGGCCGCGCGCTTCATCATTTCGCACAAGGGCGACCCCGCGACGGTGGCGGGCATCGCGCGCATCGACCAGATCAAGTCGGCGGCCGAGGAGGCGCTCAAGACGACACCTCTGGAGAACTCCAAGATCTACATTGCCGGCACCGCATCCACGTTCAAGGACTTCCGGGACGGTTCGAAGTACGACCTATTGATCGCGGGAATCGGTTCGCTCTGCCTCATTTTCATCATCATGCTGGTGATCACCCGAAGCTTCGTGGCCTCGCTGGTGATCGTGGGCACGGTGGCCCTTTCGCTGGGCGCGTCATTCGGGCTGTCGGTGCTGATCTGGCAATACATTCTGGGCATCAAATTGCACTGGATGGTGTTGCCGATGTCGGTCATCATCCTGTTGGCGGTCGGGTCTGACTACAACCTGCTACTGGTGTCCCGAATGAAAGAGGAAGTGGCCGGCGGCATCAACACCGGCATCATCCGTGCGATAGCGAGTACCGGCAAGGTCGTGACGAACGCGGGCCTGGTGTTCGCCTTCACGATGGCCTCGATGGTGGTCAGCGACCTGCGCATCATCGGTCAGGTCGGCACGACCATCGGCCTGGGTCTGTTGTTCGACACCTTGATCGTGCGGGCCTTCATGACCCCGTCCATCGCCGCGCTGCTCGGGCGCTGGTTCTGGTGGCCGCAGATCGTGCGCACGCGCCCGGTCAGCCGGTTGCGTCGAACTCGCCAGCCGCAGCCGCTGGGCCGTACCTTCGTGCGCAGCGAGGACTACGCCGACGACGCGATCACGACCCCGCTTCCGCTCCCCCTGCCGCGGCCGTCCCTGTAGCGGCCGCGCGGGTCAGCCGGCGACGGCTCCCGACTCGGGGTACGGCGATCCGAACGCGGTCACCGGCCGGAAGCCGTGTTTGCGGGCCAGCATGACGCCCCGACGGATCAGGTTCCCCAGGGTGGCCACGCCGCTGTGGTCCAGCATCAGGAACGGCGAGAGCAGCCGGTTGTGCACGAATGCGAACGCCACTCCGGTCTGCGGGTCGGCCCAGCCGAACGATCCGCCCATGCCGACGTGACCGAAACCGGGCATCACGTTGCCGATGGGCAGGGCGTGGTAGCCGAGGTGAAATGCCAACGGCACCACAATGTTTCGGTCTCGCTTGAGGCTCTTGCGGCCGGTCAGCCCGGCGACCAGGTCGCGCGACAGGAACCGGGTGCCGTCGATTTCACCGCCGTTGGCGATCGCGCCGTACATCCGCGCCAGCGCGCGGGCGGTCGCCACACCGTTGGCGGCCGGCATCTCGGCGTCCAGCAACGGGATCTTGCCCTGAACCGCGGCCATGATGCCGTCGAAGTACATCGAGCGGAAGCCGCCGGAAAGCCGCGATGCGAGCTTGGTCGCCGCGTAGTTGGCGGCCGGGACGCCGGGCATGGATTGAGGCGTGATGATCTCGGCGACGCGCGTCGGCGCTTTGGCGGGTGGGCGGCCCAGGTGCAAGCCGTCGGTGCCCAACGGCTGGGCGAGCTCCTCGCGGATCAGCGTGCGCATGCCCTGTCCGGTCACCGCGCGGGCCAGTCCGGACATCAGCCAGCCGTAGGTCAGCGCGTGGTAGGCCGGTTTGCCGAGCAGGCGCCCCGGGGCCGCCGCAGCGAGCCGTTCCTCCATGCCGAGGTGATCCAGCAGGTCCTCCCTGGTGGCGCCGCGCAAGCCGGACAGGCCGGCCCGGTGTCGCATCACCTCACGGACGGTGAGGGCCGCCTTGCCGTTGGCGCCGAACTCGGGCCAATACTCGGCGACCGGAGCGTCGTAGTCGATCAGCCCTCGATCGGCGAGCCGGTGAATGACGGTGGACGCCATTCCCTTGGTCGCCGAGAAGACCATGGGCGCGGTGTCGGCGTGCCACGGCACCTGCCCCCGCCGGTCCGACCAGCCCGTCCATACGTCCACGACGGGCTGGCCGTCGAGATAGACCGCCAGCGCCCCGCCGCCGAATCGGTGCCCGGGGAACGTGGTCGCGAAGGCGCGAGCGGCACAAGAGAAATTGGGGTCCGCCGTGCCGGACACGCGATGCCCTGTGCCGTGGGCATCGCGCGAGGAGACCGCACGAAGATCGACCCGGGTTTCGCCCGTCACAAATCTGAATTTACGTCGAATTGACAGCTGTCGTGGGCAAACACTAGTTATGTTACCTTTCCGTTAATTGACGCTGCCTGCAAAATGTGTTGCGCGGCCAGCGCGGGGGTCAGTTCCCCCGCCTTGACCCGGCGTTCGACGTCGGCCCGCATCGTGCGCACCTCCGGATTGGACAGCACCCTGTCCAGCACAGTGTCGCGCACCATCTGCCAGGTCCAGTCGACGAGCTGGGCGCGGCGGCGCTCCTCCAACTCCCCCGCCTCGCTGAGCACCTGCCGATGACGTTCGATGGTGTCCCACAGTTCGTCGAGGCCGGTTCCCTCGACCGCGCTCATCGTGAGAACCGGTGGCCGCCATAGTGTTTCGCGGGGGTATATCAACCGGATCGCACCGGACAGCTCGCGCGCCGCCGACCGGGCTTCGGTGAGGTGATCCCCGTCGGCCTTATTGACGACGACGATGTCGGCCAGCTCCAGCACACCTTTTTTGATGCCCTGCAGCTGATCGCCGCCGCGCGCCAAGGTCAGCAAGACGAAGGTGTCGACCATGTTGGCCACCGTCACCTCGGACTGGCCGACCCCGACGGTCTCGATCAGGATCACGTCGAAGCCGGCGGCCTCCAACAGCACCGCGGTCTCGCGGGTGGCCTTGGCCACCCCGCCGAGGGTGCCCGAGGTCGGCGACGGCCGGATGTAGGCATCGGGATGCATCGCCAGGCGCGCCATCCGGGTCTTGTCGCCCAGGATCGAGCCGCCGGTGCGGGTCGACGACGGGTCGACGGCCAGCACCGCCACGCGATGGCCCAGTTCGATCAGACGCATGCCGAGGGCCTCGATGGTGGTGGACTTGCCCACGCCCGGGGTTCCGGTGATGCCGACCCGATACGCGTTACCGGCGTCCGGCGTCAGCGCCAGCAGGAGCTGCTGTGCCCTCTCGCGATGGTCGGCGCGGGTGGACTCCAGCAGCGTGATGGCTCGCGGCAGCGCCGCGCGGTCGCCGGTGCGGACCGCCTCGGCCAGCTGCTCCACCGATCTCATGTCCAGCTCCCCTGGCATGCGAGCGGAAGCACACTGTGGAAAATCCCGGCCGATTCCGCAGTCCGCTTACGCTCGCGGTAGAGATCGTCAGCCATTTAGTCGAGTGTGTAACCCAGTCGCTCGGCGAGCTTGTGCAGCAGGCCGATTGCGGCATCGGCGATCACCGTCCCGGGCGGGAAGATGGCGGCGGCCCCGGCCTCGTACAGCTCGTCGAAGTCGCCCGGCGGAATGACACCGCCGACCACGATCATGATGTCGGGCCGCCCCACTTCGGCCATCGCCTCGCGCAGCGCGGGCACCAGCGTCAGATGGCCGGCGGCCAGCGAGGACACCCCGACCACGTGCACGTCGTTGTCGGCGGCCTGGCGGGCCACCTCTTCGGGGGTGGAGAACAACGAACCGACGTCGACGTCGAATCCGATGTCCGCGAAGGCCGTCGCGATCACCTTCTGCCCGCGGTCGTGGCCGTCCTGGCCCATCTTGGCGACCAGGATCCGTGGGCGGCGACCGTCGGCTTCCGCGAACTTCTTGACGAGTTCGGTGGCTTTGGCCATGTTTCCGGCCTTTCCGGCTTCGTCGCGGTAGACCCCGGCGATGGTACGGATCTCCGCCTGGTGACGGCCATACACCTTCTCCAGCGCGTCGGAGATCTCGCCGACGGTGGCCTTGGCCCGCGCCGCGTCGATGGCCAGCGCCATCAAGTTGTTGCCCAGCCCGTCCTCCCCAGCGCGACCGTGGGCGGCCGCGGCACGCGTAAGCTCCGCAAGCGCGGCTTCCACCGCCGACTGGTCACGGCTTTCCCGCAGGTCCTTGAGCTTGGCCAGCTGCTCGGCGCGCACCCGGCTGTTCTCGACCTTGAGAACCTCGACCTCCTGGTCCTCCTCCACCTGGTACTTGTTGACGCCGATCACCGGCTGGACCCCGGAGTCGATGCGGGCCTGGGTCCGTGCGGCCGCCTCCTCGATGCGCAGCTTGGGGATGCCGTCGCTGATCGCCTGCGCCATGCCGCCGTGCTCGGCGACCTCGGCGATGTGGGCGCGGGCCTTCTGCGCGAGCTGGTGGGTCAGCCATTCGACGTAGTAGGAGCCACCCCACGGGTCGATCGGCCGCGTGGTGCCGGACTCCTGCTGCAGCACCAGCTGCGTGTTGCGGGCGATGCGGGCGGAGAAGTCGGTGGGCAGCGCCAGCGCCTCGTCGAGCGCGTTGGTGTGCAGCGACTGCGTGTGCCCCTGCGTCGCGGCCATCGCCTCGATGCAAGTCCGCGCGACGTTGTTGAACGCGTCCTGCGCGGTCAGCGACCACCCGGAGGTCTGCGAATGTGTGCGCAGCGATAGCGATTTGGCGTTCTTCGGGCCGAACTGGGACACCAGCTCGCTCCACAACAGCCTGCCCGCCCGCAGCTTGGCGACCTCCATGAAGAAGTTCATCCCGATGCCCCAGAAGAAGGACAGCCGGGGCGCGAACTTGTCGATGTCCAGCCCGGCGTCCAGGCCGGCCTTGATGTAGTCGACCCCGTCGGCCAGCGTGTAGGCCAGCTCCAAATCGGCTGTGGCACCGGCTTCCTGGATGTGATACCCGGAGATGGAGATGGAGTTGAACTTCGGCATCTTCGCGCTGGTGTAGGCGAAGATGTCGGAGATGATGCGCATCGACGGCTTGGGCGGATAGATATAGGTGTTGCGCACCATGAACTCTTTGAGAATGTCGTTCTGAATGGTGCCGGCCAGCTTCTCCGGCGGAACGCCCTGCTCCTCGGCGGCCACCACGTACAGCGCCAGGATCGGCAGCACCGCGCCGTTCATCGTCATCGACACCGACACCGTCGACAGGTCGATGCCGTCGAACAGCTGACGCATGTCGAGGATGGAATCGATTGCCACACCGGCCATTCCGACGTCGCCCTGCACGCGGGGATGATCGGAGTCATATCCGCGGTGGGTGGCCAGGTCGAAGGCCACCGACAGGCCCTTCTGGCCGGCGGCCAGGTTGCGCCGGTAGAAGGCGTTGGACTCCGCGGCGGTGGAGAAACCGGCGTACTGCCGAATGGTCCACGGCTGGTTCACATACATCGTCGGGTATGGTCCGCGCAGGAACGGTGGTTCGCCGGGGAAACTGTGCAGCGGATACCCGTCGGCTTCCACGGCCGCACGGTCTGCGCCGATGTAGACGGGTTTGACGTTGATGTCTTCGGGTGTCTGCCAAGTCAGTTGGTCGGGCGTGTACCAGTGGGCGGCCGCGGCGGCGGCCACGTGTTGCCCGACGGCGGCCTCGGTCGCCGGTGCGATGGCCCGCTCGCTGTGCAACGGCACATCGGCGAAGCTGCCAACCGCAGGTGCAGTGGTTGTCATCGTGGCTACGCCCCCAGCCTTGTCAGCAGATCCGACAGAGCCTGGACCGCATTGATTTTCGCGGTCAGGAATTGGTCCGGTTGGTGCTCGGCGCCGGCCACGGCCTTTTCCGGCCCGGCCAGATAGACCCGCTTGACGCCCGCGTCGCGCGCCGCCCGCACGACGTTCGAGGCCTCATCCTGGTACCGCTTGTCGGTGCCGCAGATGACCGCCACCGTCGCCGGGCCGGCATCGGCCACCGCCGCGGCGACACCGTCGGCGTCGACCGTTCCCGGGTTGATCGTCTCGAGGCCGCCGGAAGCCAACAGGTTCGAGGCGAAGGTTGCGCGAATGTTGTTCTCGGCCAACGGGCCCAACGGCAGCAACAGCACCTGGGGGCGCGATCCGGTGCGGGCCAGGTAGGCGTCCGACCGATCCCGCATCGCCTCGAACCCTGCGGCGTACCGCATCAGGTTGCCGGCCGCGAGCGGCGAATGCGCCGAGTCCGTCTGCGGCAGAGCCGCTTCGGCGCCGTTGGGGAACTCGTTGATGCCGGTGATCGCGGTCCTGCGGTGCGCGATGTCGTCGCTGCGGCGTGCGGCCACCTCCGCGATCTGGCCGGCGACGAAGTCGCGGGCCTGGCCGAACCCGCCATGCGACTCGATGGCCTGGAATTGCTCCCAGGCCCGCCCGGCCAGGCGGGCGGTGAGGTCCTCCACGAACCACGCGCCGCCTGCCGGGTCCAGCACGCGACCGACATGCGACTCTTCGAGCAGCAGCAGCTGTGTGTTGCGCGCGATCCGCCGGGTGAAATTCGTTGCAACGCCGGGGAATCCGCCATCGATCGCTATGTCGAACGGGTACACCAGCAGAGAGTCGGCGCCACCGACACCGGCGCCGAAGGCGGCCAGCGTGCAACGCAACATGTTCACCCACGGGTCGCGCTGGGTCATCATCGGCAGCGACGTCTCCGCGTGCACCACGGCCGCGCCGGCATCCGGATCGCCGACGACTTCGGCGACTCGCGCCCAAAGATTGCGCGCGGCACGGAACTTCGCGATCGTCATGAACTGGTCATCGTCGGCGGCGAACCGGAAGCTGATCTGCCGCAACGCCTCGCCGACCGACAAGCCGGACTCGGTGAGCACCCGCAGATAACTCACCGCGGCCGCGACGCCGGCGGCGAGCTCCCATGTCGCGTTGGCACCGAGGTTGTGGAACGCGGGCCCGTCGACGGTGATCGCGCGCACGCCGGTGTGACCGGCCGCCCGCTTGGCCATGGCGACCACGTCCTCGATCTTCGGCGCGGGTCGTGCACTGAGCGCCGCGCTCAGCGGGTCACCACCCAGGTCGATCGACAGGGTGGCGCGCTGATCGGGTTCCACGGCGTCCGCCAGCGCAAGCGCCACCTCGCCGGCCACCGGGTAGTCGGCTCCGGCTTCCAGGATCAGCGGCGCCATGCTCAGGTAGACGCCCTCGAGCACTTCCTGGAGCTGATCGGGTGCCAGGCCTGATTCCCCGATCCGCAGGACCAGGGCGCCGGCCCCGTTGCCGAGCGCGTCCAGCACCGCGGAGTTGACGTCCTTGGCCGCGACGCCGGGCACCGGGGTGGCCGGGAAGGCCTCGGCGACCTTCCAGCCGGATTTGACGTCCCGCAGCGCGTCGCCGCCGCGGACATAGGGCCATTGGCCGGGCAGCGGCGGTTCGGGCAGCTCGTCGAGGGCGGTGTAGAGCGCGCGGATCGCGAGCCCGTCATACGTCGGGGTTTCCAGCAGCCGCTCGGGCGCGTCCCCCAACTGCTCAGGGTCTTGCCGGGTGCTTTTGGCCAGCACGCCGGCGACCGCACTGCGCCACCGCCCGCGAACCTGTTCTAGGTCGGCGAGCTCGGGTACATCAATGGACACCGATTGCTCCCTTTTCCCAGCAATTGGGCTACAGCTCTGGGGATACCACTTGGCTATTGAGGCTAATTGATGACAGCGCGTCGCAGAAAACCGCCAGGTGCGGGCAGCGGGCCCGATTGTCGCGGAAACGCCAGCCCCGGGAAACGGCATATTCATCCGCGCCCCGTACCCTGGGAAAGCGTGACGGGTTCCGCCACCAGCAGAATCAACGAAGCGCTTCGCGACCTCGGCGGCGCCATCGGCGTCGCGGCGCGTGGCGTGTCCCGTTCGCGCATCGTCTGGACAGTGGTGGGCATCACAGCGCTGGTGGTGCTGGTGTCGTGGCTGCCGCTGCCGTCGCCCGTGCAGATGCGCGACTGGGCGCAGTCCGTCGGGCCGTGGTTTCCGTTGGCGTTTCTGGTCGCGCACATCGTGGTGACGGTGGTGCCCATTCCGCGCACGGCGTTCACGCTGGCGGCGGGACTGCTGTTCGGCCCGCTGCTGGGCATCGCCATCGCGGTGGTCGCCAGCACCGCGAGCGCGATGATCGCGATGCTGCTGGTGCGCGCCGCCGGGTGGCGGTTGAACCGGCTGGTGCGCCACCGATCGCTCGACACGGTGGAACAGCGCCTGCGCCAACGGGGCTGGCTGGCCATCTTGTCGCTGCGGCTGATTCCCGCGGTGCCGTTCTCGGCGCTCAACTACGCCGCGGGCGCGTCGAGTGTGCGGGTGCTGCCGTACGCGGTGGCGACGCTGGTCGGGCTGCTGCCGGGCACCACCGCCGTGGTGGTTCTCGGTGACGCGCTGGCCGGTCACATCAGCGCGCTGCTGTATCTGGTGTCGGCGGTCACCAGCGCTCTGGGTCTGACGGGGCTGGTCATCGAGATCCGTCACTTCCGCAGGCACCACCGCCGCGCCCACCGTTCCCCCGAAGACGAGCCCTCCCCCGAACCGGCCGCCATCGGCTGAGCACCGACGGGCTGCCCCGCGCTGACGCGCCGATCGCGGCCGGCGCTGCACCTTCAGGTTCGCTTCAGGCCGGCTTGCTACCGTCGTGGCATCGCCTTCGACTCCACGCCGAGAAGGCGCCCTGGCCGGTAACGCGGTGCGATTCAGACGATTTCGCGCCGACCGGATGAAGGAACCGTCGACAGAGAGGATGGACACGCCCAGTGAAGATCAGGCAGGTAATCGCTGGTTCGTTGATCGCGGGAGCCCTGGGGGTTGCGGCGGCCGGTTTCGGTGCGGCGGTGGCGAGCGCGGACCCGCCACCGCCGCCGGGGCCAGGCCAGCCCTGGGGACCGGGGCCCGGTGGACCGGGGCCCGGTGGGCCGGGTGGACCCTGGGGGCCGCCCCAGCCGCCGGGTGGACCGTTGGGCCCGCCGCCTCCGGGTGGACCGCCGCCACCGCCGGGCTTCTGATGCCGTCGGTGCATTAGCGGCGTCGAGTCGGTGGCCGCCCGCGTGGGCGGCCACCGTTCGGCCTCAGGCCCGCGGCAGGGTGAGCCTGAATCGCGCGCCGCCGCGGTGCGACAGGCACACGAGTTCGCCCCCGTGGGCGCGCGCCAGAGCCCGCGCGATCGCCAGGCCCAGACCAGCACCGCCGTGGTCGCGGGCGCGGCCGGGATCCAGTCGCACCAGCCGCTCGAAGATGTTGTCCCGCTGGTCATCCGGGATGCCCGGGCCGGTGTCGGTGATGGTGATTTCCGCGAGACCCTCCGTTGCGCGAAGGTCGACGTCGATGGCCCCGCCTGCCGGTGTGTAGCGGCGGGCGTTGTTGAGCAGGTTGGACACGATCTGCGCCAGCCGGGTCGCGTCGGCGTCGACCGTCAGCGTGGTCAAACCGGTGCGGCGGACGCTGATGTGTGGTGCCAGCATGGCCGCTCTGTCCGCTTCACCGCCGAGGACGGCGGCCACGTCGACGGCGTGCACCTCGAGCGCAAGCCCGGCGTCGATACGGCTCAGGTCGAGCATGTCGGAGACGAGCCGTCCGGCGCGGCGAGCGTCGGAGAGCAACAGGGTGGCCCGCCGATACTGCCCGTCGTCGCGGTGCTCGGAGGCGGTGTGCGCGATCTGCTCGGCGGCGACCTGGACGCCGGTGATCGGGGTGCGCAACTCGTGCGCGGCGTCGACCAGGAACCGCCGGGTTGCCGTCTCCGCGCGCCGCGCGCTGTCGGCGGCGTGCCGGGCCCGGAACTCCGACGCTTCCAGCGCGTCCAGCATGTTGTCGAAAGCGCTTGCGGCGCGGCCCAGTTCGGTGTCGGCCCGGTCAGGACGCAGCCGCCGGCCGCGGTCCCCGGTGGTGATGGCGTTGGCCAGCGCGGTGAGCCGATCCAGCGGGCGCAGCGCGGCCCGGCTGACCGCGACCAGGAGCAGCGCGGCAAAGAGCAGGGTCACCAGCCCGGCCGCGAGCATCAGGGCGCGCAGCTGGTGAGCGACCTGGGTGGCCTGTGTCGTGTCGGCGACCAGGATCACCCGGGCGCCGCCGGACAGCGGGTGCACGACCGCCGTCGCGCTGGCATCCGGCGGAGGGACGGGCGGGGGCGGATAGGGCGGGGGCGGATAGGGCGGGGGCGGATAGAGCGGGGGCGGGTACGGGGGCGGGTACGGCGGCGGCGGCGGTGGTTGGACCTCCCCGCCGGTCTCGTCGGGACTGATCCCGCGGTCGCCATAGGCATAGCCGTCGGCGGTGACGACCAGCGCACGGATGCCGCCGCCGTTGAGTTCGGCCGCGAGCAGGTCGGGCGAGGTGTGCGCGGCGCTCAACGCGTCGGCGCGCGAGGTCGCGGCCAGTAGCCGATCGTGCAGATTGCGCCGGGCCAGCACACCCATGGTGATATCGACGGTGACTCCGAGCACCACCAGCAAGACGGTCAGCAGCGCCAGCACCACCAGCGTCACGCGGCGTTGCAGCGACGGCGTCGGCGTCGTCGGCGCGGCCGTCATGATCGCTCGGCCTGCAGGCGGTAGCCGATGCCGCGCACGGTGTGCAGGATCCGCGGCCCGTGCGCCTCGAGTTTGCGCCGCAGCCCGCTCACATGGACCTGCACCAGGTTGGGGTCGTAGGCGTCGTAGCCCCACACCCCGTTCAGGATCTGGCCCGCGCTGACAAACCGTCCACGCTGTTCCACCAGAAATGCCAGGACCCGAAGCTCGGTCGCGGTCAGATCCAGCCGGTGACCGCGGCGCGCCGCCACCCCGGCGCCGAGATCCAGCGTGACGTCGCCGACCTGAATCACCTGGGACAGCCGTCCGCGACGGCGCAGCACCGCGCCGACCCGCGACACCAGTTCGGCCAGCTCGAACGGCTTGATGACGTAGTCGTCGGCCCCGCCGTCCAGCCCGCGCAGCCGATCCGGCAACCCGTCGCGCGCCGTGATCAGCACGATCCCGATGTCGCCCCATTCGCGAACAACGTCGATCAGCTCGAACCCGTCGCGCCCGGGCAGCATCACGTCGAGCACCACCAGGTCGGGCCGTATCCCGTCGAGGGCTTCTTCCAGGCCGTCGCCGTCGCAGCGGGCGTCGGTGTGATAGCCGAAGTCGGCGAGCGCTTCGCCGACCATCTCCCGGATGGTCTCGGAGTCCTCGACGACCAGCACCCGCGGCGTGCCGACGCTGAACCGATCCGCACGGGGGCAATCCTTCATACACCCATTGTCGGCGCAGGTGCTGAAACGAGCCTGAAGGCGGGTGGCGTGCCGGCCATCTGCTGAGTCAACAGGGCGGAAGGGATGTGCCAATCGCCCGCTTTCGAGCGACAACCTCGGCTCCGCGCCTTGACGGCCGCGCGTTGTCGCGCAGAGGCGGGCACAAGGGTGTTGCCCTTCGCCAGTGGCCGCTGTGACGGATGAGGTTCGCCCGTCAGCCGTCCATTTTCTTCAGATCCATTTCAGCCCCGGCCCTTAACGTTCGTGACATGACCACGAACGACGACATCAACACCAATCCGCCCGCGCCGCCAGCCGCCCAGCCGGCACCTGAGCGGCGCCGCTACCCCAGCGGCGTGGTGATCGGCGCCGCGGTGGCGGGCGCGCTGCTCGGCGCGGTCGGCACCGTCGCGGCGATCGCCTTCGCCTGGATCGTCAGCGTCGGGCCGCCCCCGCCGCCGCCTCCCGGCCCGCCGCCGATGCTCGCGGCGCCCCCGTTCCACGGGCCCCCACCCCCTCCGATGGGCGGGCCCGGGCCGGGCGGTTTCGGATTCGCTCCGCCGCCCGGGCCGCCCGGGCCCCCGCGTGGCTTCTGGCCGCCGCCCCCGGCCGAGGGATCTCCGACAGCGCCGCCACCGGCATCTCCCACGCCGCGTCCCTGACACGCAATGGCCGAGTTCGTCGCCGGCACGATGCCTGAAATCGTGACGGCGACGGGCGCCGGCCCGTACCCCCGGTGCAGGATGGGAAGGGTGTCCCCACCCCAATCCTCGTCACTGCCGGCCCGGGTTGCCGGACGACTGCTGCGGTCGCGCCGCCTGATGCGAGCACCGATCTGGATCTACAAGGCCCGCGCGGGCGCGCTGTTCGGCTCGCGCATCCTGTTGCTGGAGCACACCGGCCGCAAGTCGGGGCTGCGGCGTTACGCGGCGCTGGAGGTCATCGACCACTCGTTGCCCGATACCTTCGTCGTCGCCTCCGGATTCGGCCGAAAAGCCCAGTGGTTCCGCAACATTGAAGCCAATCCGCGGGTGCGGGTCTACGCGGGCAGCCACGCACCCAGGCCCGCCAGCGCGCGCGTCCTCGACCAACCGGAGGCGGATCGCACGCTGGCGGCCTACCGTACCCGTCATCCCAAGGCGTGGGAGCGGATGCGCCCGGTGCTGGAAGACACGCTCGGCGCCCCGCTCACCGACACCTCTACTCCGTTGCCGCTGGTCGAGTTACGGCTCGACTAGCGCTCCGGCCCCTTGATCGTCATCGCGGCCACCAGCGCCAAGAACAGCGCGGCCGGAAGGCCGTTGACAACCTTGTCGCGCACCCGGACGTGCGCGCCGAGCGCCAGCACGAAGTACAGCGTCAGCATCGCCGTCGTGAGGCGCGCGAGTGCCGGAAAGCGATGCACCGACAGCAATCCGACCGCCGCGGCCGCTTTGACCACCGGCAGGACGGGCCGGACGCTCTCTGGCAGGCCCACGTCGTCCAGCGCTTTCTTGATGGGAGCCACCTGGACGCCGCACGCCACCGCGTCGACGGCGTGGAACACGCCTAGCGCCGCATAGGTCTTGGGGGAAGTCAACACACTCATCCCGCAATCCTAGGGAGTGAGTTCGCGCCCCGGGCCATCCGCCGGCCGGCGGGCGATCGCCTCGGCCTTGGCCACCGCCTGGGCGATCGCGGGGTCGGTCTCGGTGGAGAACCAATCGGCGACCTCGGCATCGTCGTCGGCGCTGTGTTTGGGCGCGTCCTCGGCGGGCGACGGCTGGAAGCGGAACACCCCGTCCTCGCCTGGAGTTCCCAACAGCTTGGTGAACCCCTGCAGCGCCGCGCTGAAGTCACTGGGCACCACCCAGACCTTGTTGGCGTCCCCGCGCGCCATCTCGGGCAGCGTCTGCAGATACTGGTAGGCCAGCATTTCCGGGGTGGGCCGGCCGGCCTTGATCGCGGCGAACGTCTTCTCGATCGCCTTGGCCTGCCCCTGCGCCTGGAGGTAGGCCGCGGCGCGTTCACCCTGGGCGCGCAGCATGCGGGACTGCCGATCGGCCTCGGCGGCCAGGATCGCTCCCTGCTTGGCGCCCTCGGCGGCCAGGATCTGCGCCTGCTTCTGGCCCTCGGCCTCCTTGATCGCGGCCTCGCGCATACCTTCGGCGGTCAGGATCATCGCCCGCTTCTCGCGGTCGGCCTTCATCTGCTTTTCCATCGACGCCTGGATCGACGGTGGCGGGTCGATGCTGCGCAACTCGACCCGGGCGACCCGCAATCCCCAGCGGTTGGTCGCCTCGTCGAGCACGCCGCGCAGCTGCCCGTTGATCTGATCGCGCGACGTCAGCGTCTGCTCGAGCGTCATGCCGCCGACGACGTTGCGCAGCGTGGTGGTGGTGAGTTGCTCGACGCCGACGATGTAGTTGCTGATCTCGTAGACGGCCGCCTGGGGAACGGTGACCTGGAAGTAGACCACCGTGTCGATGTTCAGGGTCAGATTGTCCTCGGTGATCACCGGCTGCGGCGGGAACGACACCACCCGTTCACGCAGATCCACCCGGGCGCGAATCCGATCGATGAACGGCACCAACAACGTCAGCTGCCCGCTGACCGTGCGGCTGTAGCGTCCCAGCCGTTCGATCACCGCCGCCTCCGCCTGCGGTATCAGCGCCACGGACTTGGCCACCACGACGATGGCGAAGATCACCAATACGGCCAGCAGCACCAGGCCGGCTACCGCACCTTGCATCGGAATTCCTCTCTCTCCCAGTCCTTGTCAGCTTCGTCTCGCCGCTACAGACTGCTCCTGAACACCACCGCCGTGGCGCCGTCGATCTGCATGACGGTGACCGGCTCCCCCGGTTCGTAGACATCGACGTCGTTGAGCGGGCGCGCCGTCCACACCTGGCCGTCGAGTTTGACCTGACCCGCGTCGCGAGCGACGCGTTCGAGCACCAGAGCGGTTTTGCCCTGCAGCGCCTCGATTCCCAAGGGCGGCCCGCCGGCGGGGGTCAGCCGCCGCTTCAGGGGCGGGCGAACCAGCACCAGCAGCAGCACCGAGACGACCAGGAACACCGCCCCGTTGGCCCACACCGGAAAGTCGGTTACCCAGCTGGTCAGTGCCGCGGCCAGTGCGCCACCGCCAAGCATCACCAAAAACAAATGGCCGGTGAGCGCCTCCGCACCGGCTAGGAACAGCGCGAATATTAGCCAAAGCAGCGCGGCGGGCATGCGGCAAGAATACGCGTGATCCGCCTTTGCCGGGTAAAGCAACTACACTGCGTGATCGTGTGGTGTCCCAGTGTTTCGCTGTCCCTGTGGGCCAATGCGTGGCTCGCCGGAAAGGCCGCGCCCGACGACGTCCTCGACGCGTTATCCGTATGGGCGCCAATGCAATCGGTGACCGCGTATGATGCGGTCGCCGCGGGCCACACCGGGCTGCCCTGGCCCGACGTGCACGACGCCGGAACGGTCACGCTGCTGCAGACGCTGCGTGCCGCGACGCCGAGGCCCGAAGGCGCCGGATTGATGCGCGGGACGATCAACGTGGTTTTGCCCGTGCCGGGCGACGTGCGCGGGCTCGCGCCCGGGACGCAGTTCGGGCGGGACGCCCTGGCCGCCGGCGAGGCGGTCATCATCGCGAATCCCCGCAGCCCCGCCACCGCAGTCGGCCTGGTTCCCGAATTCGCCTATGACGACGAGGGCTCGGCCGATCACGAGGCGGATCTGTGCGCGCTGACGTGGACGGTGTACTCACTGCCCGGGGCGCCGGTGTTCGACCACTACGAGTTGGGCGACGCCGAATACGCGCTGAAGTCAGCGGTGCGCTCGGCCGCCGACACGCTCGGCGCGATCGGGCTGAGGTCGGCCTCCGACGTCGACGATCCCCGGGGACTCGTCGAGCAGCTCATGGAATCCGCACGGCAACACCGCATTCCCGACCATGCGCCAACGCGTGCGTTGCGCGTGCTGGAGAACGCCGCACACGTCGACGCGATCATCACGGTCAGCGCGGGGCTCAGCCGGTCGCCGGAATCGCCGGATCGCCTGGCGGCACCCATGGTTGCCGGCGTGGAACCGCTCGGCGCGCGGTCGTCCTCGGAGGCCCGCATCGCCGGGGATGCGTTGCGGCCGCTGGCCGCGGTGGTGCGTTCGGCGCGGATGGCCGCGGTCAATACGATCCTCGACTCGGCCTGGCCGGCCTAGCCGCGTCCAGCCGCTCTTCCGTCTGCAGCGCTTGTAGCGCACCGGCGGCCGCCTGATAACCGTTGACGACGCCCTCCAGCCGCGCCGACGATCCCTCGTAGCAGGCCCAGTCGAACACGGCTTGGCAGACGTGGTCAGCCAGGCTGCGCAGGATGCCGTCGCGCGGCGGGTTGTCGATGACTTTGATCGCAGCCGTGCACAGCGAACCCTTGTCGGGATCGTCTTCCTGCAGCGCTCGGTGCACCCGCGACACAAGGTCGCGGGTGTGGGGGCCCTCGAAATCCATGAAACTCCTTGCTTATGACCGCTTCTCACGCGGCCGCACCGCGAACTTAGCCGAGCAATGGGCACGTGACGGCCACGCCGCGGTAACAGAGCGAAATCAGAATGGTGGGAGCCGCGCGGCGCTAATCGCTTTCCGGTGCCGCGCAGTGCGGGGGGCGGCACGCCTGGCCGTCGATGCTGGCGAGGCAGCCGGGCACCGGATCGGGTCCGCTGACCCGGGCAGGGGCGCGGCCGTCGCGCAGCTCGTCGATCAAACTCACGGCCAGCAGGGCGAATCGCCGGTCCGCGTTGGGCGTGGCGGCGCGGGCGAACGGCATGCCGGCGCCTTCGGCCTGCAGGCGCAGCTCGTGGTCGAGATCCCACACCACTTCGATGTGATCGGCGACAAATCCGATGGGACACACGATTACTGGTTGACTACCCAGCGTCGCCAGATGGTCGCCGACGTCGGGCCGCAGCCACGGCACCTGCGGCGGCCCCGATCGCGATTGCCACACCACGTCGTAGTCGCGGTACCCCGCCGCGGCGGCGACCAGGCTTGCGGCGTAACCGACTTGGCGGCTGTAGAGGTTCGGCCCGCAGCGCCGGTCGGCGGCGACGGGGATCGAATGCGCGGTGAAGACCAGCCGCGCGGCACCCCCTTGCCCGGGGGGCAGGGTTTCGGCGGCCGCGGTGACGGCGTCGGCGAACATCTCGACGAACAGCGGATGGTCGAAATAGGTTCGCAGTTTCACCAGCTCGGGCGCGTCCGGTCCGGCCGCGCGGCGCGCCCTGGCGATGTCCTCGACGTACTGCGTGCAGCTCGAATAGCCGCTCCACGCCGACGTGACGAACACCGCCGCACGACGAACACCGTTGTCGCGCATCGCCTTTACTGCGTCTTCGGCGTACGGCGCCCAGTTGCGATTGCCGAAGTAGACCGGCAGGCCCTGCTCGGCTTCCAGCTGCGTGATCAGCGCGCGGTTGATGCCGTTGATCGGCGAGACGCCCTCGAAATGCAGGTAGTGCTGCGCGACGTCATCCAGCCGCTCCGGCGGCACGTCGCGGCCCCGGGTAGCGTTCTCCAGGAACGGCCGCACCTGCTCGGGGCCCTCCGGCCCACCGAAGGACAGCAGCAGGACGGCGTCGAACTCCATTGCTTCCTAGAGGAGTTGCGTGCTGGCGCCGCCATCGGCGTAGATGATCGTTCCGGTGGTCGCCGGCAGCCATTCCGACAACACGGCGCACACCGTCTTGGCGACCGGGGTGGGGTCCTTCATGTTCCACCCGATCGGGGCGCGCTGGTCCCAGCCCTCCTCGAGCAGCTGCATCTGCGCGCCGGCTTCCTCGCCGAGTGCGCCACCGACGATCGCGCTCATCGCGAGCGTCCGGATCGGTCCGGCGGCAACGAGATTCGAGCGCACACCGAACTTGCCGGCCTCGCGTGCCACGAACCGGTTGACCGATTCGAGCGCGCTCTTGGCGACCGTCATCCAGTTGTAAGCCGGCATCGCACGGGTCGGGTCGAAGTCCATGCCAACGATGGAGCCACCCGAATTCATGATCGGCAGAACCGCTTTGGCCAGCGATGCGTAGGAATACGCCGAGATGTGGATGCCCTTGGACACGTCTTCGTAGGGCGCTTCGAAGAACGGGTTGATGCCCATCCCGGTCTGCGGCATGAAGCCGATCGAGTGCACGACGCCGTCGAGCTTGTTGCCCTCGCCGATCTCGTCGGTGATCCGGTCCGCAAGGGTGGCCAGGTGCTCCTCGTTCTGCACGTCGAGCTCGATCAGCGGGGCCTTCTCCGGCAGCCGGTCGGCGATGCGCTGGATCAGCCGCAACCGGTCGAACCCGGTCAGCACCAACTGCGCCCCCGCTTCCTGGGCCACCTTGGCGATGTGAAACGCGATCGAGGAGTCGGTGATGATCCCGGTGACCAGGATCCGTTTGCCTTCGAGCAGTCCTGCCATGTCCGTCCTTAATGTCGTGATTTCAGCCAAGTCCGCTAATGGCCCATGCCCATGCCGCCGTCGACGGGGATGACCGCACCGGCGACGTAGCTCGCGTCCTCCGACGCAAGGAAGCTGACCACGCCGGCGACCTCCTCGGCCGTGCCGACCCGCTTGGCCGGGATGAACTCCAGCGCGCCCGCCTGAATCCGTTCGTCGAGCGCGCGGGTCATCTCGGTGTCGATGTAGCCGGGGGCCACCACATTCGCGGTCACCCCGGCCTTGGACAGCTCACGGGAGATCGAGCGGGCCATGCCGATCAGGCCGGCCTTGGAGGCCGCGTAGTTCGACTGATTGCCGATACCCCAACTGCCGGAGACCGATCCGACGTAGATGATCCGGCCGAACCGCTTCTTCTGCATGCTCCTCGATGCCCGCTGCGTCACCCGGAACGCCCCCGTGAGGTTGGCGTCGATGACCTTTTCGAATCTCTCCTCGGTCATCCGGATGAGGAAGGCGTCCGCGGAGACGCCGGCGTTGGACACCAACACCTCGACCGGGCCCTGGTGCTCCTCGACCTCGGTGAAGGCGCGGTCGACGGCGTCGCTGTCGGTGACGTCGCACACCACCCCGAACAGCCCCTCGGGCGCCCCGGATCCGCGGTGGGTGACGGCCACCTTGTGGCCGTCGGCCGCCAGTCGCCGGGCAATCGCGAGACCTATCCCCCGGTTTCCGCCCGTCACCAGGACTGAACGGGATACGAATGCGGGTTTGCCGCCGCCGGCAGCGGGGTCGGTGGCTGTGTCAGTCACCCGGCCAACCTATCGCCTCGGTGCGGCGCGGCTGAAACGGGCTGGCCCCACGCGAACGCTACGTCGGGAGCCGCCGGTTGATCAGCAAGGCGGCGAGTGCCGCCAGCGCCAACACCAGCGCGCCCAGCCGCACCCAGCCCACGCTGGCATCGCCCTTGATGGTCTCGTAGCCGATCTGCTGCTGCAGCGTCGCGTATACGGACTTCAGTTCCTGCAATGACGCCGCGTTGTAGGCGTTTCCGCCCGAAAGCTGCGCGACCTTCTTCAGCGTCTCGTCGTCGACGGGAACCGGCTGACGCTGGTCGTTGATCTCGACGAAGCCGTAGGGGGTGCCGAACGAGATCGTCGAAATCGGCACGCCCTGGTCCTTGGCGGTGCGGGCGGCGGTGAAGGCGCCCTTCGGGTTGTCGGGGTTGGTCGGCATCGTCTCCTTGCCGTCGGAGAACAGCACGATGCGCGCCGGCGGCGGTTTGTCGCCACCGCCGATCACCGCCCCAACCGTCGCGATGGCCTGCAGCGCGGTGAAGATACCCTCCCCGGTCGCGGTGCGATCGGCGAACTGGAGCTTGTCCAGCGCGGCCTTGGTCGATTCCCGGTTGGTGGTCGGCGACACCAGTACCGTCGCGGTCCCCGCATACGCGATCAGCCCGAGGTTGATGCCCGGGGTGAGTTCGTCGGCGAACTGCTTGGCGGCCTCCTGCGCGGCCGCCATCCGGTTGGGCTGGACGTCGGTGGCGCGCATGGACTGCGAGACGTCGATCACCAGCATCACCACCGCGCGGTTGCGCGGAATCCGGACGTCGTTCGTCGGGCCCGCCATCGCGATGGTCAACAGCACCAGCGACGCCACCAACAGTATCGCCGGAACGTGCCGCCAGTTCGAAGGCCGTTTGGGCGCAACGCTTTCCAGCAGCTCCATGTTGGCGAACCGCAGCATGCGCCGCTGCCGCGCCAGCTGCATCAGGATGTAGAGCGCGGCCAGCCCGGCGACGACGAGCAGAAACAGGAAGAACCACGAATGTTCGAAGCCCGACAACGACATCGGGCCGAGTAGCGGCAGTGTCACTGCCGCCCTGCCAATGCGCCGCGCCGTCGGGACTCGACGAACCGCACGATGTCGGCGATCCAGTCACGGTCGGTGCGCAGAGTCAGGATCGGGGCCCCGCAGCTGCGGATGGTGCGCGCCACATCGGCGCGATGGGCCGCGGCGGCCTTGGCGAAATCGTCGCGCAGCTGCGCGTCGATGGTGAACTCGCGGGTGACGCCGGACTCGGCGTCCTGCAGCACCACGTCGCCGATGTCGGGCAGCTCGACGTCACGGGGGTCGAGCACCTCGATGGCCAGCACCTCGTGCCGCGCGGCGATGGCCCGCAGCGGGCGCATCCAGTTGATCGGCCCGAGGAAGTCGCTGATGATGACCGCCATGCCGCGGCGGCGTTCCGGACGGCGCAGCGCGTCGATCGCCGTCGCCAGATCGCCCCGCACCCCGACCGGGGCCTGGGGCGTCGTCGCGATGGTGCGCAGCAGCGTCTGCTCGTGCTGCCGCCCGGAGCGGGCGGGCACCCGGGTGATCGTGGCGCCGGTGGACACGACGGCGCCCAGCCGGTTGCCGCCCCCGCTGTTGAGAAAGGTGATCGCGGCCGCGGCCGCGACGGCCAGGTCCCGCTTCTCGCACACGGTGGTGCCGAAGTCCAGGCTGGCCGACATGTCGACCACCAGCCAGGTTTCCAGCTCGCGGTCGGCGATCATCTGCCGCACGTGCGGATGCCTGGTACGCGCGGTGACGGCCCAGTCCATGCGGCGGACGTCGTCGCCGGGCTGGTACTCGCGCGACTCGCCCGGCTCGGAGCCCGGGCCCGGGATCAGGCCGAGGTGATCGCCGTGCAGCACGCCGTCGAGCTTGCGTTTGACGGTGAGCTCGAGCGTGCGCAGCGCGGCCGACAGCTTCGGGTCATCGATCTGACCCCGCTGCATCGACGGCGGATGAACAGGAGCCGTGGGGCCGCCCGCGGCGGGTCGAGCGTCGGTCACCGACCGCTGGCCGCGCCGGCGGGTTGCATCACCGGGGGCACCGAATGACCTTGCTGCGGAACGGCATTCACCTGAGGCAGGGCCACCGTCTGCAGCACCCGGTTGATGACGATCTCCGGCGAGATCTCGTCGGCCAGCGCGTCGTAGGTGAGCACCAGCCGGTGGCGCAGCACGTCGGGAATGACGTCCACGACGTCCTGCGGGATCACGTAGTCGCGGCCACGGACCAGCGCCAGCGACCGGGAAGCGGCGATGATGCCCAGCGAGGCACGAGGCGAGGCGCCGAACGAGATCCAGGTCTTGACGTCGTTCATGCCGAGCTGCTCGGGGTGCCGGGTGGCGGTCACCACGCGCACCACGTAGTCGACCAGCGCGTGGTGTACGAAGACGTTGGCCGCGATCTCCTGCAGCCGCAGCAGGTCGCCGGTGTTCAGGATCTGCTTGGGCTCCGGCGGGCGCACGCCCATCCGGTAGATGATCTCCCGCTCCTCTTCCGGCGACGGGTAGCCCACGTTGATCTTGAACAGGAAGCGGTCGCGCTGGGCTTCGGGCAGCGGGTAGACACCCTCGTGCTCGATCGGGTTCTGGGTCGCCATCACCAGGAACGGGTTGGGCAGCGGATAGCTCTTGCCGCCGATCGAGACCTTGCGCTCCTGCATGACTTCAAGCAGCGCCGACTGCACCTTGGCGGGCGCGCGGTTGATCTCGTCGGCGAGCAGGAAGTTGACCACCACCGGGCCGAGCTCGGTGTCGAACTCCTCCTTGCCCTGCCGGTAGATGCGGGTACCGATGATGTCGGTGGGCACCAGGTCGGGCGTGAACTGGATACGCGCGAACGTCCCGCCGACGACCTTGGCGAAGGTCTCGACGGCCAGCGTCTTGGCGACCCCGGGGACACCCTCGAGCAGCACGTGCCCCTTGGACAGCAGGCCGACCAGCATGCGCTCCACGAGCTGGTCCTGGCCGACGATGATGCGTTTGACCTCGAAGATGGCCCGTTCCAGGGTCTGCACCTCGGCGGCCAGCCCGTTGCCCCCGCCCGCCGGCGCTTCGTGAGCCGGGCCGGATTGCCCGCCCGGGCCCGAGTAACCGCTGGCGCCTGGCGGCGGCCCACCTGCTGCTGTCATGAACTGCTACCTTCCACCGCTCTACCGACAAAACACGACTGCTGGCACGACGGATGTCGTGGGGCAGCGACGTGCCCGCGTCCAACTATTCCAGGCCCACCGAATTCCGTCGACGCTGGTGCACCGGCCCGGGGGCCCGCCCGCAAACCGCACCCGGGATCAGTACTCGATGATCCTGGTCAAAAACGGGGTCATGCCGGGCCTGCGAACCGGGCTGACGGTGACCTTCGCGGCGCTGCCCGATGCCTCCAGCATCTGGCCGTTGCCCAGGTACATGGTGACGTGCTGGCTTCCGTTCGGGCCGTAGAAGATCAGGTCGCCGCGCCTGGCCTGGTCCTGCGGGATGTGCCGCCCGGCGTTGTACTGGTCACCGGAGAACCGCGGGATCAGCACGCCGACGCCGGCGAACCCGTAGCGCATCAGACCCGAGCAGTCGAACCCGGTGATGTTGGCGCCGTCGCCGACGCCCTTGCTGGGGCCTTCCAGCGAACCACCGCCCCACGAGTACGGCACTCCCATCTGGGAGCCCATCCGGCGGATCACGTACTCGATGGCCTGCCGGCCGTTCGCCCGGGGAATCTTGCCGCCGGGGTTGCTGGGCGAGGCCGCCGCCGCGGGCGGGTCGCCACCGAGGTTGATCCCGAGCCCGCTCAGGAATTGTTTGCCCAAGTCCATCGTGGTCTGGGTGGCCTGGGCGGTGGCCTGCAGCGAGGCGTTGGCGACGGCGAGCGGGTCTCCGGGCGCGCCTGCACTGATCTGGGCCGGCAGGGTGGGGTCCCACTCCCCTGGGTCGGCCCCGGCCACCGGGGCGGCCACAGAAAACATCAGCCCGGTCACCACCGCGGTGATCCAGGCGCAAGTGGCGATCCAGGCAAAGTTGCAGTGACGGAACCGATTGCGGCGCATGGCTCCTCGTTCAGCGTTCACTCGATCACCACTCGATGTACCGGACCACGTAGGGCGTCATGCCGCTGGTGCGCACCGGGGCGACGCGCACCTTCAACCCGATGTCGGGTGCCTCGAGCATCTGCCCGTCGCCGAGGTAGATGGTCACGTGCTGGCTGCCGCCCGGGCCATAGAAGATGACGTCGCCGCGGCGCATCTGCGAGGACGGGATCTTGCGGCCGAGGTTGTACTGCGAGCCCGAGTAGTGCGGCAGTTTGATGCCCACCCCGGCGAACGAGTACAGCACCAGACCCGAACAGTCGAAGCCGGTGATGCCGGCACCGGAGTCGATGCCCTTGCTTGGTCCGGCCGCGTTGCCGCCGCCCCAGGAGTAGGGCACGCCGATCTGCGACATGCCGCGCCGGATCACGTATTCGCTGGCCTGCCGACCGTAGACGCGGGGAATGCGCCCCCCGGCCCCACCGGGCGTCGCGTTGGTGATGCCGGTGTCGTCGGGCTTGAGGATGCCCATCTGCTGCAGGAAGTTGCGGCCCAGACCGGCGGTGACCTGAGTCGAGGTGGCCGAGATGCCGAGCACCTGGTTGATCACCGCGATCGGGTCGCCGGGAACGTTGGCGCTGGGGATCATCGGCAGCGTGGGGTCCCAGGCACCATCCCACTGGCGGCCCCCGGCCGAGCGTGGCGGCCCGCCCGGCGCTCCGGTCTCCCACCGGTCACCCGACGCCGACGCTCCGGGGCCGCCTGCGGCCGCGGCCTCGCGCTTGGCCGCCTCGAGCCTCACCTGAGCCTGATCCCGTTCTGCGGCAAGGCGAATGATCTCGTCGCGTTGCTGTTCGAACTTCTGCTTGGAGTTGGTCAGCGCCGCGACGGCCGCGTCCTGGCTGGACTTCGCGTCGGCGGCGGCCTTGTCGGCGTTCTGCTTGGCCAGCCGCGCCGCCGATTCCTTGTTCACCTGTTCGGTGCGGGCCTGCTGCAGCTTGGCCATCACGGCCTGAGAGCTGGTGGTCAGGTTCTTGGCGGCGGCTTCGGTGGCGATGATGTCGTCGGGGCTGCTCGCGGTCAGGTAACTGTTCGACGGACCGTTCATGTAGGTGGCCGCGGCGAACGTGTCGAACCGGTGCTGCGCCCCGGCGATGGCGACGTTGGCGTCTTTGACCGCCTGCTGGCCGGCCTCGAGATCGTGTTCGGCGGTGGCCGCGTTGTCCCGCGCCGTCTCGACGTCGACCAGGGCCTTGTTGACGCTCTCCTGTTCGGTCTGGATCTCGGCGCTCAGGTTCTGCAGCCGCTGGTTGGCCTTGGCGACGTCGGCGATGAGTGCGGCCAGGTTGTCGGCGGTGGGATCGGCGTCCGCGAGACCGGGCGTCGCCAGCAGAAGGGCCAGGCTCAAGACAGACGGCACGACGGGCCGCATCAGCCTCGCGGCCGGTCGCGCGGAAGCCCCCCAGCGTGTGCGTCTCATTCGGCTCAAGGTCTCCTACGGCTCAACGCGACGGGTGGCGCCGGCCACAGATTCCCCGGAAGGCGCCAAAGACAACACCAGCATCATTTGCACCGTACGTCACACGGGTGGGCGTGCAAACGCCCCATCGAAATCGCACTCTCTACGTGCGTTTAATGTGACCGAACAGTGACCTGCCCGGTTTGCCGCAGGCGATCGCGGCGGTTCGCCGATAGGGCTCGCAGAAGCGAATACCGTTAGTTAGACGGCAGTATTGGCGTCGGCCTCGCCGGCTGCCGGGGCGTCGTCCGGCGTTGCTGATCGCCTGCTACGCAACTGCAGCACCCGGGTGCCGACCGCCGCCGCGAAGACCGCGATCAACAAGAAGATCGTCAGGCCGGTCCAGGGGAACTCCGGCGTCTGCAGCTCGTGTAGGAAATGTTGCGCGGAGACCACCGGATTGCCCGTCTTGGCGATGTCCTCACCGGCCTCGAGGGTGACACGGGCGAACTGCGTGCTGTAACTGCCGACGTAACTGGGACTCAGTGTCAACACCGTCGCGTCGTGATAGTCCGCGCCGACCACCGTGGAGATATCGCGCAGCGGGGTGTCGTTCGGCGGGTTGTGGTCGAGCAGCACGATCTTGAGGTTGATGCCCTCGGCGTGCGCCTGGTTGACCACGTCGAGCAGTCCCGGCATCGCCGCAGGCGGCGCGCTGACCCCGGTCGCGGCGACCTGTGCCTTCACCACGGTCATGTCGACGTCGACCGGAATGTAGAGCGGCAGGACCGCATGCGAGAACGCGGTGTCCTGCGGTAGCGGTGCGACGAACGAATCGCGCCCGGTCATCTGCGCCTCCTGCCTGCTTGCGCGGTCACGCTGGCGTGACGCTCGGCCACGGCGGTCACTCTAGCGTGACTGTCGGCGCGCATTCAGGACTGTCGGCGCGCAATCAACGTACGCGCAGGGGTTTAAACCGGCGGCCGCGGCGACAAGACTGAAATCTGGAGTGCGTCCGTATTGCAGGACAAGCGTACTGTTAAAGTTGGCAACTGCACCGCCGACACGGCCCGTCGCGGTGGGAGAACTAAAGACTCTGGGAGTTGAAGTGACTGATTCCGTGAACTCGTTCGATGCCCGCAACACTCTTGAGGTCGGCGACCAGAGCTACCAGATCTATCGTCTCGACGCCGTCCCCAACACCGAAAAGCTCCCCTACAGCCTCAAGGTGCTGGCCGAGAACCTGTTGCGCAACGAAGACGGCAGCAACATCACCAAGGATCACATCGAGGCGATCGCAAACTGGGATCCCAAGGCGGAGCCCAGCATTGAGATCCAGTACACGCCGGCCCGCGTGGTGATGCAGGATTTCACCGGCGTGCCCTGCATCGTCGACCTGGCCACCATGCGCGAGGCCATCGGCGACCTCGGCGGCAAGGCGGAGAAGGTCAACCCGCTGGCACCCGCCGACCTGGTGATCGACCACTCGGTGATCGCCGACCTGTTCGGCACCGCCGACGCGTTCGAGCGCAACGTCGAAATCGAGTACCAGCGCAACGGGGAGCGCTACCAGTTCTTGCGCTGGGGCCAGGGCGCGTTCCAGGACTTCAAGGTGGTGCCGCCGGGCACCGGCATCGTGCACCAGGTCAACATCGAGTACCTGGCCAGCGTGGTGATGGGACGCGACGGGGTGGCCTACCCGGACACCTGCGTGGGCACCGACAGCCACACCACGATGGTCAACGGCCTGGGCGTGCTGGGCTGGGGCGTCGGCGGCATCGAGGCCGAGGCCGCAATGCTGGGCCAGCCGGTGTCGATGCTGATCCCACGAGTGGTGGGCTTCAAGCTGACCGGCGAGATCCAGCCGGGGGTCACGGCCACCGACGTGGTGCTGACCGTCACCGAAATGCTGCGCAAGCACGGCGTGGTGGGCAAGTTCGTCGAATTCTACGGCAAGGGCGTGTCCGAGGTGCCGCTGGCCAACCGCGCCACGCTGGGCAATATGAGCCCCGAATTCGGTTCCACCGCAGCCATTTTCCCGATCGACGAGGAAACCATCTCCTACCTGAAGTTCACCGGGCGCACCGAGAAGCAGCTGGCGCTCGTCGAGGCTTACGCCAAGGAGCAGGGGCTGTGGCACGACCCCAGCCACGAGCCCGCATTCTCGGAGTACCTCGAGCTCGACCTGTCCGATGTGGTGCCGTCCATCGCCGGGCCCAAGCGTCCGCAGGACCGAATCCGGTTGTCGGAAGCCAAGTCCGTCTTCCGCGAGCAGATCCCCAGCTACGTCGGGGACTCCGACGGCGAGCAGGGTTACTCGAAGCTGGATGAGTCGGTCGAGGAGACCTTCCCGGCCAGCGACCCGGGTGCGGTGTCGAACGGCCACGCCGACGACCGGCCCGTCGTGCATTCGGCCGCCGCACACGCGAACGGCCGCCCGAGCAACCCGGTGACCGTGAAGTCCGACGAGCTCGGCGAATTCGTGCTCGACCACGGCGCGGTGGTGATCGCCGCCGTCACGTCGTGCACCAACACCTCCAACCCCGAGGTGATGCTGGGCGCTGCACTGCTGGCGCGCAACGCCGTCGAGAAGGGGCTGGCGTCCAAGCCGTGGGTGAAGACCACCATGGCGCCGGGCTCGCAGGTGGTCAACGACTACTACGACAAGGCCGGCCTGTGGCCGTATCTGGAGAAGCTCGGGTTCTATCTGGTCGGCTACGGCTGCACCACCTGTATCGGCAACTCCGGCCCGCTACCCGACGAGATCTCGAAGGCCGTCAACGACAACGACCTCTCGGTGACCGCCGTGCTCTCGGGCAACCGCAACTTCGAGGGCCGCATCAACCCCGACGTCAAGATGAACTACCTGGCGTCGCCGCCGCTGGTGGTGGCCTACGCGCTGGCCGGCACGATGGACTTCGACTTCGAGTCACAGCCGCTCGGCAAGGGCAAAGAAGGCAATGATGTCTTCCTGAAAGACATTTGGCCGTCGCAGAAGGATGTCTCCGACACCATCGCCTCGGCGATCAACTCCGAGATGTTCACTAAGAACTACGCCGACGTGTTCAAGGGCGACGAGCGCTGGCGCAACCTGCCCACGCCGAGCGGCAACACCTTCGAGTGGAACGCCGACTCGACCTACGTCCGTAAGCCCCCGTACTTCGAGGGCATGCCGGCCGAGCCCGAGCCGGTCGCCGACATCACCGGGGCGCGGGTGCTGGCGCTGCTGGGCGACTCGGTGACCACCGACCACATCTCCCCGGCCAGCAGCATCAAGCCCGGCACCCCGGCGGCGCAGTACCTCGACGAGCACGGCGTGGAGCGCAAGGACTACAACTCCTTCGGCTCGCGGCGGGGCAACCACGAGGTGATGATCCGTGGCACGTTCGCCAACATCCGGTTGCGCAACCTGCTGCTCGACGACGTCTCCGGCGGCTACACCCGCGACTTCACCCAGGACGGCGCACCCCAGGCGTTCATCTACGACGCGGCGCAAAACTATGCGGCACAAGATATTCCGCTGGTGGTGCTGGGCGGCAAGGAGTACGGGTCCGGCTCGTCACGAGACTGGGCAGCCAAGGGAACGCGGCTGCTGGGCGTGCGTGCGGTGATCGCCGAGTCATTCGAGCGGATCCACCGCTCGAACCTGATCGGCATGGGCGTGATCCCGTTGCAGTTCCCCGACGGGAAGTCCGCCCAGGATCTGGGGCTGGACGGCACCGAGGTGTTCGACATCACCGGGATCGAAGAGCTCAACGACGGCAAGACACCGAAGACGGTAAAGGTCAAGGCCAGCAAGGACTCCGGGGACCCGATCGAGTTCGACGCCGTGGTGCGCATCGACACCCCCGGCGAGGCCGACTACTACCGCAACGGCGGCATCCTGCAGTACGTGCTGCGCAACATGCTCAAGTCCTGACCCGCCCCGTGCCGAAAGTCAGCGAGGACCATCTGGCGGCCCGGCGCCGCCAGATCCTCGACGGCGCCCGCCGTTGCTTTGCCGAATTCGGCTACGACAAAGCCACGGTGCGGCGGCTGGAGAAGGCGATCGGGATGTCGCGCGGCGCGATCTTCCACCACTTCCGGGACAAGGACGCGCTGTTTTTCGCCCTCGCCCACGAGGATGCCGAGCGGATGGCCGACGTGGCATCCCGCGCCGGATTGATTCAGGTGATGCGCGACATGCTGGCCGCGCCGGACCAGTTCGATTGGCTGGCAACCAGATTGGAGATCGCCCGCAAGCTGCGCAACGATCCCGCATTCAGCCGGGGTTGGGCGGAACGGTCCGCCGAGCTGGCGGCGGCCACCACCGATCGGCTGCGCAGGCAGACCGAGGCGCACCGGGTGCGCGACGACGTGCCCGGCGACGTGCTGCAGTGCTATCTGGAATTGGTGCTCGACGGCCTGGTGGCCCGGCTGGCGTCCGGCGAGGATCCGCAGCGGTTGTCCGCGGTCCTTGACCTGGTGGAGAGCTCGGTGCGCCGCCGCGATTCCGAGCAGCGATCGTAAGGTCGCAGCGGCGTTACGCCCGTACGGTTTTCGCGGTCCGGTTGGGGCCACCGCGGCTGCGCATCGTGGTGCCCGACTCTCGTAGCAAGCTGTGAATCGACCCGTACGACCTGCCGGTCGCCGCGACCAGGCTGCGGATGCTGGCGCCGCCTTCGTAGGCGTGGCGCAACTCGTCCAGCAACTCCTCGCGGGTCTTGACCGACCTGGGCGGTGTTCTCTTCATGGCTCCTCCGACGCGCGGGACACGATCGCAAGCACCCAGAGTAGAAAGGCGCCGTCGGCCGCGGGCCGATTTCACCAAATCGCCCACGGCCCAGTGCCGCGAGGTCAGGCCAGCTCGATGAGATCCCGGTATTCGTCGGACCAGAGGTCCTCGGTGCCGTCGGGCAACAGCACGACGCGCTGCGGGTCGAGGGCCTCGGCGGCACCGGGGTCGTGCGTCACCAACACGACCGCGCCCTGGTAACTGCGCAGCGCGTCGAGCACCTGCTCGCGCGAGGCCGGGTCGAGGTTGTTGGTCGGTTCGTCGAGCAACAGCACGTTGGCGGCCGAGGCCACCAGACCCGCCAGCGCAAGCCGGGTCTTCTCACCGCCGGACAAGGTGCCCGCCGGCTGGTCGAGTTGGGGGCCGCTGAACATGAACGCGCCCAGCAGGCCGCGCAGCTCCTGCTCACCCGTATCCGGGGCGGCGTGGCGGATGTTCTCCCACACGGTCGCGCCGTCGTCGAGCGTGTCGTGCTCCTGGGCGAAGTAGCCGATCCGCAGCCCGTGCCCGGGCTCCAGTCCTCCCGTGTCGGGGGCCTCGGTGCCGGCCAGGATTCGCAACAGCGTGGTCTTGCCTGCGCCGTTGAGGCCCAGCACCACCACCCGCGAGCCGCGGTCGATCGCCAGGTCGACGCCGGTGAACACCTCCAGCGACCCGTAGGACTTGCTCAGCCCGCCGGCCATCAGCGGCGTGCGCCCGCACGGGGCCGGGGTGGGGAACTTGATGCGGGCCACCTTGTCCGCCACTCGCTCGTCGTCGAGCGCGGCCATCATCCGGTCGGCGCGGCGCAACATGTTCTGCGCGGCAACGGCTTTGGTGGCTTTGGCGCCGAGCTTGGCGGCCTGTGAGCGCAGCGCGGCGGCTTTGCGTTCGGCGTTGGTGCGTTCGCGGCGCCGGCGCTGCTCGTCGGTGGCCCGCGCGTCGAGATACTTCTGCCAGCCCATGTTGTAGACGTCGACCTCGCCGCGCACGGCGTCCAAGAACCACACCCGGTTGACGACATCGGCGAGCAGTTCGACGTTGTGGCTGATGATCACCAGCCCGCCGGTGTGGGCGCGCAGAAAATCCCGCAGCCAGCCGATGGAATCGGCGTCCAGGTGGTTGGTCGGTTCGTCGAGCAGCAGCGTGGTCGACGAACCCGACATGCCCGCGCCGCCCTCCGACGCCGCGAACAGGATGCGGGCCAACTCCACCCGGCGGCGCTGCCCGCCGGACAGGGTGCGCAGCTGCTGCGTGAGCACCCGTTCCGGCAGGCCCAGGCTCGCGCAGATGCGACTGGCCTCGCTCTCCGCGCCGTAGCCGCCCAGCGCGACGAAACGTTCCTCGAGCTGGCCGTAGCGGCGGATCGCACGGTCGCGCGCGTCGTCGTCGGCGACCTCGGCCATCAGCGCCTGCTGCTTTTCCAGGTCGGTCAGCAACACGTCGAGCCCGCGCGCCGACAGCACCCGGTCGCGGGCCAGCACGTCGAGGTCGCCCTCTTTGGGATCCTGTGGGAGATAACCGATTTCGCCCGTGCGGGTGATCGTACCGGCATAGGGCTCGGTCTCCCCCGCCAGGATGCGCAGGGTGGTCGTCTTACCGGCGCCGTTGCGGCCCACCAGCCCGATGCGGTCGCCGGGCTGCACGCGCAGGTCGGGACCGTCCGGGGAGAGCAGGATGCGCGCTCCAGCGCGGACCTCGAGGTCCGTGGCCGTGATCACGAATCGCTCTCCTCTGAAAAGACGTGGAAAAGACGCCTATTTGTCGTCGGTGAACACCGGTGGTCGTCGTTCTGCGCGCGCGACAACCGCTTCTTCGAAGTTGGCGGTGAGCAGACGGACGAAAAGCTGTCCCAAGCCCTCGGCTTGCATGTGCCCTTCCAGGCTACCGGCGTCCAGTCCACTCCACAGCGTGCGCTTGGTCAACTCGACTCCGGGCCGCGAGAAGGCCGCTATGCGCGCGGCGATCGCGTAGCAGGTGTCCAGCAGCTGCTCCTCGGGCACCTGGCAGGAGACCAGCCCGATGCGTTCGGCCTCCTCGGCGGTGACGTCGCGACCCGTAAGCATGATCTCGAACGCGCGGGACGCGCCGATCGCCCGCGGCAGCAGGTAGGACAGGCCCAGCTCGCTGGCCGTCAGCCCGTTGTTGATGCCGGCGGCGCGAAAGTATGCGCTGGTCGAGGCCACCCGGATGTCGGCGGCCAGGGCCAGGCACAGCCCACCGCCGATGGCGGGACCGTTCACCGCGGCGATCACCGGCTGGTGCAGCCGGCGCAGCGCCAGAATGACCTCGTCGAGGATCTCCATGGACCGCAGCGCATAGGTGGGGCGGGTCAGCCCCTCGACGTGGGGTACCGAGCCCGCGGACTTGTGATCGGCGCCCGAGGAGAAGCCGCGGCCCGCGCCGGTCAGCACCACCACCCGCACCGAGTTGTCGTGGGTGACTTTGTCGAGGGCCTCTCTGAGCGGAATCATGACGTCGAACGCCATGGAGTTCATCCGCTCGGGCCGATTCAGGGTGATCAGCGCGACGCCGGGCCGCGGCTGATCCAGCAATACCAAGCTCACCCATGCAACCTAGCGCCTGGCCGAACGTGGTCTCGCGCGCAGCGCGGTACGCGGCTGATCGGCCGGCCCGGCCCGGGCGGCTCAGACCTCCGAAACGTCGAACGCGCGGACCTGCTGCACCAGATCCTCCAGGGCGGCCGGCGGCAGGGCCCCCGGCTGGTTGAACAGCAATTTGCCCTGCTTGAAGGCCATCAGCGTGGGGATGGACTGGATCTGGGCGGCCGCGGCCAGCTCCTGCTCGGCCTCGGTGTCGACTTTGGCGTGCACGATGTCGGGGTGCTTCTCCGACGACGCCGCGAAAGTGGGGCCGAACTGCCGGCACGGACCGCACCAGGACGCCCAGAAGTCGACGAGCACGATGTCGTTGCCCTCGATGGTTTCGTTGAATTTCGCGCCGGTGAGATCGAGTGTTGTCACATGTGCTCCAACGCCCGGGTCCGGCACGATGTTCCCCGCGGCGCGCCGTCCCCCATCCCCGCTGGTTACGGTTGCGTACGTTTTCCCGCGTCGGACAGACTGGGCCTGACGATCCACCGCCTCGAGGACCAGTGAGGAAATCGCGTTGGGCCACTACATCGCTAACGTCCGAGATATCGAGTTCAACCTCTTCGAAGTTCTCGACATCGGCGCGGTGCTGGGCGCCGGCAGCTACAGCGACCTCGACGAGGACACGGTCCGCACGATTCTGGCCGAAGCCGCGCGCCTCGCCGAAGGCCCGGTGGCCGAATCGTTCGCGTTCGCCGACCGCAATCCGCCGGTATTCGACCCGGCCGAGCACAAAATCACCGTGCCCGACGAGTTGGTCAAAACGGTGGCGGCGATCAAAGAAGCCGGCTGGTGGCGGCTGGGCATGGCGGAAGAGATCGGCGGCATGCCGGCCCCGCCGCCGCTGGCATGGGCGGTCAACGAAATGCTGATCTGCGCCAACCCCTCGGCGAACTTCTTCAACCTGGGCCCGTTCATGGCGCAGGCCCTGTACGTCGAGGGCAACGAGCAGCAGCGTCGTTGGGCCGCCCAGGGTGTGGAGCGCGGCTGGGCGGCCACCATGGTGCTCACCGAGCCCGACGCGGGCTCCGACGTCGGCGCCGGGCGCGCCAAAGCCGTCGAACAACCCGACGGCACCTGGCACATCGAGGGCGTCAAGCGCTTCATCTCCGGCGGCGACGTGGGCGAAACCGCCGAGAACATCTTCCATCTGGTGCTGGCCCGTCCCGAGGGCGCCGGCCCAGGCACCAAGGGCCTGAGCCTGTTCTACGTGCCCAACTTCCTGTTCGACCCGGACACCCTGGAACTCGGCCCCCGCAACGGGGTTTACGTCACCGGGGTGGAACACAAGATGGGGATCAAGTCCTCCCCCACATGCGAATTGACTTTCGGCGCAACGGATGTGCCCGCCGTCGGTTACCTGGTCGGCGACGTGCACAAGGGCATCGCGCAGATGTTCACCGTGATCGAGCACGCGCGCATGACGATCGGCGTCAAAGCCACCGGCACGCTGTCCACGGGTTATCTGAACGCGCTGGCCTTCGCCAAGGAGCGGGTGCAGGGCGCGGACCTGACGCAGATGTCGGACAAGACCGCGCCGCGGGTCACCATCATCCATCATCCCGACGTGCGTCGCAGTTTGATGAGGCAGAAGGCGTACGCCGAGGGGCTGCGCGCGCTCTACATGTATGCCGCCGCACACCAGGATGACGCTGTGGCGCAACAGGTTTCGGGCGCCGATCACGAGATGGCGCACCGCATCGACGATCTGCTGCTGCCGGTCGTCAAGGGGGTCAGCTCGGAGCGGGCCTACGAGGTGCTGACCGAGTCGCTGCAGACGCTGGGCGGTTCCGGCTTCCTGACCGACTACCCGCTCGAGCAGTACATCCGCGATTCCAAGATCGACTCGCTGTACGAGGGCACCACCGCCATCCAGGCGCTCGACTTCTTCTTCCGCAAAATCGTGCGCGACCGCGGCCAGGCGCTGCAGTTCCTGACGACCCAGATCACCGCGGCCATCGACAACTGCGACGAGGCGGTCAAGCCGATCGCCCAGTCGGTGCAGACCGCCTACGACGACGTGACGGCGATGACGGGCGCGCTGACCGGATATCTGATGTCCGCGGCGCAACACCCGGCCGAGATCTACAAGGTGGGGCTGGCCTCGGTGCGTTACCTGCTCGCGGTCGGCGACCTGTTGATCGGCTGGCGGTTGCTGGTACAGGCCGACGTCGCCACCCGCGCGCTGGCCGATGGCGCGGGCCGCGACGAGGCGTTCTATCGGGGCAAGATCGCGACCGCGGGGTTCTTCGCCAAGAACATGCTGCCGCAGCTGACCTCGCTGCGCGGCGTCGTCGAGGCCGTCGACGACGGCGTCATGAAGGTGGCCGAAGAGGCATTCTGAGGGCGGCCGATACACAGGTTAGCCACAGTTCAAACGGGGAAACCAGTGCGTTGGCTCAAACCGACGAATGGAGAAACGTTGATGTCTGCCAGCTGTCAAACGCCCCGGTTCACCCGCGTAGCGGCACTCGCCGTGGCGGGCGCCGCCGCGTTGTCCCTGTCCGCCTGCGGTTCTTCGAACAATTCCAGTTCGACGTCGACCTCGACCTCGACGTCCACCGTCACGTCGACGACCACGTCGTCCACCCCCAACGCCGAAGCACGGGTCAGCGGCCTGATCGCGTCGGTGGCGGGCAACTCCATTCAGGTCACCAAGGAAGACAACGCCACGGCGTCGGTCAACTTCACCTCGACCACCAAGATCACCGAGGCCGTCCCCGCCGGGCTGCCGGACGTCACCCCGGGCAGCTGCGTCGCGGTGAAGCCGGCGGAGGGTTCGGCACCGGGCCAGCCGGTGACCGCCGCGTCGGTGAAGATCAGCGAGTCCGTCAACGGCGCCTGCCCGAAGCCGCCGCAGTCCGAGTCCGGCGCTTCGACCACCACGCCGCCGTCTCTCCCGCCGTCGCCCGCGCCCGCGAAGCCGGCCTGGGTCCGCGGCTCGGTGGCGTCGGTGTCCGGCAACACGATCAACCTGACCAACACCGATGCCAGCGGGAACACCACGCAAACGACCGTGACGGTCGATGACAAGACCAAGTACACCAAGCAGGCGGCGGCCAAGACCGATGCGATCACACCGGGCAAATGCCTGATGGCGCGCGGCACTCAGGACAACGCCGGCGCGCTGCAGGCGACGAGCATCAAGCTGCGTCAGGCGGTCGACGGTAAATGCGGCAAGCCCAAGCAACCCGGCCAGGGTGGCTGAGCCCGGCTGACTGAGGTTGCCGTCATTCCCGCGGGGCGCGGCGTGCAAACCGCGCCCTGCGGGCGCCGTCCTTGACGACGGCGAAAGATGTGATCGGAGACGAGACCCCTGCCTGCCTTATCTGTGCCGACCCGGCGCACGCAGATCGCGCTCGGCGTAGTCGTTGCTTTCGTCGCGGTGTGCGCGGCCATGTGCGGCTCCTCGCACGACGCGCCGACCGCCGGCGCGCCACCGGCCTCCCCGCCGCGCGCGGCACCCAGCGCGGCACCACCGCCTGCGCCCCCGCCGCCTCCGGTCGGCAAGGACTATGTCGAGGGCATGGTGCGGTCGAATTCGGGTCAGACGATCGCGCTTCGGACGCGGACCGGCTCCGCGACCGTGGACTACACGCCACAGACCAGGGTCATGGACGTCACCCCGGCGAAGCTTGCCGATGTGACGCCCGGGAGCTGTGTGAACGTCAAAGCCACCCCGCAGAGCGCGCCGCCCCCCGGCGCGATCACCGCGCAAGCGGTGACGGTCACCCAGTCCGCGGACGGCAGGTGCCCGCCACCGGCCGGCTTCTACGGCACCGTGTCCTCGGTGTCGGGCAACACCATCGCCGTCAGTGGCCTGGGCCCCGGCGGTCCGGGCGCCTCCACCGACGTGACCGTCGCCGGCTCGACCTCATATCAGCGCCAGACGCCCTCGGACGCCCAGGCGATCACAAACGGCAGATGCATTGGGGCCCAAGGGAATCAGGATGGCGTCGTCTTACACGCGGCGATGATCAGTGTCGAGACGTGCCCGCCGATGGGGCACCCGCACCACCTGCACCTGCCGCACCTCCCGCACATCCACCTTTAGGCTCCACCTTTAGGCCAGGGGACGCGGCGCACGGCCAGCGGAAAGCCCGACTCAGACGGTGAAGCCGAGGGCACGCAGCTGTTCGCGGCCGTCCTCGGTGATCTTGTCCGGACCCCACGGCGGGTTCCACACCCAGTTGATCCGCAGGTCGTCGACGAGGCCGGCCCCCACCAGGGCGCTGCGGGACTGGTCTTCGATGACATCGGTCAGCGGACAGGCCGCCGACGTCAACGTCATGTCGATCAGGGCCACGGTGCCCTCGTCGCCCGCCTCGACGTTCAGCCCGTAGACGAGGCCCAGGTCGACGACGTTGATACCGAGTTCGGGGTCGACGACGTCACGCATCGCCTCCTCGAGGTCGGCGAGGAATTCGTCATCCCGCGCGGTGGTTTCGCTCATCTGCAGCCTCCTCGAAGTCCACTTCCTGGCCTGAATATGCCTTGGCCAAAGCATCTTTGAACGCCATCCACCCCAACAGCGCGCATTTCACCCGCGCCGGGTACTTGGCCACCCCGGCGAACGCGATCCCGTCGCCCAGCACTTCCTCGTCGCCCTCGACGGCGCCGCGCGAGGACACCATCTCGGTGAAGGCGGTGACCGTCTTGAGCGCGTCGCCCACGCTGTGCCCGATCACCTGGTCGGTGAGCACCGACGTGGCCGCCTGGCTGATCGAGCAGCCCTGTCCGTCGTAGGACACGTCGGCGACCGTTTCGCCGTCCTCGGACAGCGCGACGCGCAGCGTGACCTCGTCACCGCAGACGGGGTTGACGTGGTAGACCTCGGCGCCGAACGGCTCCCGCAGCCCGCGGTGCTGCGGGCGCTTGTAGTGATCCAGGATCACGTCCTGATACATCTGCTCGAGACGCAATGTCAGCCTCTTCCAAAGAAATCCAGGGCGCGTCGCACGCCGGCCACCAAACGCTCGACCTCCTCGGCGGTGTTGTACACCCCGAAGGACGCCCGAGCCGTGGCCGCCACGCCGAACCGGCGGTGCAGCGGCATGGCGCAGTGATGCCCCACGCGCACCGCGACGCCCTCGTCGTCGAGCACCTGCCCGACGTCGTGCGCGTGCACGCCGTCGACGACGAACGACACCGGCGAGGCGCGGTTCTCCATGGTCACCGGCCCGATGAGACGCACCGCCTCGATGCCGGACAGGCCCTCGATGGTCGCGGCGACCAGTTGGTGCTCGTGCGCCTGCACGGCCGCCATGCCGAGGGCACCGAGGTAGCGGGTGGCCGCGCCCAAGCCGACCACCTGCGACGTCATCGGGGTGCCGGCCTCGAACCGCTGCGGGGGCGCCGCGTAGCTGGACGCCTCCATGGTCACGGCCTCGATCATCGAGCCGCCGGTCAGAAACGGCGGCAGGGCCGACAGCACCTCGTAGCGTGCATACAGGACGCCGATGCCGTTGGGGCCAAGCATCTTATGGCCGGAGAACGCGGCGAAGTCCACGTCCAGCGCGTGGAAGTCGGCGGGCTGGTGCGGCACCGACTGGCAGGCGTCCAGCACGGTCAGCGCGCCCACTGCCCGGGCCCGGCTCACCAGCTCTGCCACCGGGGCCAGCGCGCCGGTTACGTTCGAATGATGGGTGAAGGCCACAACTTTGACGCGTTCGTCGAGCTCGAGCGAGTCGAGGTCGATGCGCCCGTCGTCCGTCGCGCCGTACCAGCGCAGGGTAGCCCCGGTGCGCCGGGCGAGCTCTTGCCACGGGACCAGGTTGGCGTGGTGCTCGAGCTCGGTGGTGACGATGATGTCGCCGGGCCCGACGGCTCGATCGAAACGCCTGTCCCCCAACACATATGACACCAGATTGAGTGCCTCGGTGGCGTTCTTGGTGAATACCAGTTCGTGCGCGTCCGCGCCGACGAACGCGGCGATGTCGGCGCGGCCCTGCTCGTAGGCGTCGGTGGCCTCCTCCATCAGCTGGTGCGCGCCGCGGTGCACGGCGCCGTTGGAGGTCAGCAGGAACTCCCGCTCGGCGTCGAGGACCTGCAGCGGCCGCTGCGACGTCGCGCCGGAGTCCAGGTACGCCAACGGGTTTCCGCTGCGCATGACGCGCTTGAGGATCGGGAAGTCGGCACGGATGGCCGCGACATCCAGGGGTGTCACGGAGCCGGTCATGCTTACGCTCCTGCGGCGGCCGCTCGCGGCGATCGCGAGTGCGGCGAGGCCAGGTGCTGCGGGTCGCCGCCATTGGTCTGGGAGAAGCGGACGTAGCCGTTCTGCTCGAGCTCGTCGGCCAGCTCCGGGCCACCGGACTCGGCGATCCGCCCGCCGACGAACACGTGCACGTATTCCGGGTGGATGTAGCGCAGGATGCGGGTGTAGTGCGTGATCAGCAGGATGCCCCCGTGCTCGGATTCGGCGTAGCGGTTGACGCCCTCGCTGACCACCCGCAGCGCGTCGACGTCGAGGCCGGAGTCGGTCTCGTCGAGGATGGCGATCTTGGGCCTGAGCAGTTCCAGCTGCAAAATCTCGTGGCGCTTCTTCTCGCCGCCGGAGAAGCCCTCGTTGACGCTGCGCTCGGCGAACGCCGAGTCGATCTCCAGCGAGCCCATCGCGGCCTTGACCTCTTTGACCCAGTGCCGCAGTTTCGGGGCCTCGCCGCGCACCGCGGTCGCCGCCGAACGCAAGAAGTTCGACACCGAGACGCCGGGCACCTCGACGGGATACTGCATGGCCAAGAAGATTCCGGCCCGGGCGCGCTCGTCGATGCTCATCGACAGCACGTCCTGACCGTCCAGCGTGATCGAGCCCGAGGTCACCGTGTACTTCGGATGGCCGGCGATGGCGTAGGACAGCGTCGACTTGCCCGACCCGTTGGGGCCCATCAAGGCATGTGTCTCACCGGATTTCACCGTCAGGTCGACGCCGTTGAGGATGGGGATTTCGCGCTCGGACTCGGCGGCGTTCGGGTTGACGACGCTGACGTGCAGGTCCTTGATTTCCAGAGTGGTCATGATGCTGTGGTTTCCGTCTTTTCCGTGAAGGCCAGTTCGTGTTCGATGGCAGCGGTCAGGCGTTCCCGTATCTCGGGCACCGCGATCTTGGAGATGATTTCGGCGAAGAAGCCGCGGATCACCAGGCGGCGCGCCTGCTCCTCGGGGATGCCGCGGGAGCGTAGGTAGAACAGTTGCTCGTCGTCGAAACGCCCGGTGGCACTGGCGTGCCCGGCACCGATGATCTCGCCCGTCTCGATCTCCAGGTTGGGCACCGAGTCGGCGCGCGCACCGTCGGTGAGCACCAGGTTGCGGTTCACTTCGAAGGTGTCGGTGTCGGTGGCTTCCGCCCGGATCAACACGTCGCCGATCCACACGGTGTGTGCATCGGGCAGCGCGGAGTCCGGATCCCCTTGCAGCGCACCCTTGTACAGCACGTTCGACGTGCAGTTGGGCTGGGCGTGATCCACCAGCAGCCGCGACTCCAGGTGCTGCCCGTCGTCGGCGAAGTACAGGCCGAGCAGCTCGGCGTCGCCGCCGGGGCCCAGGTAGCGCACGTTGGCCGTCATGCGCACCACCTCGCCGCCGAGCGTGACGGCGACGTGGCGCAGCACCGCGTCCTTGCCCAGCTTGGCGTGGTGCATGCTGACGTGCACGGCGTCGTCGGCCCAGTCGGCGAGCCACACCACGGTGAGGCGGGCCGCGTCGTCGACGACGAATTCGACGTTGTCGGCCAGGGTTCCGCTGCCCCGGTGGTCGATGACGACGACCGCCTCGGCGAGCTCGGACACCCGAATCTGCAAGTGCCCGTAAGCCACCGCGCCCTTACCGGGGCCGGTGACGCTGACACCGATCGGCCCGTCGATGCGGGTCTCACGCTCGACGGTGATCACGGTCGCCGAGTTGAACGACGAAAATGCTTGGGCCGCAACCCGATCGGTGGGGGCACCACCCCGCCCCAGGCGCTCGTCGCCGCGGCGCACGGTCTCGACGCGCACGCCGGGGTGGTCGCTGACGCTGATCTCGGCCGTGCCGGTGGCGGGCGCGGAGCCGTCATGCAGGCCGCGCAGCCGGCGCAGCGGGGTGAACCGCCAGATCTCGTCGCGGCCGTGCGGGACCTCGAACGCCTCCACGTCGAACGAGGCGAACAGCTCCCCCTTGTTGGCGGCGGTGAGGGACGAGCCCTCGACCGCCTCGGTCAGGTTTGTCACTAGCCGACCGCGCCTTCCATCTGCAGCTCGATCAGCCGGTTGAGCTCCAGCGCGTACTCCATCGGCAGCTCTTTGGCGATCGGCTCGACGAAGCCGCGCACCACCATGGCCATCGCCTCGTCCTCGGTCAGGCCACGGCTCATCAGGTAGAACAACTGGTTCTCGCTGACCTTGGACACGGTGGCCTCGTGGCCCATGGTGACGTCGTCCTCGCGGATGTCGACGTAGGGGTAGGTGTCGCTGCGGCTGATCGTATCCACAAGCAGCGCATCGCATTTCACGGACGACCGCGACCCGTGCGCGCCCTTGTTCACCTGCACCAGGCCGCGGTAGGAAGTGCGGCCACCGCCGCGCGCCACCGACTTGGACACGATGTTGCTCGACGTGTTGGGCGCCAGGTGCAGCATCTTCGCGCCGGTGTCCTGGTGCTGGTCCTCGCCGGCGAACGCCACCGAGAGCACCTCGCCCTTGGCGTGCTCGCCGGTCATCCAGACCGCCGGATACTTCATCGTGACCTTCGATCCGATGTTCCCGTCGACCCACTCCATGGTGGCGCCTGCCTCGGCGCGGGCCCGCTTGGTGACCAGGTTGTAGACGTTGCTCGACCAGTTCTGGATCGTCGTGTAGCGAACGCGCGCATGGGGTTTCACGATGATCTCGACCACCGCCGAGTGCAGCGAATCCGACTTGTAGATGGGCGCGGTACAGCCTTCGACGTAGTGCACGTAGGAGCCCTCGTCGGCGATGATCAGCGTCCGCTCGAACTGGCCCATGTTCTCGGTGTTGATCCGGAAGTAGGCCTGCAGCGGGATGTCGACGTGCACGCCCTTCGGGACGTAGATGAACGAGCCGCCGCTCCACACCGCGGTGTTCAGCGCCGAGAACTTGTTGTCCCCGGCCGGGATCACGGTGCCGAAGTACTCCTGGAAGATCTCGGGGTGTTCGCGCAGGCCGGTGTCGGTGTCCAGGAAGATGACGCCCTGGGCCTCCAGGTCCTCGCGGATCTGGTGGTAGACCACCTCGGATTCGTACTGCGCGGCGACGCCGGCGACCAACCGCTGCTTCTCGGCCTCCGGGATACCCAGCCGGTCATAGGTGTTGCGGATGTCCTCGGGCAGGTCATCCCAGGTGGCGGCCTGCTTCTCGGTGGAGCGCACGAAGTACTTGATGTTGTCGAAGTCGATGCCCTTCAGGTTCGAGCCCCAGTTCGGCATCGGCTTGCGATCGAAGATGCGCAGCGCCTTGAGCCGGGTCCGCAGCATCCACTCGGGCTCGTTCTTCTTCGCCGAGATGTCGCGGACGACGGCCTCGGACAGGCCACGCTGGGCGCTGGCCCCGGCGACGTCGGAGTCGGACCAGCCGTAGCCGTACCGCCCCAGGGAGGCGATCGCCTCTTCCTGAGTCAGCGGCGCGGTGGCCGTCGTGCTGGCCTCGGGGGTGAGTGTCATCGAGACGCTCCTTCGGTGCTCGTGGTGTCGGTCATGTGGCGCGGGCTGGGCGCCTGGGTCAGGGGTACGTGGGTGGTGCAGGCGCAGTCGCCGTTGACGATGGTCGCCAACCGCTGGACGTGGGTGCCCAGCACCTCGGCCATGGCCTGCTGTTCGGCGTCGCACAACTCGGGGAATTCCTCGGCGACATGCGATACCGGGCAGTGGTGCTGGCAGATCTGCACGCCGTGGATCGGCCCGCCGACCTGCGTGGTGGTGGTGACGTAGCCGGCTTTGGTCAGGGCGGCGGCGATCCGGCCCGCCGTCGCCTCGACGTCGGTATCCGCCGCGCTGTCGGCCGCCGGAACGTCGGCCAGGATGGCGTCGATGCGCTGCCGGGCGAAGGCCTGCACCGCCTCGTCACCCCCGATCTCGCGCAGCTGGCGCATGGCCGCCGCCGCCAGGTCGTCGTAGGCGTGGTCGAGCTTGGCCCGCCCGGCCGCGGTCAGCCGATAGCGCTTGGCGGGACGCCCGCGTCCCGCCTGCTGCCACGCCGCGGCCGCCGCGGACTCGGCGTCACCGGCCTCGACCAGGGCGTCGAGGTGGCGGCGCACGCCGGCGGCGGCCAGGCCCAGCCGGTCACCGATCTCGCCGGCGGTGATAGATCCGGATTCCAGCAGCAGGCGCACGATCGCGCGGCGGGTGTGACCATCCGGCACCGGCGCGCCGACGTCCGCGACGACTCCGCCCACGGCGGCGCCATCAAGGCTGGTTCGGATTTTCACAACACCAGTGTGACGCAATTCCTGGGATCGGTCTACCAAGGGTGCCCTGTGCTGGCGTTGCGCTGCTCACAGCGGGCGCGCTGCGCGTCACCTCGCGGGGGCTACGCTGCTCTGATGGCAGCCCGCCACCACACGCTGAGCTCATCGATCGCGAGTCTGCACGGCGACGAGCAGGCAGTGGGCTCGCCGCTGAACAATACCGAGCTCACCGCGCTGCGCCGCACCCGCCTCTTCGGCGCGACCGGCACCATGGTGATGGCGATCGGCGCGCTCGGCGCCGGCGCCCGGCCCGTGGTACAGGACCCCACCTTCGGGGTCCGGCTGCTCAACCTGCCGTCGCGGATCCAGACGGTGTCCTTGACCATGACGACCACCGGCGCGGTCATCATGGCGCTGGCCTGGCTGATGCTGGGCCGGTTCGCGCTGGGACGCCGCCGGATGTCGCGCGGCGAGCTGGACCGCACCTTGCTGCTGTGGGTGCTGCCCCTGTTGATCGCCCCGCCGATGTACAGCAAGGACGTCTACTCCTACCTGGCGCAGAGCCAGATCTCGCTGCAGGGCCTGGACCCCTACCGGGTGGGCCCGGCCTCGGGGCTGGGCCTGTCCCACATCTTCACGCTGTCGGTGCCGACGCTGTGGCGCGAGACACCCGCACCCTATGGACCGCTGTTCTTGTGGATCGGGCGCGGCATCTCGGCGATCACCGGGGAAAACATCGTCGCCGCCGTGCTGTGCCACCGGCTGGTGGAGCTGCTGGGCGTGGCACTGATCGTCTGGGCGACACCGCGGCTGGCCCGGCGCTGCGGCGTCGCCGAGGTCAGCGCGCTGTGGCTGGGGGCCGCCAACCCGCTGCTGATCATGCATCTGGTGGCCGGCGTGCACAACGAGGCGCTGATGCTGGGCCTGATGCTGGCCGGGGCCGAATTCGCGTTGCGCGGCATCGACGCGCCGCAACTGCTGCCCGCGTCGTGGCGGCGGCTGGGCCCGGACTGGGAACCGCTGGGGATGCTGATGGCCGGCGCCGTGCTGATCGTGCTGTCGTCGCAGGTGAAGCTGCCGTCGCTGCTGGCGCTGGGCTTCGTCACGATGGCGCTGGCCTACCGCTGCGGCGGCACGCTGCGCGCCCTGCTGCTGGCGGGCGGCGGCATGGCGGCGTTGTCGCTGGCGGTGATGGCGCTGGTGGGCTGGGCCAGCGGCCTGGGCTTCGGCTGGGTCTACACGCTTGGCACGGCCAACGTGGTGCGCAGCTGGATGTCGCCGCCGACGCTGCTGGCGCTCGGCACCGGACAGGTCGGCATCCTGCTGGGCCTGGGTGATCACACCACCGCGGTGCTGGGGCTGACCCGCGCGATCGGCGTGCTGATCATCACGGTCCTGGTGGCCTGGTTGCTACTGGCCGTCTTCCGCGGCCGCCTGCACCCGATCGGCGGGCTCGGCGTCGCGCTGGGCATCACCGTGCTGCTGTTCCCCGTCGTGCAGCCCTGGTATCTGCTGTGGGCCATCGTCCCGCTGGCCGCCTGGGCGACCCGCACCGGATTCCGGGTGGCGGCCATCGTGGTCAGCCTGGTCGTCGGGATCTTCGGCCCGACCGCCAACGGCGACCGGTTCGCGCTGTTCCAGATCATCGACGCCACGCTGGCCAGCACCGTCATCGTTGTCGCGCTCATCGCGCTGACCTACCCCCGCCTGCCGTGGCGCCGCACGCCGCGCCTGGGCGCCGACGCCGACGGCCAACCCGCCGCCGATGCGACGGCGCCGCCGTCGACCCCTAGGCCGGCGCCGGCGCGTGACGCCTACGCTGATTCCACGTGAGCTCGGCCTTTCCCGTCCGCGAATCCTCCGGCGCAGTGGTGCGCCTGCGCGGGGTCACCAAGAAATACGGATCCGGTGCGACGGCCGTCGAGGCCGTCGCCAACCTCGACCTCGAGGTGCACGCCGCCGAGGTGCTGGCGCTGCTCGGCCCCAACGGCGCCGGGAAAACCACGACGGTTGAGATGTGCGAGGGCTTCGTGCGCCCGGACGCCGGCTCGATCGAGGTGCTCGGCCTGGACCCGATCGCCGACAACGCGCGGCTGCGGGCGCGCATCGGGGTGATGCTGCAGGGCGGCGGTGGTTACCCCGCGGCCCGGGCGGGAGAGATGCTCGGCCTGGTCGCCTCCTACGCCGCCGACCCGCTGGACCCGGCGTGGCTGCTGGACACGCTGGGCCTCACCGACGCCGCCCGCACCACCTACCGGCGCCTGTCCGGCGGCCAGCAGCAGCGGCTGGCGCTCGCCTGCGCCCTGGTCGGTCGCCCCGAACTGGTGTTCCTCGACGAGCCCACCGCGGGCATGGACGCCCACGCCCGGCTGCTGGTCTGGGAGCTGATCGACGCCCTGCGCCGCGACGGCGTTACGGTGCTGCTGACCACGCACCAGCTCAAGGAGGCCGAGGAGCTGGCCGACCGGCTGGTGATCATCGACCACGGGGCCACCGTGGCCTCCGGCACGCCGACGGAGCTGATGCGCAGCGGGGCGAAGGACCAGCTGCGGTTCAGCGCGCCGCCACGCCTCGATCTGTCGCTGTTGTCCGCCGCTCTGCCGGAGGACTACAAGGCCACCGAAGTGACGCCGGGCGAGTACCTGGTGGAGGGGCACGTCGACCCGCAGGTGCTGGCCACCGTCACGGCGTGGTGCGCGCGGATCGACGTACTGGCCACCGACATGCGCGTCGAGCAACGCAGTCTCGAGGATGTGTTCCTCGACCTCACCGGCAGGAAGTTACGGCCTTGACGGACAAAACGCTGTTCCCCGCGGGCACCTTCGCTCCGGATCCGCGGCCGAGCGCGGTGCCGAAAATGCTTGCCGCTCAATTCGGCTTGGAGCTCAAGCTGTTGCTACGCAACGGCGAACAGTTGCTGCTGACCATGTTCATCCCAATCACGCTGCTGGTCGGGCTCACCCTGTTGCCGCTCGGCTCGTTCGGCCAGCACCGCGCGGCGACCTTCACCCCGGTCATCATGGCGCTGGCGGTGATTTCGACGGCGTTCACCGGGCAGGCGATCGCAGTCGCCTTCGATCGGCGCTACGGCGCGCTCAAGCGGCTCGGGGCCACCCCGCTGCCGGTGTGGGGCATCATCGCGGGGAAGTCGCTGGCCGTGGTCACCGTGGTGTTTTTGCAAGCAATTCTGTTGGGCGCCATCGGTTTTGCGCTGGGCTGGCGACCTACTCCCGCGGCCCTGGCGATGGGCGCGGCGGTGATCGCGCTGGGCACCGTCGTTTTTGCGGCGCTGGGACTGCTGTTGGGCGGGACGCTGCGCGCCGAGATCGTCCTCGCTGTCGCCAACCTGATGTGGTTCGTCTTCGCCGGCCTGGGCGCGCTCACCCTGGAAACCGGGATAACCCCGACGGCGGTCAAGCTGGCCGCCCGGCTGACCCCGTCCGGCGCGCTTACCGAGGCGCTCTCGCAGGCGATGACGATGTCGGTGGACTGGTTCGGGGTGGCCGTCCTGACGGCATGGGGCGCTATCGGCGCGCTGGGCGCGCTGCGCTGGTTCCGCTTCACGTAGTCGATGCGGCGAGATCGCCGCCATGGGCGTGGTCGGCGCCTCGACCGCAGCCTCCACGGCCGGCGCCCGGCCCGTACTACAGACCGTAGTTTTCATTGGCCTACGATCGGGCGGTGGCCGTCGGACGGATGCTGATGCGGGTGGTGGACCTGCTTCCCAAGCCCAGCGTGGGCGTGCAGCGGGCCATCGCGGCGCTGGTGATCATCACCCAGGGCGGCATCGCCGTCACCGGCGCGGTCGTCCGCGTCACCGCGTCGGGCCTGGGTTGCCCCACCTGGCCGCAGTGCTTCCCGGGCAGCTTCGTTCCGGTGGCCCACGCCGAGGTGCCACGCATCCATCAGGCCGTCGAGTTCGGCAATCGGATGATCACCTTCGCCGTGGTGGTCACGGCCGCGCTGGCCGTGCTGGCCGTGACCCGGGCGCGGCGTCGGCGCGAGGTGCTGGTCTACGCCTGGCTGATGCCGGTGTCCACGGTCGTGCAGGCGGTGATCGGCGGCATCACCGTGCGCACCGGGCTGCTGTGGTGGACGGTGGCCATCCACCTGCTCACGTCGATGACGATGGTGTGGCTGTCGGTGCTGCTCTACGTGAAGGTCGGCGAGCCCGACGACGGAGTACCGGGCCGTCGCGTGGTCGGGCCGCTGCGCGCGCTGACCGCGCTGTCCGCGCTGAACCTGGCCGCGGTGCTGGTCACCGGCACGCTGGTGACGGCCGCAGGCCCGCATGCGGGTGATCGCAGCCCCACCCGGACGGTCCCGCGGCTCAGGGTCGAGGTCGACACCCTGGTGCACCTGCACTCGTCGCTGTTGATCGCCTACCTGGCGCTGCTGGTAGGGCTGGGATTCGGGCTGCTGGCCGTGCGCGCCGCGCGACCCGTGCTGTCGCGGCTCGCGGCACTGCTGGTGCTGGTGTTCGCCCAGGCCGCCGTCGGGACGGCGCAGTACTACACCGGCGTTCCTGCCGCGCTGGTCGCGCTGCACGTGGCGGGGGCCGCGGCGTGCACGGCGGCCACCGCGGCGCTATGGGCCTCGATGCGAGAGCGGGCCGAGCCCGAGCCGGTCGCAGGCTGACTCCACCGCCAGCGCGAACCGGCGCTGGGCGAGGTCGCGCGCCGCGGTGTCCAGCCGCCGCCAGCCCAACGACGGCGCGACCAGGTCCAGCGCCAGCAGCCGGTCGCCGGCCACGTCGGCGCGCGCGTAGAGCAACTCCCCCGCGGCGATGCCGGCGCGCCCGGCCGCCGCGGCGATCGCGGCGTAGCCGAGGTCCCACGATTCGAACTCAGGCTCGACCGGCCAGGCGTGCGACTGCTCGCCGCCCAGAAAGATCAACGACGCCTCCGGCGCTGTGCCGCGCGGGGTCGTCGGCACGCCGGCGTCGTCGAGGTCGCGCAGGTACCGCTCATCGAGGTTCCAGGCCACCGCGGCGGGCGGGTTGAGCAGGTGGCTGACGCGCCGGGTCCAGGCCAGGAACTCATCGCGCCGATCCCGGGTGCCGGCGTCGCTTCGCAGTATCACCAGATCCGCGCCGGCGGTGTCCGGGTCGTCCCAGGGCAGCCGGCGCGCGTGCAGACCGCGCCGACGCAGCGCGCCCACCAGACCGGCGTCGTCCGCCGTCGCGGCGGCGTCACCGTCCGACCCCGCCAGCACGATGCGGGGGTGGAAGAGGTCCGGGCGAGCAAGTTTCATTGCCTGGGCATGATAAGCAGATGCACGCAATCGAAGTCGGCGAGACCGGTGGCCCCGAGGTGCTGCGCTACGTCGATGCGCCCGTGCCCACCCCCGGGCCGGGCGAGGTGCTGATCAAGGCCGAGGCCATCGGCGTCAATTACATCGACACGTATTTCCGCTCCGGGCACTATCCGCGGGAGTTGCCGTTCATCCTCGGCTCGGAGCTGGCCGGCACCGTGGAGGCCCTCAGCGACGGCGTCGACGGGTTGGGCGTGGGTGACCGCGTGGTCAGCGCGGCGGCCTCCGGCGGATATGCCGAGTATGCAACGGCCCCAGCGCATTTGACCGCTGAGGTGCCCGACGGCGTGAGCGCCGAGGTGGCGGCCTCGGCCCTGCTGAAGGGGCTGACCGCCCACTACCTGCTGAAGTCGGTGTACCCGGTGCAGGCGGGCGAGACGGTGCTGGTGCACGCCGGTGCGGGCGGGGTGGGGCTGATCCTGACGCAGTGGGCTCACCTGCTCGGGGCGCGGGTGATCACCACGGTGTCGACCCCGGAGAAGGAGCGGCTGTCCCGGCAGGCGGGCGCCGCCGAGGTGCTGCCCTACCCCGACGACGCCGAAGCGTTCGGCCGGCGCATCCGCTCGCTGACCGACGGCGCCGGGGTCGCCGTGGTGTATGACGGCGTGGGCGCCACGACCTTCGACGCCAGCCTGGCCAGCCTGGACATCCGGGGCACGCTGGCGCTGTTCGGCGCGGCCAGCGGACCCGTTCCGCCGTTCGACCCGCAGCGCCTCAACGCGGCCGGCTCGGTGTTCTTGACCCGGCCGTCGCTGGCGCATTTCGTTCGTACCGGGCAGGAATTCAGTTGGCGGGCAGAGGAATTGTTCGCCGCGATCGCCGGCGCGGACATCAGCGTCGAGGTGGGCGGGCGTTACCCGCTGGCCGAAGCGGCCCGCGCCCACCGGGACCTGCAGGGCCGCAAGACGGCGGGCTCGGTGGTGCTGCTGCCCTGAGGTGAGTCACAGCGGCCACGCCGGTCACGGCGGCGGAGGCATATGGCGAATTGCCCGCCTCTGAGCGACAACGCGTGGCGGCCGACCGTTGTCGCTCAGAGGCGGGCAGTCACGGTCCAGTCTCCCGGAGAGGCCAAAGTGGCCAGTGTGACCGCCCGGGAAAGGTGTGGCATCAGACGGTCGTCGGTCAGACCAAGACGTCCGTCAGAACAAGTGCGGCAGTCCGATGGCCGAGTCCACGGCCAGCGCGCAGAACACCACGGCCAGATAGTTGTTCGATTGCAGGAACAACCGCAGCGGCTTGACCGGCTCGCCGGCCCGAACCCCCGCATACAGCTGGTGGGCCATCGCCAGGAACCACACCCCGGCCACCACGGCGACGGCCGCATACAGCCAGCCCGTCGCCAGCGCCAGCGCCAGCGTGGCCAGCACCGTCAGCCAGGTGTAGATCAGGATCTGCTTGGTCACCTGACGCTCGGTCGCCACGGCCGGCAGCATGGGCACGCCCGCCGCCTTGTAGTCGTCCTTATAACGCATCGCCAGCGCCCAGGTGTGCGGCGGCGTCCAGAAGAAGATGATGGCGAACATCACCAGCGCGGGCCAGCCGATGGTGCCGGTGACGGCCGACCAGCCGATCATCACCGGCATGCAGCCCGCCGCACCGCCCCACACCACGTTCTGCGAAGTGCGGCGCTTGAGCAGCAGCGTGTAGACGAACACATAGAACGCGATCGTCGCCAACGCCAGCAGCCCGGACAGCAGGTTCGTCGTCCACCACAGCCAGAAGAACGAGGCCACCGTCAGCACCACGCCCAGCGCCAGGGCATTGCGGGTGGGCACCGCTGCGCGGGCCAGCGGCCGGCGGGCCGTGCGCTTCATCACCTTGTCGATGTCGGCGTCGGCCACGCAGTTGAGCGTGTTGGCGCCCCCGGCGGCCAGCATCCCGCCGATCAGCGTGTTGACGATGAGCAACGGATTCACGGTGCCGCGCTGGGCCAGCAACATCGCCGGGATCGCGGTGACGAGCAGCAATTCGATGACCCGCGGCTTGGTCAGCGCCAGATAGGCCAGCACCGTGCCGTGTATTCGGCGTGGCACTTGGCTCGGCGCGACGCGCCCGCGAACGCTCACGCAATAACTCCTCGGGGTCGCAGCGGGGCGCAGCATCTACTACGCACGATGGTAGACCGCGGCGTTGTGACGGCCCGCCCGTGGGTCCATTCCCGCAGTCTTTTCCCAGATTCCCGAACTGAATGTTAAGCGCTTCCGACGGGCGCGTAATTTTCACATCTGCCGACCGTGGGTACCCGAAATCCTGCGCTGCACCAGCCGGCCCTCCCGCACTAGGGTGGAAACGATCAGCTCGATGACCCAAGGACTGAGTCTGTGACGACACTCGAAGAGATCTCCACGCTGACCCGACCGCATCTCCCCGACGACTGGTCCGAACTCGACTCGGCCGCCGTCGACACCATCCGGGTGCTGGCCGCGGACGCCGTGCAAAAGGTCGGCAACGGCCATCCCGGGACGGCGATGAGCCTGGCGCCCCTGGCCTACACCCTCTTCCAGCGGGCGATGCGCCACGACCCGAGCGACACCCACTGGCTGGGCCGCGACCGGTTCATCCTGTCCTGCGGGCACAGCAGCCTGACGCTGTACCTGCAGCTGTACCTGGGCGGTTTCGGCCTGGAATTGTCCGACATCGAGTCGCTGCGCACCTGGGGATCCAAGACGCCCGGGCACCCGGAGTTCCGGCATACCAAGGGCGTTGAGATCACCACCGGCCCGCTTGGGCAGGGCCTGGCATCGGCCGTGGGCATGGCGATGGCCGCCCGCTACGAGCGCGGCCTGTTCGATCCCGACGCCGCCCCCGGCACCAGCCCGTTCGACCACTTCATCTACGTGATCGCCTCCGACGGCGACATCGAAGAGGGCGTCACCTCGGAGGCCTCGTCGCTGGCGGCCGTCCAGCAATTGGGCAACCTCATCGTCTTCTACGACCACAACGAGATCTCGATCGAGGACGACACCGACATCGCCCTGTGCGAGGACACCGCCGCGCGCTACCGGGCCTACGGCTGGCACGTGCAGGAGATCGAGGGCGGCGAGAACGTCGTCGCGATCGAGGAAGCCATCGCCAACGCCAGGGCGGCCACCGACCGGCCGTCGTTCATCTCGCTGCGCACCATCATCGGCTATCCCGCGCCCAAGCTGATGAACACGGGCAAGGCGCACGGCGCCGCCCTGGGCGACGAGGAAGTGGCCGCCGTCAAGAAGATCCTCGGCTTCGACCCGGACAAGAAGTTCGAGGTGCGCGACGACGTGATCGCGCACACCCGCAAGCTGGTGGACCGCGGCAAGGAAGCGCACGAGAAGTGGCAGGCGGATTTCGACGCCTGGGCGCAGGGCCAACCCGAACGCAAGGCGCTACTGGACCGGTTGACCGCCGAGGAGCTGCCCGACGGCTGGGACGCCGACGTCCCGGTCTGGAACCCCGGCGACAAGGCGCTGGCGACCCGCGCCGCGTCCGGCAAGGTGCTCAACGCGATCGGACCGAAGCTTCCCGAGTTGTGGGGTGGCTCGGCGGACCTGGCGGGCAGTAACAACACCACCATGGACAACGTCAAATCCTTTGGGCCGCCTTCTATTTCGACAAAAGACTACACGGCGGACTGGTACGGGCGCACGCTGCACTTCGGTGTGCGCGAACACGCGATGGGCGCCATCCTGTCCGGCATCGTGCTGCACGGCCCCACCCGCGCCTACGGCGGCACGTTCCTGCAGTTCTCCGACTACATGCGCCCGGCGGTGCGGCTGGCCTCGCTGATGGACATCGACACCATCTACGTGTGGACGCACGATTCCATTGGGCTGGGCGAGGACGGCCCGACGCACCAGCCGATCGAGCACCTCGCGGCGTTGCGCGCCATCCCGAATCTCTCGGTGGTGCGCCCGGCCGACGCCAACGAGACCGCCTTCGCCTGGCGCACGATCCTGGCCCGCGGCAACGGCAGCGGCCCGGTCGGGCTGATCCTGACCCGCCAGGGCGTGCCGGTGCTGGAGGGCACCAACGCCGACGGCGTCGCCCGCGGCGGCTACATCCTGGACTCCGACGGCGAAGACCCCGGCCAGGACCCGGACGTGGTGCTGATCGCCACCGGCTCGGAGGTGCAGCTCGCGGTCGAGGCGCAGAAGTTGTTGGCGGACAAGGACATCGTCGCGCGAGTGGTCTCCATGCCGTGCGTCGAATGGTTCGAGTCACAGCCCGACGACTACCGCGACAGCGTGCTGCCGCCGACCGTGTCAGCCCGGGTGGCCGTCGAGGCAGGCGTCGCACAGAGCTGGCACAAGCTGGTCGGCGACACCGGCAAGATCGTGTCGATCGAGCACTACGGCGAATCCGCCGACTACGAGACCTTATTCCGCGAATTCGGCTTCACCGCCGAGGCCGTCGCGGCCGCCGCGGAACAAGTCGTGGACAACTAGGAAAGGGTAATTCACATGACCGCTCAGAACCCGAATCTGGCGGCACTGTCCGCCGCCGGCGTATCCGTCTGGCTCGACGACCTGTCACGGCAGCGTCTGGAGTCGGGCAACCTGCAGGAGTTGATCGACACCAAGAGCGTCGTCGGCGTGACCACCAACCCGTCGATCTTCCAGAAAGCATTGGCGGAGGGCGATTCCTACGACGGCCAGATCGCCGAGCTCGCCGCGCGCGGCGCCGACGTCGAGGCGACGATCCGCACGGTCACCACCGATGACGTCCGCAACGCCTGCGACGTCTTGAAGCGGGAATGGGAGGCGTCCGACGGCGTGGACGGCCGGGTGTCCATCGAGGTCGACCCGCGCCTGGCGGCCGAGACCGACAAGACCGCAGCGCAAGCCGTCGAGCTGTGGAAGATCGTCGACCGGCCGAACCTGTTCATCAAGATCCCGGCCACCAAGGCCGGCATCCCGGCTATCACCACCGTTCTGGCCGAAGGGATTTCGGTCAACGTCACACTCATCTTCTCGGTCGAACGGCACCGCCAGGTGATGGACGCCTACCTGGCCGGGCTGGAGAAGGCGCGCGAGGCCGGTCACGACCTGTCCAAGATCCATTCCGTCGCTTCGTTCTTCGTGTCGCGGGTGGACTCCGAGGTGGACAAGCGGCTGGAGAAGATCGGCTCGGACGATGCGAAAGCGCTGGCGGGTCGGGCCGGTGTGGCCAACGCCCGCCTGGCGTACGCGGCCTACCAAGAGGTGTTCGAGGGCGGGGATCGCTTCGCTGCGCTCAAGGGCGACGGGGCCCGGGTCCAGCGTCCGCTGTGGGCCTCGACGGGCGTCAAGAACCCCGACTACCCCGACACGCTCTATGTCACCGAGCTGGTCGCGCCGAACACGGTGAACACCATGCCGGAGAAGACAATTGACGCCGTCGCCGAGCACGGCGAGATCAAGGGCGACACCGTCACCGGCACCGCAGACGACGCGCAGGAGGTGTTCGACAAGCTCTCCGAGATCGGCGTCGACCTCACCGACGTCTTCCAAGTGCTGGAGAACGAGGGCGTGGAGAAGTTCGCGGATTCGTGGACCGAGTTGCTGGAGGAAACGCAGAAACAGCTGGACTCCGCCTCCAAATGAGCCCGGCCCGCACCGAGCAGCACTGGCATAACCCGTTACGGGACAAGCGCGATAAGCGGCTGCCGCGGATCGCGGGGCCGTGCGGGATGGTGATATTCGGCGTTACCGGCGACCTGGCCCGCAAGAAGGTCATGCCGGCGATCTACGACCTGGCCAATCGCGGCCTGCTGCCGCCGAGCTTCTCGCTGGTGGGTTTCGCCCGCCGGGACTGGAGCACCCAGGATTTCGGCGAGGTGGTGCACGACGCCGTCAAGGAGCACTGCCGCACCCCCTTCCGGCAGGAGAACTGGGATCGGCTGGCCGAGGGATTCCGTTTCGTGCCAGGCGCTTTCGATGACGACGAGTCGTTCGGCCGGCTGGCCGAAACGCTGGACAAGCTGGATGCCGAGCGCGGCACGGGCGGCAACCACGCCTTCTATCTGGCGATCCCGCCCAGGTCCTTTCCAGTGGTGTGCGCGCAGTTGCACAGGTCGGGTCTGGCGCGCCCGCAGGGCGAGCGGTGGAGCCGGGTGGTCATCGAGAAGCCGTTCGGTCACGACCTGGAAAGCGCGCAGGCGCTGAATAAGGCTGTCAACGCGGTCTTTCCGGAGGAGGCGGTGTTCCGGATCGACCATTACCTGGGCAAGGAGACCGTCCGGAACATCCTGGCGCTGCGGTTCGCCAATCAGTTATTCGATCCGATCTGGAACGCGCACTACGTCGACCACGTGCAGATCACCATGGCCGAAGACATTGGTCTGGGCGGGCGGGCCGGCTACTACGACGGCATCGGCGCCGCACGCGATGTGATCCAGAACCACCTGATGCAGCTGCTGGCGCTGACCGCGATGGAGGAGCCGGTCAGCTTCAGCCCGTCGGCGCTGCAGGCCGAGAAGATCAAGGTGCTCTCGGCCACCCAGCTCGCCGAGCCCCTCGACGAGACCACCAGCCGCGGCCAGTACACGGCGGGCTGGCAGGGCGGCGAGAAGGTCCTCGGGCTGCTCGACGAGGAGGGGTTCGCCAAGGACTCGACCACCGAGACCTTCGCCGCCATCACGCTCGAGGTGGACACACGCCGCTGGGCGGGCGTCCCCTTCTACCTGCGCACCGGAAAACGCTTGGGCCGTAGGGTGACCGAGATAGCGCTGGTGTTCAAGCGGGCGCCGCACCTGCCGTTCGACGCGACCATGACCGACGAGCTGGGCACCAACGCCATGGTGATCCGGGTGCAGCCCGACGAGGGGATCACGCTGCGGTTCGGGTCCAAGGTACCCGGCACGGCGATGGAAGTCCGCGACGTCAACATGGACTTCTCGTACGGTTCGGCGTTCGCCGAGGAATCGCCGGAAGCCTACGAACAGCTGATCCTGGATGTGCTGTTGGGCGAGCCGTCTCTGTTTCCGGTCAACGAAGAGGTCGAATTGGCTTGGGAGATACTCGATCCCGTGCTCAACAACTGGGCGGCCGGCGGTAAGCCCGAACCGTACGAGGCGGGCACCTGGGGCCCGGACTCGGCGTTCGAGATGCTGCGCCGCACCGGCCGGGAATGGCGGCGCCCGTGATCCGCGCCGTGACGATGCAGAGCGCAGCGATGAGGAGGAGCGGCGCCAATGATCCGCGCCGTGACGATGCAGAGCGCAGCGATGAGGAGGAGCGGCGCCAATGATCATTGACATGCCGGACACCACCACCACGGCGATCAACAAGAAGCTCGACGAGCTGCGGGAAAGGGTCGGCGCCGTAACGATGGGCCGCGTGCTGACCCTGATCATCGCGCCCGACAGCGACGAAATCCTCGAGGAGTCGCTGGTGGCCGCCAACGACGCCAGCCACGAGCACCCCAGCCGGATCATCGTGACGATGAGGGGCAACCCGTACGCCGACACGCCGCGCCTGGATGCGCAGCTGCGCGCCGGCGGTGACACCGGCGCCGGCGAAGTCGTGGTGTTGCGGTTGTCCGGGCAGCTGTCCGGCCACGCCTCCAGCGTGGTCACCCCATTCCTGTTACCCGACATCCCGGTGGTGGTGTGGTGGCCCGACGTCGCGCCAGCGGTCCCGGCGCAGGACCCGTTGGGCCGCTTGGCCATTCGCCGTATCACCGACGCGACCAACGGGGCCGACCCGCTGGCGGCCATCAGGAGCCGGCTGCCGGGATACACCGCGGGTGACACCGACCTCGCCTGGCCACGCATCACCTACTGGCGCGCGCTGCTCACCTCGGCCGTCGACCTGACGCCGCACGAACCGATCGAGTCGGCGCTGGTGTCCGGGCTGAGAACCGAACCCGCCCTGGACATCCTGGCGGGGTGGCTGGCCAGTCGGATCGACGGCCCGGTGCGCCGGGCGGTCGGCGAACTCAAGATCGAGCTGGTGCGCAAGAGCGAGACCATCGTGCTGAGCCGGCCGCAGGAGGGACGCACGGCCACCTTGAGCCGCACGTCCCGTCCGGACGCCCTACTCCCCTTGGCGCGCAGGGAAACCGGTGAGTGCCTCGCCGAAGACCTGCGCCGGCTGGATCCCGACGAGATCTACCAATCAGCGCTGGAAGGCATTGAGAAAGTGCAATACGCGTGAGCACCAGCATCGAGGTTTTCCCGGACAGCGAGACCTTGGTCGACGCCGCCGCCGCGCGACTGACCGACACCATCGCGAACGCGGTGGCGGCGCGGGACCGAGCGCTCGTCGTGCTGACCGGCGGCGGCAGCGGCATCGGCCTGCTGCGGTCGTTGGTGGGACGAGAGATCGACTGGGCACGCGTGCATCTGTTCTGGGGTGACGAGCGCTACGTCCCCGAGGACGACGACGAGCGCAACGACAAGCAGGCGCGGGCCGCGTTGCTCTCCCACGTCGACATCCCGTCCAGCCAGGTGCATCCGATGCCGGCCAGTGACGGGGAATTCGGCACCGATCTCGCCGCGGCGGCGCTGGCGTACGAGCAGCTGCTGGCAGCCAACGCCGCACCCGGCGAGCCGGCGCCGAATTTCGACGTGCACCTACTGGGCATGGGGCCCGAGGGCCACATCAACTCGCTGTTCCCCGACACTCCGGCGGTGCTCGAAACCACCCGTATGGTGGTGCCGGTCGACGACTCCCCCAAGCCGCCTCCGCAGCGAATCACGTTGACATTGCCCGCGATCGCCCGTTCCCGCGAAGTCTGGCTGATGGTCTCCGGCGCCGGCAAGGCCGACGCGGTGGCCGCCGCCATCGGTGGTGCCGCGCCCGTCTCCGTGCCGGCGGCCGGGGCCGTCGGGCATGACACCACGCGGTGGCTGCTCGACCAGGACGCCGCGGCCAAGCTGCCGTCGCGGTCCGCATAACACGGCTGAGCGCCGCCTCAGGTCCGCCTGGTGCCCGCCTTCGGCTTCCCGCCGGCCCCGGCGGGGTAATAATGACGGTCATGGCAGACAGAACCGTGCGCGGCGGGCAAGAGCGCAGCCGCATCAAGACGCTCACCCAGGCCGCGCTGAATGCCGACAAGACGGTGGAGCAGGTCGAAGACGTGCTCGACGGCCTGAGCAGCACGGTGAAGGAGCTCGGCAGTTCCCTGTCGGCCCTCAACGCCACGGTCGAGCGCCTGGAAGCCGGCCTGGATCACCTGGACGGCACCCTGGCCAGCCTGGACGATCTGGCCAAGCGGCTGATCGTGCTGGTCGAACCGGTGGAAGCCATCGTTGCGCGGGTCGACGACATGGTGAGGGTGGGCGAGACGATGTTGTCCCCGCTGTCGGTCACCGAGCATGCGGTGCGCGGCGTCCTGGACAGACTGCGCAACCGGACAACCACCTAGGTCGGCGGGATATGGCCACGCTGCTGCTGCATCACGTCGCGTTCGCCGCCCATCGGACCGCACCCGGTCATCCCGAGCGGCCGGACCGCTACCGCGCGGTCGAGGCGGCGCTCGGCGCGCCGCGGTTCGACGCGCTGGTGCGTGAGGAGGCGCAGCCGGCCGACCTCGCGGCGACGCGTTACGTGCATTCCAATCGCTATGTGGACGCGCTGGAAGCCGCGCGGCCCGACGACGGTTACGTCTACCTCGACGGCGGCGACACCATGATGGAGCCGTCGACCTGGGAGGCGGCGCTGCGCGGAGTGGGCGCCACCCTGCAGGCCGTGGACAGGGTGCTGGCCGGTGACGCGCAGAACGCGTTCGTCGCGTGTCGCCCGCCCGGCCATCACGCCGAGACCGAGCGCGCCATGGGCTTCTGCCTGTTCAACAACATCAGCATCGGGGCCCGTCATGCGCAGCGCAAGCACGGGCTGGCGAAGGTCGCGATCGTCGATTTCGACGTTCATCACGGCAACGGCACCCAGCAGATCTTCTATTCAGACCCGAGCGTGCTCTATGCGTCCACGCATCAGATGCCGCTGTTCCCCGGAACCGGCGCGGCGCGAGAAACCGGTGCCGGCAACATCTTCAACTCGCCGCTGGCGCCCGGCGACGGCGGCGCCGAGCTGCGGGCGGCCTTCCAGGACCGTATTCTTCCTGCGCTGCAGGCATTTTCGCCCGAGCTGATCATCGTGTCCGCCGGTTTCGACGCCCACCAGCGTGATCCGCTGGGCTCGCTCACCATGACGACTGCCGACTTCGCCTGGGTCACCAGGGAATTGATGGCATCAGCAGAGAGGCTGTGCGACGGCCGGTTGGTGGCGGTGCTCGAGGGCGGTTATGACCTGCAGGCCCTCGCCGATTCGGTTACCGCGCATGTCGGCGAGCTGCTGAAGGGCTGAACCCCGTTCGGCGCCACGCCGAGCAGCTAGCCGCTGTTACGCAACGCGCTGGCCAGCCCGTTCATCGTCAACAGGATCCCGCGCTGCACCAGCTCGTCGTCATCGCCGGAACGGTAGCGGCGGAGCAACTCCACCTGCAGGTGGTTGAGCGGCTCGAGGTACGGGAACCGGTTGAACACCGAGCGTGCCAGCGCCGGGTTGTCGGCGAGCAGGTTGTCCTGGCCGGTGATGAGCTTGTGCATGGCGATGGTCCGCCGGTGCTCGTCGAGGATCTTGCCGAAGACGCGGTCGCGCAATTCCTCGTCGTCCACCAATTCCGCGTAGCGCGCAGCCAGGCCGAGGTCGCTCTTGGCCAGCACCTGGGCCAGGTTCGACAGCACGCTGCGGAAAAACGGCCAGCGCTGGTACAGGTCGTGCAGGATGTCGACCCGCTCGCTTTCGCTCTCCGGGCCGGCCGCGATCCACTGCTCGAATGCCGACCCGGTGCCGTACCAGCCGGGCAGCATCACCCGCGACTGGCTCCAGGCCAGAACCCACGGGATGGCGCGCAGGTCCGAGATGGACTGGGTGGGTTTGCGGGAGGTGGGCCTGCTGCCGATGTTCAGTGACCCGATCTCGCTGACCGGCGTGGAGGCCATGAAGTAGTCGACGAAACCCGGTGTCTCGTGCACCAATTCGGCGTAGGCGCGCTGGGCCAGGCCGGCCACCTCGTCGAGCACCCCGTACGCGGGTTCCGCGGCGTCGCCCAAACCCTCCACGTCCAGCAGCGTGGATTCCAGCGTGGCGGCCAGCAGACTCTCTAAATTACGTTGCGCCGCTTGCGGTTCGGCGTATTTCGCGGCGATCACCTCACCCTGCTCGGTGAGCCGCAGTGAACCGTTCACCGCCCCGGGGGGCTGCGCCAGGATTGCTTCGTAGCTCGGCCCGCCGCCACGGCCGACGGTGCCGCCGCGGCCGTGGAAGAGCCGCAACCGGATCCCGGTCTTGCGCGCCACCTCGACCAGGGCCAGCTCGGCGCGGTACACCGCCCAGCTGGAGGCCAGATACCCGCCGTCCTTGTTGGAGTCGGAATAGCCCAGCATCACCTCCTGGCTGTCGCCGCGCGCGGCCACCAGTGCGCGGTAGATCGGGAGTTCGAGCATGGCGTGCAGGATGGTTGCGCCGTTGCGCAGATCGTCGATGGTCTCGAACAGCGGTGAGATGCCCACCGGGCAGTAGGGCGCATCCCCGGACGCGTCGATCAGGCCCGCCTCCTTGAGGAGGATCGCGGCCTCCAGGACGTCAGAGACCGAACGGCACATGGAGATGACGTAATTCGGCACGACGGACGGCCCATAACGCTCGATCGCGTTCGCGGCCGCGCGGACCACGCCCAGCTCCTTGTCGGCCAGCTCGGACAGTTCCGCGCGGTCGCCGACCAGCGGACGGCGGGTGCTCAGCTCTGCGGCCAACAGCTCGACCCGCTCGTCTTCGGGCAGCGAACCATAGTCGGGATGCACTCCGGCCCAGGCCAGCAGCTCGGCGATCACCTCCTCGTGGACGTCGGAGTTCTGCCGCATGTCCAGGCCGCAGAGATGAAACCCGAAGACCCGCACGCCTTCCCGCAGCAGGGCCAGGCGGTCGTCGGCCAGCAGCGCGCTGCCGTGCGCGCGCAGCGACGCATCGATGGTGTCCAGCTCGGCCTGCAGTTCGCCCGGGGCGGCGTACGGCGGCAAGCCCAGGTCCAGCTCGTGCTGCGGCCGCCGGTCCAGGATCTTTGCGCCCGTCGCGGTGAGACGCGCGCGGATCACCCGCACTGCGCGCCGGTAGGGCTCGTCGGCGCGGGCCTTCTCTCCGCAGCCCTCGGCCAGCCGGGCCAGCTCGGGGGTGACCGCGACCAGGCGCGCCGAGAGCGACAGCTCCTGCTCGCACGCAGTCAATTCGGCCAGGTAATGCGCCAGGGCGGTGAACGCGGCGTGGCCGGTGGCCTGGCGCACCACGTCGGCCGTCACGTTGGGGTTGCCGTCGCGGTCACCGCCGATCCACGACCCGGGTTGCAGGATCGGCTGATCGAGCAGGTCGGCGTCGGGCCAGCGTGTCCGCAGCGCGTCCCGCACCTGGGCGTTGACCTGCGGAATCACTCTGAAAAACGCGGCGGCGTAGTAGCGCAGCCCCACCTCGATCTCGTCGGTGATCTGCAGCCGGGACAACCGGATCAGCGCGGTCTGCCACAGCGTGAGCACCTGGCGGCGCAGCTCGAGTTCCACGTCGCGGCCCTCTTCGGTCTGCGTGTGCCCCCCGGCGTGCAGCCGCATCAGTTCGGTGATCCGGTGCTGGGTGACGAAGACGGTGCGCCTGCGGGTCTCGGTGGGGTGCGCGGTGATTACCGGGGCCACCACCGCGCCCCGCAGCGCATCGGCGACGGTGGTCGAATCCAATTGCGCCCGATCGAGTTTGGCGTACGTCGCGGCCAGGCTGCTGTCCTGCGGCGGTTCGCCTGCGGCGACGTGAATCGCCCGGCGGCGTTCGCGGTGGATGTCTTCGGCGACGTTGGCGAGCAACGCGAAGTGGCTGAACGCCCGGATGACCGGGACGGCCTGGTGAATGTCGATGCCGTTGAACATCCGCGCCAGCTCGGCGCGGTCGATCTCGGAGCGCCGAACCCGAAACGATTCCACCCGGGCGCGCTCAACGAGCTCGAACACCTCGTGCCCGTTCTGCTCACGGACCGTGTCACCCAGGATGGCGCCCAGCAGCCTGATGTCGGCCCGCATCGGCTCGGTCGCCTCACGGCCAACCAGGGTGCGCTGTACGGCGCCGATCGGTTCCAGCGTGCTGTCGGAAGCCTCAACCATGGGACCCAGTATCGACGCGGAGGGCAGCCTCCGCCCGTCGAAACAGTCAGCGGTACTTGATCAGCAGCGCCATGCCGACGATGCACACCAGCCAGATGCCGGTGATGAAATACGTCAGCCGGTCCAGGTTCTTCTCCACCACCGTGGAGCCGGACAGGCTGGACTGCACGCCCCCGCCGAACAGCGTTGACAGGCCGCCACCCTTGGCGCGGTGCAGCAGCACCAGCAGCACCACCAGGATGCTGGTGACGACCAGGGTGATCTGCAAAGCCAACTGCATGACGGCCAGCCTACCGGGGCGGCGCCGGTCTCAGGGCAGCACCCTAGGGAAGAGGCCCGCCGGCGGCGATCGCCGCCAGGGTGGCGAACTGCTCCCCGTCCAGGGACGCGCCGCCGACCAGACCGCCGTCGATGTCGTCGCGGGCGATCAGCTCGCCGATGTTCTTGGCGTTCACCGAGCCGCCGTAGAGCACCCGCATGTCCTCGGCGACCTGCCCGGAAGCCAGGGACGCCAACTCCTCGCGGATCGCCGCGCACACCTCTTGGGCGTCGCCCGCGCTGGCCACGCGCCCGGTGCCGATGGCCCACACCGGCTCGTAGGCGATGACGGTCTTGCCGATCTGTTCGGCGGACAGCCCGGCCAGCGAGCCGCGCAGCTGCTCGACGTTGTGGGCGACGTGATCGCCCGCCTCGCGGACCTCGAGATGCTCGCCGATGCAGACGATCGGGGTCAGTTCGTGCTTGAGCGCCGCGGCGGCCTTGGCGGCCACCACCGCGTCGTCCTCGTGGTGGTAGGTCCGCCGCTCGGAATGTCCGACGACGACGAACGTGCAACCCAGCTTGGCCAGAAAGGCCCCGCTGATCTCGCCGGTGTAGGCGCCCGCGTCGTGCTGCGACAGGTCCTGCCCGCCGTAGGTCAGCCGCAGCTTGTCGCCGTCGACCAGGGTCTGCACGCTGCGCAGATCGGTGAACGGCGGCAGGACGGTGACGTCCACCCTGTCGTAGTACTTGTCCGGCAACGCGAACGCGATCTTTTGCACCAGCGCGATGGCCTCGAAATGATTGAGGTTCATCTTCCAGTTGCCGGCGATCAACGGTTTGCGGCTCACGACTTCGGGCCTCCCTAGTTGTGGTCGGGCTGCGGTCGGCTCAACACCTCGATACCGGGAAGCGTCTTGCCCTCAAGGTATTCCAGCGACGCTCCGCCGCCGGTGGAGATATGCGAGAAGTCACCCTCCGGGATGCCCAGCGCGCGCACCGCGGCCGCCGAGTCCCCGCCGCCGACCACGCTGAACGCGCCCTTGCCGGTGGCCGCGGCGATCGCCTCGGCCACGCCCTTGGTGCCCGCGGCGAACGCCGGGAACTCGAACACCCCCATCGGCCCGTTCCAGAAGACCGTCTCGGCGTTGGACAGCAGCGTGGTGAACCGCTTGACCGATCCCGGCCCGATGTCCAGGCCCATCAGGTCGTCCGGGATGGCCTCGGCCGCGACGGTCCGCGGGGTGGCGTCGGCGGCGAACTTGTCGGCCACCACGATGTCCACCGGCAGCCGCAGCACGTCGACGTAGGTGTCCAGGAGCCGGCGGCAGGTGTCCACCATCTCGGTCTCGAGCAGCGACTTGCCAACCGAGAAACCTTGCGCAGCAAGGAAAGTGAAGCACATGCCGCCGCCGATGACGATGCTGTCGGCCTTGGTGGCCAGCGACTCGATGACGCCGAGCTTGTCGGACACCTTCGAGCCGCCGAGCACCACCGCGTAGGGGCGCCTGGTGGAGCTGGTCAACTGCTCGAGGACCTGGATCTCCTCGGCCACCAGCGTGCCCGCGTAGTGCGGCAGCAGGGTGGCGATGTCGTACACCGAGGCCTGTCTGCGGTGCACTACGCCAAACCCGTCGGAGACGAAAGCGCCTGTTGGCCCGACCAATTCGGCCAGCTGGCGGGCCAGCGCCAGCCGCTGGCCGTCGTCCTTGCTGGTTTCGCGGGCGTCGAAGCGGATGTTCTCCAGCAGCAGCACGTCACCGTCGGTGAGACCTTCGGCGCGCGCCAGCGCGTCCGTGCCGACGACGTCACCCGCCAGCTGCACGTGGCGGCCCAGCTGCTCGGACAGCGCCGCCGCGACGGGCGCCAGCGACAGCGCCGGGTCGGGCCCATCCTTGGGCCGCCCCAGGTGCGCGGTGATCACCACCTTGGCGCCCGCATCGACCAACGCCCGCAGAGTCGGCACCGAGGCGGTGATACGGCCGGGGTCGGTGATCCTGCCGTCATCCAGCGGCACGTTCAGATCAGAGCGCACCAGCACGCCGCGCGCAGAAACCCCTTCGGCGAGAAGGTCTTTAAGATTGTGGACGCTCACGGTCTACAGTGACTTGCCGACCAAGGCGACCAGGTCGACGAGGCGGTTGGAGTAGCCCCATTCGTTGTCGTACCAGGACACCACCTTGGCCTGGTTGTCGATCACCTTGGTCAGACCGGAGTCGAAGATCGAGCTGTGTGGGTCGGTGACGATGTCGCTGGATACGATCGGTGCGTCGTAGTACTTCAGGATGCCCTTCATCGGGCCGTCGGCGGCCGCCTTCATCGCGGCGTTGATCTGGTCGGCGGGGGCGGACTTCTTCAACTCGGCGGTCAGGTCGGTGACCGAGCCGGTGGGGATCGGCACCCGCAGCGCGTAGCCGTCCAGCTTGCCCTTGAGCTCGGGCAGCACCAGGCCGATCGCCTTGGCCGCGCCGGTGGAGGTCGGCACGATGTTCAGCGCGGCGGCGCGGGCGCGCCGCAGATCCTTGTGCGGGCCGTCCTGCAGGTTCTGATCCTGGGTGTAGGCGTGGATCGTGGTCATCAGGCCCTTGACGATGCCGAACTCGTCGTTGAGGACCTTCGCGATGGGGCCGAGGCAGTTCGTGGTGCACGAGGCGTTGGAGATGATGTTCTGGCTGCCGTCGTACTTGTCGTCGTTGACGCCCAGCACGATGGTGATGTCCTCGTCGGTGGCGGGCGCTGAGATGATGACCTTCTTGGCGCCGGCGTCCAGATGGCCCTTGGCCTTGGCGGCGTTGGTGAAGATGCCGGTGGACTCGACGACGACGTCGACGCCGAGGTCGCCCCAGGGCAGCGCCGCCGGGCCTTCCTTGACCTCGAGCGCCTTGATCTTCTTGTCGCCGACGACGATGGTGTCGTCACCCTCGAGGCTGACGTCGTGGGGCAGGCGGCCCAGGATGGAGTCGAATTTCAGCAGGTGCGCCAGGCTGGCATTGTCGGTGAGGTCGTTGACCGCGACCACCTCGATATCGGCGCTGCCCTGCTCCTGTTGAGCCAACAAGGCCCGGTAGAAGTTGCGGCCGATTCGACCGAAGCCGTTGATACCTACTCGGACCGTCACTTGTCTCTCCCTGTCTTTCTTTCCTGTGTCCGCTGACTTGCGCTGTTCGCCAGCCTAGATCAGGGACGCCTGGCGTTGCCGCGCTGGTACATCACCCGTGACGTCGGCCACACGCGACGACCGCGGTGGTCACCGATCGCCGCGCCGGGTCGTCCGCAGCGGGTCGCCGCCATCGCTTCGCGGCGGGTCGCCGCCATCGATGACGTGGACCGGATAGTCGTCACCGGGCTCGGGCCAGGGCTGGCGGCTCAGCATGTCCGCGACGTCGACGTACCCCGCTTCGATCAGGCCGCTCCTGGCGTCGACGATGCGATAGGCCTGCGTCCGGCGCTGGATCGGCTGGGCCTCCAAGATGATCACCCGCACCTGACCCTCGTCGAAGTCGCAGCGCCGCTGCACGGCGGCCAGCAGCTGTTCGTTGTGCAGGTGGCCCTCGCCAAAGTTCCACCCGATCAGCGGCCCGGCGATGATCTCGCCGTCGCGCAGCAGGTAGTCGGCCTCGTCGGCGCCGTCGGGTAACGCGCGCGCCACCAGCCCGCCCAGCGCCCGGCCGTGGGTGTGCATGGATCGCCACGCCATCAGCTTGTCGATCATGAGTTCGGCGGTCTGCGGATCGTAAAGCCCGGCAAGCTGATTGGGTGCCAGCGCCGAGGACTTGGTGATATTCGCCTCGAGTTTGTCCTCGACGCCCTTGCGCAGGCACCAGGTACTGGTAGCCCAGTTTCCGGCGTAGTAGCGCATCGCCGGCAGGAATGAAACCTGTTGCGGGTAGAGGTTTCCCACGATCGGCACCACCGCGAGCGCGACAATCAGGATGATCAGCAGCAGCGGCGAGCTCAGCCCGGCGGCGGTGACGCCGGCGTAGTGCCCGAACAGATAGAACAGCGAAAAGATGAAGAAGACGTTCCACTCCAACGGGACTCCCATCGGGATGGTGGACGTGATGTTGAGGTGGAACAGCACCATGAAGGCGATCAGGAACCACGCCCACTGGTGGCCGTCGGCGACGAACACCAGAACCAGCGGCACCAGGAACTCCGCGGTGGTCCCGCCGACGTGGGCCATCACCTTCGGTATCCACGAGGGCCGCAGGTCGTCGACCGGGTCGAGGTAGAGCCGGCGCTTGAACCAGTTGAACGCCCGGCTGCGCAGCAACGGGTTGTTGCTCATCATCACCGCGACGACGTACGGGAAGTGGTGGTTGAGCTTGGAGGTCGCCGCGCCCCACCACAGCGCCAGCATGATGATCTTGAAAGCGGCGATCTGGTCGGTGAACCCGAAGAAGAACACCACCAGAGTCAGCCCGTAGTGCTCACCGCGCGCCGCCAGGAACACGGTCTTGTCCCGCAGCCCCAGCAGCGCGAGCGCGACGATGGCGGGCACCACCAGTAGGGGGTCGATCAGGCCGACGTCATGCGCCGGGGTGACCGGACCGCCCCGGCCCGGTGACAGCAGCGCCCAGACGCCGGAGCCCAGGATCACCAGATACAGCGCCACGTCGACGACGGTGCGGCTGTCACCACGGGTGAACGGCACCTTGTCGGGCCAGGGCGGCAGCCGAATGGTGTTGGGCCGCAACCAGTACAGGAAGCCGCCGAACGGCGGCCAGAACCGCGCGGTCAGTGGCCCCGATCCGCAGCCCAGGCCCAGGATCTCGAACAGCAGCGTGAAGACGACCAGCTTCTGGTACACGATCGGCTGCGTCCACCAGTCGGTGATGTGGCCGAGGCCGCCCAGGCCCGGCGTCAGCGAGATCACCGCGGCCGCGCCGGCGGCGTACCCGGCGATCTTGAAGACGTAGAACAGGTAGACCGCGTACGGGGAACCGAATCCGTGTTCGACCCAGTGCCGGGTCATGATCTGGCGCCGGGTCGGGCGCGGCAGATCGAGCCACGTCTGCGGGTCGACGTCGGGAAACTCCGGAGTCATGAATCCCATGGGCGGCCTCGTTTCTCTCGAGAAACCAGCTGGCTCATAGAATGTATCGGCCCCGCCGCTGCCGCGCGCCGATTTGCGCGTCAACGCTTCCGGGCCAGCATCCCGCCGACGATATGACGACGAAAACCGCTGCGGCAACGGGTGATTCAGTGCGGCATTCCCCGGCGGACCCGCGGTCTCGCCCCCGAGCCCACAAATCGCCGGCGCAACTTGTCGATAAGGACGTCCAGGACCCGCCGATCCTGCTCGGCGATGCCCCCAGGCAGCGGAAGTGAGCGATGGCATCGAGGTCGCCGCGGGCTTCCGCGGCGACGATTGTGCGCAGATAGTCGTCGACGCGCTCGTCGATGAGGTCGCGCCGCCCGACGAGCAAACGGACGAAGTAGTCGGCCTGCAGCTGATCCGCGGTACCCGGGGCGGCCGCGGCGAGCGCACCGGCGGCCCGCTCGACGGCCGGCGCGGGGCGGGACAAGTGGTCACCCGGGCGGGTGGTCTCCGCGCGGACCGCGGCGGGTTGGGAGCGCCGCACGGGCCGGACCGCGACGGCAGCCGATCTGCGAGCGGCGCCCGAACGCGCGCCGCGTTCGGGCGACAGACCGGCTACGTCCATCGGATTCCCTTTGCTCGAAGATTAGTTAGGTTGGCGTAACAATAGCGGCCCCGGGCCTGCCCAACCAACCCGTGGGTCGAAAGATGAAACACCGTGACAGCGGCGCGGCCCCGGTCGCTACCATCGAGGGAATCGACCCCGGCGAAGCGGCCCGGCGCGAGCGTCAAGGGAGGAACGTGACCGACAACGGCAACCCCGACGGCGGGGATATCGGCAAATTCGATCCCGGCTTGACCCAGCGCCTCATGGCGGTGACGCGCATGGCCCTCAAGACGTATTTCCGTTCCGAGGTGCACGGGCTGGAGTCCTTCCCGCCCGGCGGCGCACTGGTCGTGGCCAACCACTCGGGCGGCCAGCTCCCCATGGATGTCCCGATCTTCAGCATCGACTTCTACGACAAGTTCGGATACGACCGGCCGGTCTACACGCTGAGCCACGACTTCATCTTCTTGGGCCCCACGGGCAACTTCTTCCGACGACTCGGCTACATCCGGGCTAATCGGGAGAACGCGGCCAAGGCATTGCAGTCCGGCGGCGTCGTGGTCGTCTTTCCCGGCGGCGACTACGACGTGTACCGGCCGACGTTGTCGGAGAACGTCATCGACTTCAACGGGCGCAAGGGGTACGTCAGCACCGCGATCGAAGCGGGCGTGCCGATCGTGCCCGCGGTTTCCGTCGGGGGCCAAGAGACCCAGCTCTACCTGTCCCGCGGCACCTGGCTGGCACGCACGTTGCAACTCAAGCGCCTCATCCGCAGCGACATCCTCCCGCTGTCGTTCGGATTTCCGTTCGGCTTCAGCGCCGCGATCCCGCCGAATCTGCCGCTGCCCGCCAAGATCGTGACCCAGGTGCTCGAGCCGATCGACATCGCCAAGCAGTTCGGCGACGACCCCGATGTCGATGAAGTCGACGAGTATGTGCGGTCGGTGATGCAGCAGGGCCTGACCGAGCTCGCCGCCAAGCGTCGCTTCCCGATCGTGGGCTGAGCCGTGCCGAATCCGTTGAGCGAGGCCCTCGGCCTGGTCACCACGCTGAGCCGCTCCGGCATGATCGCGCCGATGCGGCCCGACCGCTACCTCAAGATGGCCGCGGCGATGCGCCGCGAGGGCATGGGCATGACCGTAGGCTTCGCCAGCGCGGCGCAGCGCTGCCCCGACCGTCCCGGGCTGATCGACGAAGTCGGCACGCTGACCTGGCGGGAGCTCGACGAACGGATCAACGCGTTCGGCGCCGCGTTACAAGACCTGCCGGCGGGTCAGCCGAAGGTCGTCGGCATCATGTGCCGCAACCACCGCGGCTTCGTCGAGGCGCTGGTGGCCGTCAACCGGATCGGCTCCGACGTCGTGCTGCTGAACACGTCGTTCGCCGGGCCTGCGCTGGCCGAGGTGGTCAACCGCGAGCGCGTCGACGCCGTGGTGTACGACGAGGAGTTCACCCCGACGGTGGACCGCGCGCTGGCGGACAGGCCCGACGCCGGCCGCATCGTGGCCTGGGCCGACGGGCAGCACGAGCTGACCGTCGAGAAGCTGATCGCCGATCACGCCGGCCAACAGCCCCGGCGGTCCGGCCGCAAAGGCAGGATGATCCTGCTCACCTCCGGCACCACCGGAACACCCAAGGGCGCCAACCAAAGCGGCGGCAACGCCGGAATGGGCACCCTCAAGGCGATCCTGGACCGCACGCCGTGGCGCGCCGAAGAAAACGTCGTGATCGTCGCGCCGATGTTCCACGCGTGGGGCTTCTCCCAACTGATCTTCGCCGCGTCCATGGCCTGCACGGTGATCACGCGGCGCAAATTCGACCCCGAGGCCACGCTGGATCTCATCGACCGCCATCGGGCCACCGGGCTCGCCGTGGTGCCGGTGATGTTCGACCGCATCATGGAGCTGCCCGCCGAGGTGCGACGCCGCTACAGCGGACGTTCGTTGCGGTTCGCCGCGGCATCGGGATCGCGCATGCGCCCCGACGTGGTGGTCGCGTTCATGGACGCGTTCGGCGACGTGATCTACAACAACTACAACGCCACCGAAGCCGGCATGATCGCGACGGCCACCCCGCAGGACCTGCGCGCGGCACCCGACACCGCGGGCCGGCCCGCGGGGGGAACCGAAATCCGAATCCTGGACCCGGAATTCAATGAACTGTCCACCGGTGGAGTCGGCAGCATCTACGTGCGCAACAACACGCAGTTCGACGGCTACACCGAGGGCTCCGCCGGCAAGGGGAAGGACTTCCACGCCGGATTCATGTCGTCGGGCGACGTGGGCTATCTCGACGAGGCGGGGCGTCTGTTCGTCGTCGGCCGCGACGACGAAATGATCGTCTCCGGCGGCGAGAACGTGTACCCGATCGAAGTGGAGAAGACCCTGGCGGCACACCCCGACGTGGCGGAAGCATCGGTGATCGGCGTGGACGACGCGCAGTACGGGCAACGGCTGGCGGCGTTCGTCGTGCTGGAGCCCGGCGCCGCACTTGATGCGGCCGCCGCCCCCGAGGCCCTCAAGCAGCATGTGCGCGAGAACCTCGCCAACTACAAGATCCCCCGCGAGATCACCGTGCTGGACCAACTTCCGCGCAGCAGCACCGGCAAGATCCTGCGCGCCGACCTGCAGGCGCGGGTGAACGGCTGATGCGGCTCTCCCAAACGATCAGGAAACCCCGGCCGATCGCCCGGGCCGCGCTCGAATTGACCAACGCCGCCAACGGATTACGACCGCTGGCCCGCAAGGGCTACAGCACCGTGCTGGTCTTCTGGTTCGGCTGGCCGGCCTCCGAGGTGCCCGGCGTCTACTTCTTCGCCTCGCTGCTCGACGCGGTGCGACGGGGTCGACGCGGCGACTTCGCCGGACGGCGCGGAAAGGCCGCGCTGGCGCTGACGATGACGTCCTGGGCCATCCTGGGTGTGATCCGCTACCGCGGCGTCACCACTCCCGGCCCGGTGCTGGAGGCGGGGCTGCGCGACCAACTGGGCGACGACTACGAAGAGGCGCTGAACAAGCTGCCGCACACCACACCGACACGCAGCGGGCGGCGCACCCTGCCGCTGGGCAACACGGTGGCGCGTCGCCGCTATGTCGAGAAGACGAGTGTGGTGTCCTACGGTCCGCATGGCCGCGCGAATCTCGCCGACATCTGGCGGCGCCGCGATCTGCCGCGCGACGGCAAGGCGCCGGTGCTGCTGCAGGTGCCCGGCGGCGCCTGGATGATCGGAATGCGTCGCCCCCAGGCCTATCCGCTGATGAGCCACCTGGCGGCGCGCGGGTGGGTGTGCGTGTCGATCGGCTACCGGGTGTCGCCGCGCCACACCTGGCCCGACCACATCGTCGACGTCAAACGCGCGCTGGCCTGGGTCAAGGAGAACATCGCCCGCTACGGCGGGGACCCGAACTTCGTGGCGATCACCGGCGGATCGGCCGGCGGCCACCTGTGTTCGCTCGCGGCGCTGACGCCCAACGACCCGAAATTCCAGCCCGGCTTCGAGGATGCCGACACCTCGGTGGTCGCCGCGGTGCCGGTGTACGGACGCTATGACTGGTTCTCCACCGAGGGTGAGGGCCGGCGCGAATTCGTCGCGATACTCGAAAAGCTGGTTGTCAAACGGAAATTCGCCACGCACCGCGACATCTACGTCGACGCGTCGCCCATCCGGCGGCTGCGCGCCGATGCGCCGCCCTTCTTCGTCCTGCACGGCCACGACGATTCGCTGATCCCGGTCGGCGAGGCCGCAGAGTTCGTCGAGGAGCTGCGCGCGGTATCCAAAAATCCGGTCGCCTACGCCGAATTGCCGCACGCCCAACACGCTTTCGACATCTTCAGTTCCCCGCGGGCGCATCGGTCCGCGGAGGCCGTGGCGCGATTCCTGTCGTGGGTGTACGCGACGAATCCGCCCGAGCGCGACTAGCGCTTGGCGCTTGGCGCTTGGCGCTTGGCGCTTGGCGCTTGGCGCGAGCGTCACGCTGGCGTGACTCCGGGGCGCGAGCGTCACGCTGGCGTGCACACGCCAGGCGCGAGCGTCACGCTGGCGTGACTCGGGGGCGCGAGCGTCACGCTGGCGTGGCTGGATGTGGATAGTCAGGCCGCACTGACCTGACGTCCGTCGCGGTTTATGCGACGCTGCCGCCATGGCGGAGCCATTCATCGGAAGTGAGGCCGTCGCGAACGGAGAACTCGTCAAGAGCGCTTTGCGAACGCAGTACAGGAGGTTGCACCGCGATGTGTACGTCGACCCTGGCGCCGAGCTCACTCCGCTGATTCAAGCCCGCGCGGCATGGCTGTGGTCGCGTCGGCGAGGCATTATCGCGGGGCTATCGGCCGCCGCTGTTCATGGTGCCCAGTGGGTGGACGCCACGGCTCCGCTTGAGATTCTCCATAGCAACAGAAACCCGTTGCCAGGATTGCGGATTCACAGTGACCGACTAGAAGACGACGAATTTACGCTGATTGACGGTGTTCCGGTGACGACGCCGGCGCGGACCGCTGTCGACCTGGGATGCTGGCACCCGATAAACGACGCCGTGGCCGTGATCGACGACCTGCTTCGCGCAACCAACTGCAAAGTAACTGAGTTTCAGATACTGGCCGAACGGTATCCGGGCCGCCGCGGCATTCAGTCGGCACGTCATGCAATTGATCTCGCGGATGCCGGCGCGCAGTCGCCCAAGGAAACGTGGGTGCGGCTGTTGCTGATACGGGCGGGGCTCCCCCGACCACAAACGCAGATCCCGGTCAGTGACGAATTCGGCGACTTGACTTACTACCTCGACATGGGGTGGGAGGATTTCAAAGTCGCTGCCGAGTACGACGGTGAGCAACATCGTCGGGACCGCTGGCAATACACGTGGGACATCAGGCGGCGCGAAACGCTGGAGCGCCTGGGCTGGATGGTTATTCGAGTGATCGCGGGGGATCGCCCCGCAGACATCGTCAGCCGGGTACGAGCTGCCTTGGCCTTACGGCAGTCACACTAGCGTGACGCTCGCTTGCGGCAGTCACGCTGGCGTGACGCTCGCCAGAGAACCCCGGGCAGGCTAACCGCTCTCCCGCGCGGCGGCCTTCTCCAGGTCGGTCAGGGCCGGCTCGATCCGATCGGCCATGTCGTCGATGTCGCCGGCCACCTCGGGCGTCGTCACGAAACCGAAGTCCAGGTAGTCGGTGTAGGAGAAGCAAGTGATGTTCAGCGCGACATCCATCACCGGCGGCCCCAGCGGCACCAGCGAATCGAGTTTGGCGCCGGCCATATACAGCGGGAACGGCGGTCCCGGGACGTTGGAGACAACCAGGTTGATAGGAGCCAGGTTTCGCGACAGCCCGCTGGCGGTGTAGGCCCGTGCGGCCAGCCCTAGTAGCCCGGGCGGCGTGGTCTCGGTCAACCCCATGATCTGATGCGCCGACAACGCCTTGGCCATCAGCTTGGCGGACTGGGTGCTTTCGTGGATAGCCCGCAGCCGCTCGCCGGGGTCTTCGATGTCGGTGGCCATCGAGACGGTCATCGAGCCCACCTTGTTGCCGATTTCGTCCTTATTCTCGTCGGTACGGGTGGAGACCGGGATCTGCGCGATCAGCGGTTTGGCCGGTAGCTCGCCGCGCTTCTGCAAGTAGTCGCGCGCCGCGCCGGCCACCAACGCGAGCACGACGTCGTTGAGCTTGACCCCGTACGCGTCCTTGACCGCCTTGGCGCGGGTGAGTTCGACGCGGCAGGCGGTGATACGCCGGTGCGGCGAGACCGACGCGTTGAACCGGGTTTTGGGCGCCTCGAAGTAGCGGGGCGGCCTGCTGCGCACACCCAGCGTGGCGACCTGCTGGCGCACGGTCTGCTCCATCAGCCGCGCGATGCGAAACGGCGTCTTGACACCGACGTTGATCAGCGCGCCCACGGCGCGCCGCTCCAGGCCCGGCAGCCGGAACCCCACCAGCGATCCGACCGTTTCCTGTTGCGGCGCACGCGGTTCCGGTGTGGCATCCAGCAGGATTTCGCCCAGCCCGGCGCCCGAGACCCCGTCGACGACGGCGTGGTGCATCTTGGTCAGCGTGGCCATCCGCCCGCCCTCGACACCCTCGATCACCCACATTTCCCACAGCGGGCGAGAGCGGTCCAGCTTGTAGGACATCAGCCTGCCCACCAGCTCCTCGAGCTCGCGGCGACCGCCCGGCGCGGGGACACCGATGCGGCGGACGTGGAAGTCGACATCCAGGTCCTCGTCTTCGACGAACCACGGCCGGTCCAGGCCCAGCGGCGCGCCGGTGACCCGCCACCGCAACTGCGGTACCTCCGGCAGGCGCTCGATCAGTAATTGACGGAGCCGTTGAAAGCTGTATCCGGCAGACTCCTTCGGGTCGCAGATCGCCAACGCCCCCACATGCATATGCCAGCCCGCAGTTTCTGCCGACCAAAACGCCGCGTCAACACTCGAAAGCCGCTTCATCACCCGACCGTAACCCCCTGACGCCCGCCCCACCAGCAATGCGAGCAATTAGCCGGGCGTCGTCAGGCTGGTCTTGACACGCCGACTCCTCAGCCCGCCGCTACGCGGCGCGCATCGTCGTCAGGCTGGTCTTGACACGCCGACTCCTCAGCCCGCCGCTACGCGGCGCGCATCGTCGTCAGGCGTCTTCCAGCAGGTCCGGCGTGACCGCCGACTCGGTGTCGGGAATGCCCTCTACCTTCGCCTTGCGGTCGGCCATCGACAGCAGCCGCCGAATTCGGCCCGCCACAGCATCTTTCGTCATCGGAGGGTCGGCCAGCCGGCCGAGCTCCTCCAGCGATGCCTGCCGGTGCTCGACGCGCAGCTTCCCGGCCGAGGCCAGATGGTCCGGCACGGTGTCGCCCAGGATCTCCAGCGCCCGCTCCACCCGGGCCGCCGCCGCGACCGCCGCCCGCGCCGAACGACGCAGGTTGGCGTCGTCGAAGTTCGCCAGCCGGTTGGCGGTGGCCCGGACCTCCCGCCGCATCCGGCGCTCCTCCCACACCAGCCGGGTGTCCTGCGCGCCCATCCGGGTCAGCAGCGCACCGATCGCCTCGCCGTCGCGCACCACCACCCGGTCGGCACCACGCACCTCGCGGGCCTTCGCGCTGACGCCGAGCCGGCGCGCGGCGCCCACCAACGCCAGCGCCGCCTCCGGGCCGGGGCAGCTCACCTCCAGCGCCGACGAACGTCCGGGCTCGGTCAGCGACCCGTGCGCCAGGAAGGCTCCGCGCCACGCGGCCTCGGCGTCGCCGACGCTGCCGCCCACCACCTGCGCGGGCAGACCGCGCACCGGGCGGCCACGATTGTCGAGCAAGCCGGTCTGGCGGGCCAGCGCCTCACCGTCATTGGCCACCCGCAACACGTAGCGGGTGCTCTTGCGAATCCCGCTGGCCGACAACACATGCACGACGGCGTTGTACCCGTAGAGCTCGAAAATGTCTTTGCGCAACCGCCGCGCGACGTTGCCCAGATCCACCTCGGCCTCGACCACGACGCGGCCACCGACGATGTGCAGCCCGCCGGCGAACCTCAGCAGGGACGTGACTTCCGCCCGGCGCGCGCTGACCGATTTCACAATGAGGCGGCTCAGTTCGTCCTTGACTTCGGTCGTCATCGCCACGCGTCGTCACCCCTTGGTCCGCTGCCTGCCGGTCCGCTTCCGCCGGCTTGTGGGCTTGCCCTGTCGACCCGAATATCCGCGGTGGCCGTGACCGGAGGCGCTCCCGGAGCCCTGCGGGCCGCCCGGACCCCCTCCAGGGCCGCCGCAAGTTTGCCTGGATCATGTAAAGGTGTACCAGGTCTGGCCACGTCGGCGAAGTGGACCTCGGCCGAAAGCAATGTGGCGGTGCGGCGCAGTTGATCGCGCTCGCGCTCACTGGGCACCCGTTCGGCGTCGATGATGATGTCGTGCACGCTGAATTCCGGTGCGTGCTGCGCCAGCACATGCAGATGACGTTCGACGGAGAAGCCGGCCGTCTCCCCCGGCTCTGCCACCAGGTTGAGCACCAGGGCGCGCCGCGCGGTGGTCGCCCGCAGCGCCGCCGCCAGCCCCGGCACCAGCACGTGCGGGATCACGCTGGTGAACCAGGAGCCGGGCCCGAGCACCACCAAATCGGCGGCCATGATGGCGTCGACGGCCTGCCGGGTCGCCGGGGGGTTGTCGGGCAGCAGCCGCACGCGGCGCACCTTGCCCGGTGTGGTCGCGATCGCCACCTGGCCGCGGATCAGCCGGAACATCCGCGGGTCGCTTTCCAGACCGGAGACGTCGGCCTCGATCTGCAGCGCGATCGGGCACATCGGCAGCACCCGCCCCTTGACGCCGAGGATGCGTCCCAGTTCGTCGAGGGCGGCCACCGGGTCGGCCAGCACCTCGGACAGGCCGGCCAGCAACAGGTTGCCGATCGGGTGCCCGGCCAGCGCACCGCTGCCGCCGAACCGATGCTGCAGGATTGTCGCCCACAGCCGCCCGTGCGGACTGTCAGATGCCAAGGCCGCCAACGCCATTCGCAGGTCACCCGGGGGCACCACACCCAGTTCGCCGCGCAACCGGCCCGACGAGCCGCCGTCGTCGGCGACGGTCACCACCGCGGTGACATGGGGTGTCAGCCGGCGGGCCGCCGACAGCGTCGCGTACAGGCCGTGTCCGCCGCCCATCGCGACGATGCCCCGGTTCGTCGGCTCGGTCATTCGCGGCCCAGATCCCGGTGCAGCACCCGTACCGACAGTTGCGCGTCGCCTTGCTGGGCGTTCAGCAGCTGCATCAACGCCTCGGCGATCGCGACGCTGCGGTGCTTGCCGCCGGTGCAGCCGATGGCGACCGTCATGTAACGCTTGCCCTCCCTGCGGTAGCCGTCGAGGACCAGAGACAGCAATCGATGGTAGGCGTCGAGGAATTCCGCCGCGCCGGGCTGGCTCAACACGTATTCGCGCACCGCCGGGTCCTGCCCGGTGCGTGGGCGCAATTCGTCGACCCAGTGCGGGTTCGGCAGGAAGCGCACGTCCATCACCATGTCGGCGTCCATCGGCAGGCCGTATTTGAAGCCGAACGACTCGACCGTGACGCTGGTGGTCGCGCTGGCGGCACCGCCGAACGCCCGCTCGATGGTCTCGCGCAGGCCGCGCACCGACAGCGTCGAGGTGTCGATGATCAGGTCGGCGGTGGCGCGCACCGATGCCAACATCCGGCGCTCGGCGGCGATACCCTCGGCCAGCGTCTGGTCGCCCTGCAGCGGGTGGCTACGGCGGTTCTGTTCGTAGCGGCGCACCAACATGTCGTCGGATGCTTCCATGAACACCACGCGCGGGGCGATGTTTCGGGTTGCCAACTCCGTGCGCACCGAGTCCAGGTCGCCGGTGAAGCCACGCGAGCGAACGTCCATCACCACCGCCAACTGGGTGATCCGCGAGCCGGCGGCCAGACCGAAATCGACCATCCGGGTGATCAGCTGCGGGGGCAGGTTGTCGGCCACGTACCAGCCGAGGTCTTCGAGCACCTTGGCCGCGGTACCCCGCCCGGCGCCGGACAATCCGGTCACCAGGACGACATCGATCCCGGCCGCGGCGTCCACCGAGTGGCTGCCCGCGAACTCACCCGGTCCGGTCATCGGGCGGCCTCGGACTGATCGGGTCGCAGCGCCTCCAGGACGGCGGTGGCGGTCGCCACCCCGATGCCGGGGACTGCGGTGATCTGGTCGACGGTGGCCTCCTTGAGGCGGGCTATCGATCCGAAATGGCTTACCAGGGCCTTGCGGCGATGTTCTCCCAATCCTGGCACCGAGTCGAGCACCGATGCCGTCATTCGCTTGGAACGCTTGCTGCGATGGTAGGTGATCGCGAACCGATGCGCTTCGTCACGCACGCGCTGCAGCAGATACAGGCCCTCGCTGTTGCGCGGCATGATGACCGGATCGGGCTCCGCGGGCACCCACACCTCTTCCAGCCGCTTGGCCAGTCCGATCACCGCGACGTCGGTGATGCCGAGCTCCTCAAGCACCGCGCTGGCCGCGTTGACTTGCGGCGCGCCGCCGTCGACGACGTACAGATTCGGCGGGTAGGCGAACCGGCGAGACTTTCCTTCGGGCGAAAGCATATTCGGATCCTGCTGCTCGCTCAGGTGCCGCGCGAAGCGGCGGCGGGTGACCTCGGCGATGGAGGCGACGTCGTCGGAGCGCCCCTGGCCGGCGGCTTCCCGGATGGCGAAGTGCCGGTAGTCCGATTTGCGCGGCAAACCGTCCTCGAACACCACCAGCGAGCCCACCACGTCGGTGCCCTGCACATGGCTGATGTCCACGCATTCGATGCGCAGCGGCGCGTCGGACAATCCGAGTGCCTCCTGGATGTTCTGTAGCGCAGCGGATCTGGCGTTGAAGTCGCCGGCACGCCTGAGCTTGTGCTGCTGCAGCGCCTCTTTCGCGTTGCGCTGCACGGTTTCGGCCAGCGCCCGCTTGTCGCCGCGCTGCGGCACCCGCAGCGCTACCCGGGATCCGCGCAGGGCGGACAGCCAGCTGGTCAGCTCGCCGGCATTGGACGGCAGGCAGGGCACCAGCACCTCGCGCGGCACCGGGTTCGCCGATTCGTCTGCGGCGCCACCTAATTCGGCCTGGTCTCCGTAGAACTGCGTCAGGAACTGTTCGACGAGCTGCTCCTCGCCGGAATCGCCGGGATCGGCGGACTTTTCGACGATCCAGCCGCGCTGGCCGCGGACCCGGCCACCGCGGACGTGGAACACCTGCACCGCGGCCTCGAGTTCGTCGTCGGCGAAGGCCACCACGTCGGCGTCGGTGCCATCGCCGAGGACGACAGCCTGCTTCTCCATCGCCCTCTTCACCGCGCCCAGGTCGTCGCGCAGTCGCGCGGCCCGCTCGAAATCGAGTCGCTCGGCCGCTGCGTTCATCTGCTGTTCCAGCTCCCGGGCGAATCGATCGGTCTTGCCGGAGAGGAAGTCGCAGAAGTCGTCCACGATCTGGCGGTGCTGCTCCGCGCTGACCCTGCCGATACACGGCGCCGAGCACTTGTCGATGTAGCCGAGCAGGCACGGACGGTCGATCTGCTTGTGCCGCTTGAACACTCCCGCCGAGCAGGTGCGTGCCGGAAACACCCGGGTGAGCAGATCCAACGTCTCACGGATGGCCCATGCGTGCGAGTACGGCCCGAAATACCGCACGCCTTTGCGGCGGGGGCCGCGATAGACCATCAGCCGCGGGAACTCCTCGTTCAGGGTCACCGCCAGCACCGGATAGGTCTTGTCGTCGCGGTAGCGGACGTTGAACCGCGGGTCGAACTCTTTGATCCAGTTGTATTCGAGCTGCAGTGCCTCGACTTCGGTGTTGACCACCGTCCACTCGACTTTGGCCGCGGTAGTCACCATCTGCCGGGTGCGCGGGTGCAGGCTCGAGATGTCGGCGAAGTATGACGTCAGCCGGCTGCGCAGGCTCTTGGCCTTGCCGACGTAGATGACTCGCCCGTGCGGATCCCGGAATCGGTAGACGCCGGGCTCGACCGGGATGGACCCGGGCGCGGGGCGGTAGGTGGCGGGATCGGGCACAGATCCAGGCTAGTAGCCGCCCCCGCGACGCCGGGACACACGGCGGCCCCGCGCCCCGGCCGGGGTGAGCGGGCGCCACCAATCCGGGAACCGGGCCGCTCGCCCGACGTAGAGTGGGCACAAAGCGATGGAGGCACATCGAAAATGACGAAGCGCTGGTTGGCCGCCCTGGCCATCGTCGGCTCCGTGGCGTGGGCGTCGGCCGCCGCGGTCGGGATCGCGTCGGCCGGCCCCGATTACGGCCCGATGATCAACACCGCGTGCAGCTACGACCAGGTGATGCGGGCGGTGCACGCGCAAAACCCGGCCGCCGCCCAGTACCTCGACCAGTCACCGCAGAACCAGCAGTTCCTGCAGCAGTACCTGGCGTCGTCGCCCGACCAGCGGCTGGACATGCTGCACGCGATCGAGCACAGCCAGGAGGGCCAGCAGGCCCTGCCGGTTCTCCGACAGATGCTGACGGATTGCTCTCAGTACTGAGTGCCTTGAGACGGCCGGGCGCTCAGTGCGCCTGCAGGTCCGGTCGATAGCGCGCCAGCAGCGCCCGCACCGTGTCCATGGCCGCCACCGCGCGACCCTTGTCGACGGCCTGGATGGCCATCACCGGGATGTACTCGTCGTCGGGCAGGTCGAGTCGCGCCCAGCGGTGACCCACCGGGAACGACACGCCGGCAACATCTGACCAATGGATCAGCTTGTCGCCCAACAGATTTCTTACCGAAACGCCCGACGGCCCCACGCGCAGCCGCGGCCGCGCCCACAACAGCACGACGCCGGCGATGACCAGGCCCAGCACCGCGATCGCTACCTGGTCGGCGGTCTGAAAGACCACCCCGGTGGAGCCCACCTTGAGCAGCAGCCCCACTGCGATGTGCGCCGCGGCGATGAGAAACGCCGCGCCGTAGGCGAATAACGGTGTGCGGTGCGGACGCAACACCGCGTCCCAGGTCTGGCGGTCGGGCGGCGGCGTCACGACCGGGCGCGCAACTCACGCAGGGTGAGCGCGGCGGACAGAGCCGCCCCGGCCGCCTGGGCCCCCTTATCCTCGGCCGACGCCGGAAGCCCGGCCCGATCCAGGGCCTGCTGCTCGTTGTCGGTGGTCAGCACGCCGTTGGCGACCGGCGTCGAGGCGTCCAGCGAGACCCGGGTCAGCCCCTGGGTGACCGCATCGCAGACATATTCGAAGTGCGGTGTCTGACCGCGGATCACTACGCCCAGCGCCACGACGGCATCGTGGGTGTGCGCGAGTTCCTGTGCCACCACCGGGATTTCGATCGCGCCAAGCACGCGGACCACCGTGGGATCCGCGACACCGGACGCGGCGGCGACTTTGCGCGCGCCCTCGAGCAGCGCGTCGCAGATCTCGCCGTGCCAGGTGCTCGCCACGATGCCGAGCCGAAGTCCGGATGCGTCAAGCGTCGGCACCTCCGGCACGCCGGCGCCACCACTCACTGTCGCCGCTCCTCATCGCTTCGCTCTGAATCGTCGCCGGCGGTCACAGAGCACCGCCGAATTCTCCTGGCAGATGGACGGATTCGTGAAAGTCGTCGAGCCCGACCAGGTCGTGGCCCATCTTGTCCCGCTTGGTCATCAGATAACGGATGTTCTCCGCGTTGGCGCGCACCGGCAGCGGCACCCGTTCGATGATGTGCAGACCGTACCCGTCCAGCCCGACCCGCTTGGCGGGGTTGTTGGTCAGCAGCCGCATCGAGCGCACCCCGAGATCCACGAGTATTTGCGCGCCGATACCGTAATCCCTTGCGTCGGCGGGCAATCCGAGCTTGAGATTGGCATCGACGGTGTCCTCACCGGCGTCCTGTAGCTGATAGGCCTGCAGTTTGTGCATCAGTCCGATGCCGCGGCCCTCGTGGCCGCGCATGTAGAGCACGATGCCGCGTCCCTCGCGCGCCACCATCGCCATCGCGGCATCCAGCTGGGGCCCGCAATCGCAGCGGCGCGAACCGAACACGTCACCGGTCAGGCATTCGGAGTGCACGCGCACCAGCACGTCGTCACCCTCGGAGTCGGGCCCGGCGATGTCGCCACGCACCAGTGCGACGTGTTCGACCTCTTCGTAGATGCTGGCGTAGCCGATGGCGCGGAATTCGCCGTGCCGCGTGGGTATCCGGGCCTCGGCGATCCGTTCGATGTGCTTCTCGTGCTTGCGCCGCCACTCGATCAGGTCCGCGATGGTGATCATCGCGAGGTCGTGTTCGTCGGCGAACACCCGCAGCTCGTCGGTCTGCGCCATCGAGCCCTCGTCCTTTTGGCTGACGATCTCGCAGATGGCGCCGGCGGGCTGCAGCCCGGCCAGCCGGGCGAGGTCGACGGCGGCCTCGGTATGACCGGGACGGCGCAACACACCACCGTCCTTGGCGCGCAACGGAACCACGTGACCCGGCCGGGTGAAGTCTTCGGCGATACTGGCGGGATCGGACAGCAGGCGCATCGTGGTGGCCCGGTCCGAGGCGGAGATCCCGGTGCCCACGCCCCGTCGCGCGTCGACCGTGACGGTGTAGGCGGTGCCGTGCTTGTCCTGGTTGACGGCGTACATCGGCAACAGGCCCAGCCGGTCGCAGATCGCGCCGTCGAGCGGCACACACAGGTATCCCGAGGTGTAGCGCACCATGAAGGCCACCATTTCCGGTGTCGCCTTCTCGGCGGCGAAGATCAGATCGCCTTCGTTCTCGCGGTCCTCGTCGTCGATGACGATGACGGCCTTGCCGGCCGCAATGTCGGCAACCGCCCTCTCGACGGAGTCCAACCTCGTCATCTTTGCTACCTCGCCGTTCCCGCCGCGCGGCGGGAACACTGTCGAAACGGCCCACACGAGAAGCCCACGTGTTGCATTCAGTATGAACCACGGCGGCGCCGCGGTTATTGCCGCGGCTTGCTCAGTGGGACGGTCCCCGGATCACGTTGTGCCGCGGCGGTCCAGCAGCCGTTCAACATACTTGGCGATGACATCGACCTCGAGGTTCACCTGCGTGCCGACCGGAGCGCGGCCCAGCGTGGTCAGTTCCCGGGTGGTGGGGATGAGCGAGACCTCGAACCAGTCCCCCGGCTCACCGCCCAGCCCTGACACCGTCAGCGAAATCCCGTCGACGGTGATCGACCCCTTCTCCACGACGTAGCGGGCCACCTCGGCGGGCATCTCGATGCGCACCACCTCCCAGTGCTCGGAGGGTGTCCGGGCCACGATGCGCCCCGTCCCGTCGACGTGCCCCTGCACGATGTGCCCACCCAGCCGGCTGTTGACCGCCGCGGCCCGCTCCAGGTTCACCCGGCTGCCCACCCGCAGCTCGCCCAAGTTGGACCGGTTCAGCGATTCGGCCATCACGTCGGCGGTGAACTGCCCCCCGGGCAACAACTCGGCGACGGTCAGGCACACGCCGTTGACGGCAATCGAATCGCCATGGCCCGCATCGGCGGTCACGACGGCGCCGCGGATGGTCAGCCGTGCCGCGTCGGAAAGGACGTCGCGAGCCGTCACCTCGCCGAGTTCCTCGACAATCCCGGTAAACATCCTCTAAGGCTAATTGCCCGGTGCACAGGCTGATGAGCAGGGCAAACAGCGCGCCCGACCGACACCGCCACCCGGCGTTCACCGGGGCAGTCACCGGCACCCTTTACGATGCAGGGTATGCAGACCCGCCGCCGTATATCTGCCGTCATCGCATCCCTGACCCTCGCCACCGCCTTGATCGCCGGCTGTTCGTCGGGCTCGAAGCAGAGCGGCGGTCCGCTCCCCGACGCCACGACCTTGGTCAAGCAGTCGGCCGACGCCACCAAGAATGTGAAGAGCGCGCACATCGTGCTCAGCATTCAGGGCAAGGTCCCCGGGCTACCGCTCAAGACGCTGACCGGTGACCTGACCACCGCACCCGCCACCGCCGCATCGGGCAACGCGACGATCACCTTGGGCGGGTCCGACATCGACGCCAACTTCGTGGTGGTCGACGGGACGCTGTACGCCGCCCTCACCCCGAACAAGTGGAGCGACTTCGGCAAGGCCTCCGACATTTACGACGTCTCGGTGCTGCTCAACCCCGACACCGGGCTGGGCAACGTCCTGGCGAACTTCAGCAACGCCAAGGCCGAGGGCCGCGACACCATCAACGGGCAGAACACCGTTCGGATCAGCGGAAACGTCTCGCCGGACGCGGTGAGCAAGATCGTGCCGCAGTTCAACGCGACGCAGCCGGTGCCGAGCACGGTGTGGATCCAGGAGACCGGCGACCACCAGCTGGTCCAGGCCACGCTGCAGAAGAGTTCGGGCAACTCGGCCCAGATCACCCTGTCCAACTGGGGCGAGCAGGTTCAGGTCACCAAGCCGCCGGTGAGCCAGTGAGCGCGGAAACCGCCGTCCAAGCCGGTCACCAGGCCGGGCGCCGGGTAGCGATCAGCGCGGGCAGCCTCGCGGTCCTGCTGGGCGCCCTGGACGCCTACGTTGTCGTGACGATCATGCGCGACATCATGAGCGACGTTCACATCCCGATCAATCAGCTGCAGCGCATCACCTGGATCATCACGATGTACCTGCTCGGCTACATCGCCGCCATGCCACTGCTCGGCCGCGCTTCCGACCGGTTCGGCCGCAAGCTGGTGCTGCAGGTCAGCCTGGCTCTGTTCATGGTCGGCTCCGTGGTCACCGCGCTGGCCGGTCACTGGGGCGATTTCCACCTGTTGGTCGGTGGCCGCACCATCCAGGGCGTGGCCAGCGGCGCGCTGCTGCCCGTCACCCTCGCGCTGGGAGCCGACTTGTGGGCGCAGCGCAACCGCGCCGGTGTGCTCGGCGGTATCGGCGCCGCGCAGGAGCTCGGCAGCGTGCTGGGCCCGCTATATGGAATCTTCATCGTGTTCTTGTTCCACGACTGGCGCTACGTGTTCTGGATCAACGTGCCGCTGACCCTCATCGCGATGGTGATGATCCAGTTCAGCCTGCCGTCGCATGAACGAGTCGAGAACCCCGAGAAGGTCGACCTGGTCGGTGGTGTGCTGCTGGCGGTCGCTTTGGGCCTGGCCGTGATCGGTCTGTACAACCCGCAACCCGATGGCAAGCAGATTCTGCCGAGCTACGGGCTGCCGCTGGTGATCGGCGCGGTCGTGGTGGCGGTGCTGTTCCTGCTCTGGGAACGTTTCGCACGCACCCGCCTGATCGAGCCGGCGGGAGTGCATTTCCGTCCGTTCCTGGCCGCGCTGGGCGCCTCGCTGTTCGCCGGTGCCGCGCTGATGGTGACGCTGGTCGACGTCGAACTGTTCGGCCAGGGTGTGCTCGGACAGAACCAGACGCAGGCCGCCGGGCTGTTGCTGTGGTTCCTGATCGCGCTGCCGATCGGGGCGGTGCTGGGCGGGTGGATCGCCACCCGAGTCGGCGACCGGATCATGGCCTTCGTCGGGCTGCTCATCGCGGCCTACGGATACTGGCTGATTCATTTCTGGCGCCAGGACGTGATGAGCCAGAAGCACAACATTTTCGGCGTGTTCAGCGTGCCCGCGCTGCACGCCGACCTCCTGGTGGCCGGCATCGGCCTCGGCCTGGTGATCGGGCCGCTGACCTCCGCCGCACTGCGCGTGGTCCCGTCCGCCCAACACGGCATCGCCTCGGCCGCGGTGGTGGTGGCCCGGATGACCGGCATGCTCATCGGTGTGGCCGCGCTCAGCGCGTGGGGCCTGTACCGGTTCAATCAGATCGTGGCCGGCTTGACGGCCGCGATTCCGCCCGACGCCACCCTGCTGGAGCGCGTCGCCGCGCAGGGCACCATGTACCTCAAGGCCTTCGCCCAGATGTACGGCGACATCTTCTCGGCCACCGTGGTGATCTGTATCGCGGGTGCGCTGCTGGGTCTGTTGATCGGCGGGCGTAAAGAGCACGCCGAAGAGCCGGAAATCCCTGAGCCGCAAGCGGTTTCGTTGGGTGAGCGCTAACCGCTGCGCGGCACCAGGCTGAGCACCACGTCGGGTCCGACCCGGTCGATGCGGTCGAACTGCCAGCGCAGCGCCCGCGTGATGGTGGTCACCCCCACGTCGTCGACCGCGGTGACGGGCCCACCCAGCAGGGTCGGCGCCACGTAGGCCACGATCCGGTCGACCACCCCGGCCCGGACGAAGGCGCCCGCCAGGGTCGGCCCGCCCTCCAACAGCACATCGGTGCGGTCCGACACCGCCTTGAGCACTTCCAGGGGGTCGTGGGTGCGGATCAGCATGGTCCGCGAATCGTCGTTGAGAACCTTTGCCTCCGAGGGTATTTCACGCATCCCGACGACCACCCGCAGCGGTTGCCGGTCGGCCAGCGAGCCGTCGGGTCGCCGCGCCGTCAACGCCGGGTCGTCGGCCAGCACGGTGCCGGTTCCCACCACGATCGCGTCGGCGGCCGCGCGGCGTCGATGCAGATCCAGCCGCGAGGCCTCGCTGGAAATCCACTGGCTGGAGCCGTCCGCGGCCGCGCTGCGGCCATCGACGCTGCTGGCGTATTTCCAGGTCACGTGCGGCAGCCCGGTCCGTTGCTTGTGCAGCCACTCCCGCAGCGGGCCACCGGCGACCTCGTCGGCCAGCACACCCGAGCGCACCTCCACCCCGGCGTCCCGGAGCCGGCCCGCCCCACCGGCGGCCTCCGGGTTCGGGTCGGCCACGGCGTACACGACGGTGCCCACCTTCGCGTCCAACAAGGCGTTCACGCACGGTGGAGTTCTGCCGTAGTGGTTGCACGGCTCGAGCGTGACGACGACGGTGCCCCCGACCGCCAGATCACCGGCGCGGCGCAGCGCGCGGATCTCGGCGTGATCGCCGCCGGTGGGTTCGGTGGCGCCGACACCGACCACCTCGCCACCGGTGTCCAGGATAACCGCCCCCACCGGGGGGTTCGGGTACGTCGTTCCCTTGACCCGATTGGACTGCTCGATCGCCAAGCGCATGGCCGCGTCAAGGCCGTCGCCCGGAAGAACCGTCATCGACGCAGGTGCGGGGAGGCGGCGGCGGCCTGGCGCCGCAACGCCTCGACCGCGTCCTCCGGATTGTCGGCGCCGTAAACGGCCGACCCGGCAACGAAGCAATCGACGCCCGCCTCGGCGGCCTGTTCGATGGTGTCCGCGTTGATGCCACCGTCGATTTCGACCAGGATCGTCAACTCGCCCGCCTCGATGAGCTTGCGCGCGGTGCGCACCTTGCTGAGCACCTCGGGGATGAAGCCCTGGCCGCCGAAGCCCGGCTCCACCGACATGATCAGCAGGGTGTCGAACTGGGGCAGGATGTCCAGATAGGGCTCCAGCGGGGTTCCGGGCTTGACGCTGATCCCCGCTTTGGCGCCGGCCGCGCGGATATCGCGGGCCACCGCGATCGGATTCTGAGTGGCCTCAGCGTGGAACGTGACGTTGTACGCCCCCGCCTCGGCGTAGGGCGGCGCCCACCGGTCGGGGTCCTCGATCATCAGATGGCAGTCCATCGGGATGGTGGTGGCGGCCAGCAGGCTTTCCACCACCGGCAGCCCGAGGGTGAGATTCGGCACGAAGTGGTTGTCCATCACATCGACGTGCAGCCAGTCGGCGCCGCTCACTGCGGCGGCTTCGTCGGCGAGCCGGGAGAAGTCAGCGGCAAGGATCGACGGCGCGATCAGAGGCCCCTGCAACGGTTCCGAATGGCGAGCCATGAGCGCCAGACTACTGAGCCGCGCGGCCCGCCACACATCCGGCGCGGCCGGGTCCTTCGCGTCGCGACCCCGCTACCCCGCTCCGCGGCGCAGCGCGGCCGCGGCCGGGTCCTTCGCGTTGCGACCCCGCTACCCCGCTTCGCGGCGCAGCGCGGCCGCGAACATCGCGTCGGTGCCGTGCCGGTGGGGCCACAGCTGGACATGCGGCCCGTCCCCCAGGTCGGCGACCGGCTCGAACAGCGGACGGGTGTCCAGCGCGCTCACCGGGTGGCGGCGCAATGCGTCGGCGACCACGCCGACGGTTTCGGCCAGGTGCGGCGAGCAGGTGGCATACAGCACCACCCCGCCGGGGCGGGTCAGCGCGATCGCGGCGCCCAGCAGCTCGCGCTGCAGCTTGGTCAGCGTGGGCACGTCGGCGGGCTGGCGCCGCCACCGGGCCTCCGGCCGACGGCGCAGTGCCCCCAGCCCGGTGCACGGCGCGTCGACGAGCACCCGGTCGAACGTCGATTCCAGATCCGTCTGCCGCCCGTCGACCCGCAGCACATCCACCGGCAGCCCGCGCGTGTTCTCGGCCACCAGGTCGGCGCGCCGCGGCGCGGGCTCCACCGCAATGAGCCGGAACCCCGGGTGCTGCTGCACGCCCAGCGAGGCCAGCAGCGCCGTCTTGCCACCCGGCCCGGCGCACAGGTCCAGCCACCGGCCGCGGTCGTCGGTCACCGGCGCCAGTGTCAGCGCCCGGGCCACCAGCTGGCTGCCCTCGTCCTGGACCAGCGCGACGCCCTCGCGCACCGGCGTCAGCCGCCCGGGATCACCGCCCCCCAGGTACACCGCGTACGGCGAATAGCGGCCGACCGCCCCGTCGACCGCCTCCGCCAGCTCGGCGGCGGTCCGTGCGCCGGGGCGGGCGGCCAGATGCACCTGAGGCCGCTCGTCGTCGCTGGCCAGCAGCGCATCGAGTTCGGTCGCGGCGGCACCAAGCGCATCGGCGAAGGCCTGGGCGATCCACCGGGGGTGAGCATGGACGAACGCCGCGTGCCCAATCGGATCCCGCGCGGGGTCCGGGGCCAGCTCGGCGACCCAGCACCGCTCGTCGCGCCCGGAGATGGTGCGCAGCACTCCGTTGACGAAACCCGCTCGCGCGGAGTCGAATTCGATTCCCGCCTGCTCGACGGTGGTGGACACGGCGGCGTGCGCGTCGACCCGGGTGCGCAACAGCTGATACGCGCCGATGCGCAGCAGGTCGAGCAGTACCGGGTCGATGGCTTGCGGTGCGCGCCCCGCGGCCGCGCCGATGACGGCGTCCAGCAGGCCGCGGGTGCGGCAGGTTCCGTAGGTGAGCTCCGTGGCGAATGCCGCGTCGCGCCCGGTGACTCCGCGTTCGCGCAGCAGCGCGGGCAGCGCCAGGTTCGCGTAGGCATCGCGCTCGCTAACCGCCCGCAGCACGTCGAACGCGGCGGCACGGGCCGGGTCCAGCGGACGGCGCGGGGGCCGGCGGTCGCGCTGCTGGGGGCGCGGCGGCTTGCCCTCCGGCCGCCCGCGCTCGGGCCGCCCGCGCTGCGGCCTGTCGCGTCCGGGGCTCATGTCGCCCTCACCGCCGAATCAAGCCGGGCGCCCCGCGCCCAGTCGATCGCATTCATGAATTTCTTTCCGGGCGGCTGGATTTGGTCCAGGCACACCGGATCGGAACCCGTGCCGATCCAGACGCTCTTGCGATCGACGTGAATAGCTCCGGGCGGCAACGGTTCTGGCGGCACGGACGCGGCGGAGTCCTGCAACAGCCGCACCGGACCCAGCTTGAGGCGCAGGTTGCCGACCAACGTCCAGGCGCCGGGACTGGGTGTGACCGCGCGAATGCGGCGATCGACGACCAGCGCAGGCAGGTCCCAGCGCACTCGGGCCTGCTCGACGGCGATCTTGGGCGCGATGCTGACCCCGTCGGCGGGTTGCGGCACCGGCGTCAGCGTCGCGTCGGCGATGCCGTCCATTGTGGTCGACAACAGCTCCGCTCCCGAAACAGCCAGTCGCTCAAGCAGTTCCCCCGCCGTGTCGGTCGGCCGGATCGTCTCGGTCACCACCCCGTAGATCGGGCCCGAGTCCAGGCTCGGCTCGATCCGAAACGTCGACGCGCCCGTGATGTTGTCGCCCGCCGCGATGGCCGCCTGCACCGGCGCGGCGCCGCGCCAGGCGGGCAGCAGCGAGAAGTGCAGATTGATCCAGCCCCGCGGGGGCACCGCCAGCAGGGAGTCGCGCAGCAGCGCGCCGTAGGCCACGACCGCACAGCAGTCCGGTGCCAGCTGCGAGAGCTCCGCGACGAACTCGTCCGAGTTGGGCCGCGACGGCCGCAGCACCGGAATGCCCCGGGCGAGTGCCTCGCGGGCCACCGATGACGGCTCCGGCGTGCCGCGCCGCCCGACGGGTGCGTCGGGCCGGGTCAGCACCGCGATCACCTCGTGCCGCGGCGAATCGATGAGGCGGCGCAGTGCGGGCAGCGCGGGTTCGGGGGTTCCGGCGAAGACAAGACGCACCGGCCCAGTCTAGGAAGCGCCGGGCGCGGGCCGGACCCACCCGAACCGGCGTGAGATGCGTGCGTACACTATTTCCTAGGGCTATTATTTCTGGCAGCCACTAACGGTGGTCACAACCGGAGTGCCCGCTTCATTTCGACGACGAGGTCGAAGAGACCAACGCCTCCCCTCCCAAGGAGATCCAGATGAGAATCGACACCAAGATCAGCGACGCCTCGGTATCCGCAACGCATCGCACCGTATGGGCGCTGGGAGACTACGCCCTGATGGCCGAGGAAGTGATGGCTCCCCTGGGCCCCATCCTGGTCGAAGCCACCGGCATCGGCCCCGGCCTGCGTGTCCTGGACATCGCGGCCGGCTCGGGCAACATCTCGCTGCCGGCCGCCGCGACCGGCGCCACCGTGGTCTCCAGCGACCTCACCCCGGAGCTGTTGCAGCGGTCGAAGGCCAGGGCCGACCAGCGTGGCTTGACGCTCGACTACCGCGAAGCCAACGCGCACGCCCTGCCGTTCAGCGACGGCGAGTTCGACGTCGTCATCTCCGCGATCGGCGTGCAGTTCGCACCCGACCAGCAGCGCGCCGCCAACGAGCTGGTCCGGGTCTGCCGGCCAGGCGGCAAGATCGGCTTGATCAGCTGGACCCCCGAAGGGTTCTTCGGCCGCATGCTCGCCACCATCCGGCCCTACCGCCCGAGCCTGTCGCACCCCGTGCCGCCGGCGGCGCTCTGGGGACGCCCCCGCTACGTCGGCGCGCTGCTCGGCGACCAGATCGGCGACATCACCACGTCGCGACGCCTGTTGCCGGTCAGCCGTTTTGACAGCGCCGAGGCGGTGCACGCGTACTTCAAAGAGCACTACGGCCCGACCATCGAGGCATACGCGAACATCGGCCACAACCGGGTGCTGGCCGCCGAGCTCGATGCCCAGCTCGTCGAACTCGCGCAGCAACACCTGACCGAAGGCACCATGGGCTGGGAGTACCTGCTGCTGACGGCCGAGAAGCGGGCCGCCTAGCTAGCCCTACAGGTCGAGGTCGGCGTCCAGGTGGACGTCGGGCTCGCCGCCGGCAGCGGTAAAGGCCGTCAGGGCCCGCACCAGCCCGTGCCGCTCCGGCGGCGGCATCTTCGCCACGATGGCCGCGATCTCGGTGCGCCGGTGCGTGGTGACCTGATGGACGACGTCGCGGCCGCGGGCGGTGAGCGCGGCGAGCAGCTCGCGCCGCGACGTCGGGTGCGGCAGTCGGTCGATCAGTCCTGCGGCGACCAACCGGTCGACCATCCGACCGGTGGCCGACGGCTGCACGCCCAGAAGACCGGCCAAGGTTGCCAGGTTGACGGGGCCGCGGTTGGACAGGATCACCAGCGTCCGGAACTGCGGGATGGTGATGGTCTCGTCGACCTGACCGACGGAGCGAGCCGAGATGGCCATCAGCAAACGCGACGCCGTCAGTAGCGCGTCGGTGATGGCGTCCAAGGACTCGTCAACCGAGGTGTGGTCCGCTGCCATATCGCCCCTCCCCGGATGTTCCCGGCCTGTTGGCGGCCAAGGATTAGAAAGTGTAGCAACACTCTAATGTCGTACCACGGGATTATTGCACGCGAATATTATCTCCTATGGTAATGGTCAGGGGTCACCCGATGTGCAGCGGGTCAATCTGCACCCGGGCCGGTTCATGGGTTTGCCGGGCACTGAGCACACCGATGCCACGCCGCAGCGCCGCCGCCAGCGCCAGACCCTGTTGCCGGGGCACGCGCACCAGCATTCGCGTCACCGCGGCGTCGGCCGGCGTTCCGGCCGGGCGGCGCACGCCGACCGGAAGATCAACCGGCCCAAGCAAATCCGCGTGCAAGGATTCCCGGTCGGTCAGCCGGGCCTCGTCGAGCAGCGCCGTCACGGCACCGGCCGTCCCGTCGACGGCCGCAATGTGCACGCTGGGCGGCAGACCGACCTCAGCCCGGGCAATCAGCTCGGCCTCCGCATGCCCCACGGGATCCCAGCGGATCAGCGATTGCACCGTCGGAAGGGACGACTCGGCGACCACCAGCACCACGCCGCCATCGCCCCGGGCCCGCACCAGCGCCGCGGCGGTCATCCAGCGCCACAACGCGTCCTCCGCCGCGCGCAGGTCTTGGCGGCCCAGCAGCGCCCAGGTGTCCAGCAGCAGCGCCGCCCCGTAGCCGCCGGACGCCTCCGGCTCGGCGCCCGGCGTGGCCACCACCAGGGTCGGGCCTGCGCCGACCTCGGGGACCACGCCGTCGCCCGACGACACGATCACCGCCGTGCCCGGAAACGCGCGGCCGAGCTCCTCCGCGGTGCGGCGCGCACCGACGACGACGGCGCGCACCGCGTCGGACCCGCAGCGCACGCACCGTCGCGTCGGGTCGACGCGGCCGCACCAGCGGCACAGCAGCGCGGCGCCACCCTCCTGCAACGACAACGGGCCGGTGCAGTGCCGGCAACGGGCGATCGCGCGGCACCGCGCGCAGGCCAGCGACGGGACATACCCCCGGCGCGGCACCTGCACCAGCACCGCCGACCCCGCCTGCAGCGCCGAGCGGGCCGCGCGCAGCGCGATGGACGGGATGCGCGCCGTGCGCGCCGCCGGGTCGCGCTCGTCGGCGTAGCCGGTGTCGTCGAGGGCGGTCACCCGTGGCGTGCGGGCGCGCACCACCGGCCGGGGCGCGACGATGTCGTGCGCCCAGCCGCTGCGCACCAGCGCATGGGCCTCGGCCGTGCGCGCATAGCCGCCGATCAGCGCCGCACACCGGGCCTGGTGCGCGCGCAGCATCGCCACCTCGCGGGCGTGCGGATACGGCGCGCGCGGCTCGGCCAGGCTGTCGTCGGCGTCGGCCCACACCATCACCAGGCCCAGATCGCTCAGCGGCGCGAACACCGCGCTGCGGGTGCCGATCACCAACCGCGCGGAGCCGCGCAACGCCGCCAGCCAGCGCCGGTACCGGGCCGCCGGCCCCAGGCCGGCCGACAGGGCCACCACGCTGGCCTCGTCGATCCGCGCCGTCGCGGCCCGCCGCAGCGCGTCGAGGTCGCGTTGGTCGGGGACGATGGCCAGCGCCGAGCGGCCGCTGCGCACCGTTTGCGCGGCGGCCTCGGCGAAGCGGTCCGTCCACGACTCGCCGGGAAGTGCCTGCCAGACGGCCCGCGCGGCCCGCGACTCGGCCAGGGCGGCCAGGAACTGAGCGCCCCGGCCGTAGCCCTCCCAGGCCGACGGATCGACGGGCCCCGGGACCGCGGCATCCCGGCCCACCGGGGGTTCCCGCTCCACCCTGGCGTGGCGGGCCGGCACCGCCAGCCGCAACACGTCGGGGCGCGTGCCGGCGTAGTGCGCGGCCACCGCGTCGACCAGCCGGCGGATTTCCGGGGTGAGCACCGGTTCGGCCGACACGACGCGATCCAGCCAGCCCAGCTTGCCGGGATGGTCGGTGTCGTTGCGGCGCTCCAGTACGAACCCGTCGACCAGGCGGCCGTGGAAGCGCACCCGCACCCGCACCCCGGGCTGGGCGTCGTCGGACTGCTCGGCCGACACCAGGTAGTCGAATTCCCGGTCCAGATGTGGCACCGACAGCATCGGCAGCACCCGGGCGATGGGCTCCACCTCGACGGGCGTGCGCGCGCCGGTGCTCACCGCGACCGCCGAATCATGTTGTCATCCAATGCCTTACCGTCCGGGCCGCAGTGTAGCGGGCAGCGGTGACAATCAGTTCCCGACGGGCGGTGCCGCGTCCCCGTCTAGATCGCCGGGGTCGGCGGGCTCAGCGGGGTCGGCGGGAAGGTCGCGGCCGAAGAAGAAGCCGGCCGTGATCAGTATCTGGGCCGCCGCGTAGGACCACCAGACCGGCACCGCGAGAGCCTCGTTGCCCAGGATGAAACGCCCGATCGCGATCATCGAGTCCGAGGCCGCAAAACACAGCGCCCCGACCGCCGTCCAGATCGTCGGCAGCTTGGCCAGCAGGGCGGTGCACACCATCGCGGTCAGCACCACGATGTAGAGGGTCACCGGAAACGTCAGCCGCTGCGCGCCCAGGTGGGGCCAGAACCAGACCAGCAACCCGATCGACGCCGCACACATCAGGGCGACCGCGACGATGCGCACCGTCGACGGGCGCGCGTCCTGCGAGCCGCCGGCGTAAGCCGGAACCAGCGGCAGCAGCGCGAGCACAAAACACATGTGCGCCAACAGGAATGCCCCTAGACCCACCTCGAAGGACAACGACCACCACGGGATCGCCAGCACCCAGTCGCCGACCGCCGAGAGCAGCAGCGCCAGCATCAGCCACCGACGCTCACCGACCTTGGCGTGCGCCGCCGCGGCCAGCATCAGCAGCAACGCCATCGAGGCCTTGAACGCCGGCTGCAGCACCCAGTGACCGGTCAGTTCCATCCCCGGCGGGGAGCGCAGCGCCAGCACGGTCAGGAAGATGCCGTAGCCGAGGGCCAGCCAGCCCGCCACCACCCACGCGCCGGCCACCAGACGAGGTGCGTACGGTACGTCCATGCCCAGCTTGGACAACACAGCCGACGAGAAACCCGCTATCGACCCCATCCTGCAGAAGGTACTGGATGCGGTTCCGTTCCGGCTATCCGCCGAGGACGGAATCGGCGCCGCACGCCAGCGGTTCCGCGATCTGCCGCGCCGGCCGCTGCATCCCGAGCTGCGGGTCGAGGACCGTACGATTCCCGGGCCCGCGGGATCTATCGCGATTCGGATCTATTGGCCGCCAAGCTATTCCGACAGTCAGCGGCGTCACAACGCGGTGCCCGTGGTGCTGTATTTCCACGGCGGCGGCTTCGTCATCGGCGACCTCGACACCCACGACGGCACGGCGCGCCAGCATGCGGTGGGCGCCGAGGCGATCGTGGTGAACGTCGACTACCGGCTCGCCCCCGAGCACCCCTACCCCGCCGCCGTCGAAGACGCTTGGGCCGCAATGCGTTGGGTGGCCGACCACGCGGAGGAAGAACTGCACGGCGACCCGGGCCGGATCGCGGTGGCCGGGGATTCGGCCGGCGGCACCATTTCGGCGGCGGTGGCACAGCGGGCGCGCGACGACGGCGCTCCGCGACTCGCGTTCCAGCTGTTGTGGTATCCGTCGACCATGTGGGACGCGTCGCTGCGGTCGTTCGCCGAGAACGCCGCCGCGCCGGTCCTGGACGCCAAGGCCGTCGCGGCGTTCTCCCGCTGGTACGCGGGCGAAGTCGACATGTCCGATCCGCCATCGGGCATGGCGCCGGGGCGCGCGAAGGACCTGAGCAACCTGGCGCCGGCCTACATCGCCGTCGCCGGCCACGACCCCCTGCGCGACGACGGCATCCGCTACGGGGAACTGCTGAGCGCCGCGGGCGTCGCCGCCGAGGTGCACAACGCCCAGACGCTGGTGCACGGCTACCTGGGATATGCCGGCGTGGTGCCCGCCGCCACCGCGGCGCTCGAGCGCGGGCTGACCGCGCTGCGCGGCGCCCTGCACCGGTGACCCCCGGCGTACGGTAAACGCATGAGCGAGCCCACCCTTCCCGCCGAGGCCACCGCGCGCGGCCTGGCGGCACCCTAGACAGGCAACGATGGTCACGCACGACGACGAAACCCCCGACTATCACACGCTGATCATCGGCGCCGGATTCTCCGGCATCGGCGCGGCCATCAACCTCGATCGGGCCGGGCTGGCGGACTATCTGGTGATCGAGGCGGGCGACGGGGTCGGTGGCACCTGGCACTGGAATACGTATCCCGGTATCGCCGTGGATATTCCGTCGTTCTCCTACCAGTTCTCCTTCGAGCAGAGCCGGCACTGGTCGCGCACCTACGCGCCGGGCCGGGAGCTCAAGGCCTACGCCGAATGCTGCGCCGACAAGTACGGCATCCGGTCGCGGATCCGCTTCAACACCAAGGTGCAGGCCGCCGAGTTCGACGACGAGTGCGGCCTGTGGCGCGTGCACACCGACCCGGGGGGAACGATCACGGCGCGGTTCCTGATCAGCGCCTGCGGCGTGCTGACGGTGCCCAACCTGCCCGACATCGACGGCGTGGACTCGTTCTCCGGCATCACCATGCACACCGCCCGGTGGGATCACACGCAGGACTTGCGCGGCAAGCGGGTCGCGGTGATCGGCACCGGCGCGTCGGCAGTTCAGGTGATTCCTGAGATCGCACCAATCGTGGCCTCGCTCACCGTATTTCAGCGCACACCGATCTGGTGTTTCCCGAAGTTCGACGTCCCGCTGCCCGCTGCGGCGCGCTGGGCGATGCGCGTCCCCGGCGGCACGTTCGTGCAGCGCCTGCTCAGCCAGGCCTACGTGGAGCTCACGTTCCCCATCTCGGCGCACTACTTCACGGTGATCCCGCTGGCCAAGAGGATGGCGTCATTGGGGAAATCCTATCTGCGCCAACAGGTTCAGGACCCGGCTGTGCGCGAGCAGCTCACGCCGAAGTATGCCGTCGGCTGCAAACGGCCCGGTTTCCACAACGGGTACCTCGCCACGTTCAACCGCGACAACGTGCGACTGGTCACCGAGCCGATCGACAAGATCACGCCCGACACGGTGGCCACCACCGACGGCGAGAACCACGAGATCGACGTGCTGATCCTGGCGACCGGCTTCAAGGTGATGGATACCGACAACGTGCCCACTTTCGCCGTGACCGGAAGCGGTGGCAAGTCGTTGAGCCGGTTCTGGGACGAGCACCGGCTACAGGCCTACGAGGGCGTCACCGTGCCCGGCTTCCCCAACCTGTTCACCGTGTTCGGCCCGTACGGTTACGTCGGCTCTTCGTACTTCGCGCTGATCGAGGCGCAGACCCACCACATCGTGCGCTGCCTCAAGCGGGCCGAGCGCGTCGGCGCATCCCGCGTCGAGGTCAGCGAGGAAGCCAACGACCGCTACTTCGCCGAGATGATGCGCCGCAGGCACCGGCAGATCTTCTGGCAGGACAGCTGCAGGCAGGCCAACAGCTACTACTTCGACAAGAACGGCGACGTTCCGCTGCGGCCGGGCACCACCCCGGAGGTGTACTGGCGCAGCCGCCGGTTCAACCTGGACGACTACCGGTTCACCGGTTAGCGGCTACGCTGCACACGTGGCGAAGGAATTTCCGGGCATCGACGAGTCGCTGCGCGACTTCATTGCCGAGCAGGCCGTGTTCTTCGTCGCCACGGCCCCGTCCGATGGCGGCCGGATCAATCTGTCCCCCAAGGGGTATCGCGATACATTCGCGGTCCTTGACGAGCACACCGTCGCCTATCTGGATCTGTTCGGCAGCGGGGCGGAGACCATCGCTCATCTGCGTGACGACGGCCGCATCACCGTGATGTTCTGCTCGTTCACCCGCAACTCGCGGATCCTGCGCCTGTTCGGCACCGGCCGCGTCGTCCGCCCGGACGACGACGAATTCCCCGAGCTGATATGGCGTTTCGGCGACCAGCATGTGGGAATCCGCACCATCATCGTGGTGGCTGTGGAGCGGATCGCCGACGCCTGCGGATTCGCGGTGCCCTACTACGATCTGGTGGACGAACGGCCGGTGCTCGACGCCGCGCACCGTAAGGCCACCGATGACCAGTACGGCCGGCTGCTCGATCGCAACCAGCGCAGCATCGACGGATTACCCGCGCTGGATCCCGACCACCCGGCCCCTAGATCGCGCGTTTGAGGTCGTCGACCTTGTTCAGCTGCTCCCAGGGCAGTTCGACATCGGTGCGGCCGAAGTGCCCGTACGCGGCGGTCTGCGCGTAGATCGGGCGCAGCAGGTCGAGGTCGCGGATGATCGCGCCGGGCCGCAGGTCGAACACCTCAGGGACGATCTTTTCGATTTTGACCGGGTCGACCGTCGCTGTGCCGAACGTCTCGATGAACAGTCCGACCGGGGCCGCCTTGCCAATGGCGTAGGCCACCTGCACCTCGACTCGCTCCGCGAGCCCGGCCGCGACGATGTTCTTGGCCACCCAACGCATCGCGTAGGCCGCCGACCGGTCCACCTTGGAAGGATCCTTGCCCGAAAACGCGCCACCGCCGTGGCGGGCCCACCCGCCGTAGGTGTCGACGATGATCTTGCGGCCGGTCAGGCCCGCGTCGCCCATCGGGCCACCGAGCACGAACTTGCCGGTCGGGTTGACCAGCACCCGCGTCGACGAGGAGTCCAGGGTGTCGTGCGCGAGCTCGTCGAGCACCGTGTCCAGCACGTGCCGGCGGATGTCGGGGTCCAGCGTCTTGTCCAGGTCGATGCCGTCGGCGTGCTGGGTGGAGACCACCACGGTGTCCAGCCGGACCGGAACGTCGTCCTCGTAGGCGATGGTGACCTGCGTCTTGCCGTCCGGGCGCAGGTAGGGCAGGGTCCCGTTCTTGCGGACCTCGGTCAGCTTGCGGGACAGCCGGTGGGCCAACGCGATCGGCAGCGGCATCAACTCCGGGGTGTCGTTGATCGCGTAGCCGAACATCAGACCCTGATCGCCGGCGCCCTGGGCGTCCAGCGGGTCCGCGGCACCCTCCACCCGCGCCTCATGGGCGGTGTCCACCCCCTGAGCGATGTCGGGCGACTGTGCGCCGATCCCGATGTTCACCCCGCACGACGCCCCGTCGAAGCCCTTGTCCGACGAGTCGTACCCGATGTCGAGGATGCGCGCACGCACGGTGTTGGTGATGTCGGCGAACGCCTCTTTGGCCGTCGTCGTCACCTCGCCGACCACGTGCACCTGCCCGGTGGTGACCAGCGTCTCGACCGCCACACGTGAGCCGGGGTCCTGCGCCAGCAAGGCGTCGAGGACCGAGTCGCTGATCGCGTCACAGATCTTGTCGGGATGCCCCTCCGTCACCGACTCACTGGTAAACAGGCGACCCTTTTCGCTCACAATGCCAATCCTTCCGAATAGTTAGTTAGCCGAATTATATCGGTCCGCATCGGACGAGCCGGCACCTGACCGGACGCCACAGGAAAGCCGAACCGTATTACCCGCCGCCGTGCAGGAAGGCGGCGATCGCATCCACGATACGACTGGCCATCAACGTCTTGGAGCCGTGCTGCAGCGCCGACTCGGTGCCGTCGGCCGCCAGCAGCCAGCCGTCGTTGTTGTCCACCTCGAAAGCCCTGCCGTCGCCCACCGCATTGACCACCAGCAGATCACAACCCTTGTTGCGTAGCTTCGCCCGGGCGTGAAACAGCACGTCACCGTTGGCGTCGCCGGTCTCGGCGGCGAATCCGACGATGGCACGCATATTGGGCAGCTCGCCGTTGGCGCGGGCACGCACCGCGCCGGCCAGCACGTCGTCGTTGCGGACCAGTTCGATCGTGGGCGGGCCCTCGACACCCTTTTTGATCTTGGCGGCCGCAACCCGGGCCGGCCGGAAGTCGGCGACCGCGGCGGCCATCACCAGCACGTCCACCTCGGCCGCGTGCTTGGCGACGGCGTCGCCCAGTTGCTCGGCCGAACTGACGTGGACCACCTCCACGCCGGCCGGGTCGATCAGCCCGGCGGTATGCCCCGCGATCAGCGTGACCTCCGCGCCGCGCTGGGCGGCCACCCGCGCCACCGCGTAGCCCTGCTTGCCGCTGCTGCGGTTGCCGATGAAGCGCACCGGGTCGACCGGTTCGCGAGTGCCGCCGGCCGTCACCAGCACTTTGCAGCCGGCCAGGTCGTAAGGCAGCGCATCCTGGCGTTCCAGCAGCAGATGAGCCAGGGTGGTGATCTCCTCGGCTTCGGGGAGCCGGCCGGCCCCGCTGTCCGTTCCGGTGAGCCGCCCGGCGGCGGGTTCGAGCACGATGGCTCCCCGGCGGCGCAGGGTGGCCACGTTGTCCACGGTGGCCGGGTGTAACCACATCTCGGTGTGCATTGCCGGGGCGAACAGCACCGGACATCGCGCGGTGAGCAGGGTGGCGGTCAGCAGGTCGTCGGCCCGACCGTGCACCGCGCGGGCCAGCAGGTCCGCCGTGGCCGGCGCCACGACCACCAGGTCGGCCTGCTTACCGAGCTGGACGTGCGGAACCTCGGGCACGTCGTCGAAGACGCCGGTGTGCACCGGCTGGCCGGAGAGCGCCTCGAACGTGGCGGCCCCGACGAACCGCAGCGCGGACTCGGTCGGGATGACGCGGACCGAATGACCGGCCTCGGCGAGCTGACGGACGACGGTGCACGCCTTATAGGCGGCGATGCCGCCGGACACGCCGACGATGACTCTTTTCGCCACCCGCTCGCGGTTGTCCACAGCGCGCCCGGCCCGGCCCGGTTACTCGCCCTCGGTGTGCTCGAGCAGATCGCCGTGGATCTCGCGCATCGCGATCGACAGCGGCTTTTCCTGCAGCCCCGGCTCGACCAGCGGACCGACGTATTCGAGGATGCCCTCACCGAGCTGGTTGTAGTAGTCATTGATCTGGCGGGCCCGCTTGGCGGCGTAGATCACCAGGGCGTACTTGCTCGAAACGCGGTCCAGCAGCTCGTCGATGGGTGGGTTGGTGATGCCCAGCGGGGTGTCGTAGGCGCCCGGTGCCCCGGCGGACGGGTCGAACCGGTCGGGGACGGCGGCCAGAGTCGCGTCGGACTGCGGAATACTCACTTAGGTCGATCTCCTGGCGGATTGGAGCGGCTCTGGTTTGCTGCAAAGCCGCTGGAAGGTGTTCGAAAACTCGGTGCTAATCGTGCTGCGATGTGGTGTGGCTCGATGGGTCATGCCGGTCCGGCGCAGTTCCCACCAGCAAGGATACCAATTCGGAGCACGCTGACTCCAATTCGCTGTTCACGACCACCCGGTCGAAGTCGTTTCGGGCCGCCATCTCGATGCGCGCGGTCTCCAGACGTCGCCGCATGTCCTCGGGCGTCTCGGTGCCGCGGCCGATCAGCCTGGCCTCGAGATCCTCCCAGCTGGGCGGGGCCAAAAAGACCGCCAGGGCCTCGGGCATCGCCCGCTTGACGGCCCTGGCCCCGGCCAGGTCGACCTCGATCAGGACGGGGGTTCCGTGCGCGGTGGCGGCCCGGACCGGCTCGGCGAGGGTGCCCGATCGGTGCAGTCCCCCGTGGATCTCGGCCCACTCCAGCAGCTCGCCTTCGTCGATGAGTTGCTGGAAGCGGGCGGCGGTGACGAAGTGGTAGTCGACGCCGTCGACCTCGCCGGGCCGCGGCGCCCGCGTGGTGGCGGAGACGCTGAAATGCAGGTCCGGGACCCGCTCGCGCAGGCACCGGACCACAGTCGACTTGCCCACCGCTGAGGGACCGGACAGCACGACCACACGTCCGTTACCTGATGGTTCGGGACGTGTGCCGTGCCGGATGTCCGGTCCCCCGCCGGTGCTCACCGGCGCTCCCGGGCCGGTGAGCCCACGACTGGGATCGGGTTGCCCGCCGTCTGCTCAGGCCGTTCGGCCTGCATCGTCGGCGGGTGGGTTAGGAGCCGAACTTTTCCAGCAGGGCCTTGCGCTGGCGATCGCCGAGACCGCGCAGCCGGCGGGTGGGTGCGATCTCCAGCTCAGTCATGATTTCCTGCGCCTTGACCTTGCCCACCTTGGGCAACGCCTCGAGAAGCGCGGAAACCTTCATCTTGCCGAGGACTTCGTCGGTCTCGGCGTCCTTGAGCACCTGCGTGAGGTTGGTGCCGCCGCGCTTGAGCCGGTCCTTGAGCTCTGCTCGCGCTCGACGTGCGGCAGCCGCCTTCTCCAACGCGGCCGCGCGCTGCTCGTCGGTCAACTGGGGAAGGGCCACGATTCCTCCGTATCTGATCAATCAATTTCAATCGATCTCATTGTGTCTCGCCGGCACTTCTGCCAGCGCAGACGACCGTACTCAGGCCTTCTGACGAAATCTAACCCGACCCCCTGGTTGCGGGGGCAAAGTCCCAGCATGGACCCGCGTGTGGCCGGCCGAACCGGCGCCTCGACAGGTGTTGACGACGATCGCGTGCGGCGCCGTCCGGGTGTCGGCACCGGCCCCATTTCATTGCTTCTTCAGGGCCTCTAGCTGCAGCTTCAGCCCGTGGCGGCGACGCGGGCGGCGCCGGCCGTGCGGTCGCGGGACGCCCCGCCGGGCGGCCCCGGGGCCCAGTGCGAGGGATCACGGATTTGTCGCGGCGTGTCGCGCGTGTCGCGCGCCGGTCAAAGGCCAGGCCAACGCCGCGTTCATCGCGGCGCACGGGCCCGCGGGCAGGTTCGGGCGCCCGCGTTGACCCGCAGCCCCGCACGGTCGGGCGCCGTCCAGCAACCGATCGAGCCGCCGCGAGGTCCGCTATCGGCGGCGCGCCACCGGTGAACGTGGCGCAACGTCACCAACCACAAAGGGGCCCAGCGTCGTTGACCGCCGGAGCCCGCCGCTGCGGCGGACCCGCAGGGCTGATGACGAGGATGCGTTGTCACCGAGATCCGGGTGAGCGCCGCACGATTCTCCGCAGAAGCGGACCGAAAATTCGTGTGCTTCCGTAGTTGCGGGAGGCAGGTCCCGCGCGGCGTTGTTTCAGCTAGTCGGTGTGATGGAATCCGATACCATCGACGGGTGTCCTACCTGCGAATTCGCCAGGCAGCCGAGTTGCTTGGGGTCAGTGACGACACCGTGCGGCGCTGGATCAACCAGGGCACTTTGGCGGTCAGTCAAGACGCCGCGGGGCGCAAGGTGGTCGCCAGCGAGGACCTGGCGCACTTCTCCCGCACCAATGCGCCCGCCCCGCCGGCGGACCCACTGAGCATCGGCAGCTCGGCGCGGAACCGCTTCGTCGGTCTGGTCACGTCGGTGGTCAGCGACAAGGTGATGACCCAGGTGGAGATGCAGTGCGGTCCGTTCACCGTCGTGTCGCTGATGAGCACCGAGGCCGCCGAGGAATTGCAGCTGCGTCCCGGCAGCGTCGCGGTGGCCGTCGTCAAGGCCACCACCGTCATCGTCGAAACCGCGCGGCCCAGCAACGCGCTGGCGTCGGACTAGGGGCGGTCGCAAGCGCGGCCGCGGCGATCGCAGCGGGTCGCCACCATCCGACTAGGCGCCGGCTCACACCGCCAGGTAGGCGACCGCGTCCAGCATGCGGTCGGCCGCCGCGCGCAGCTCCGTCACGCCGGGCCCGGCCCGCAGCACCTCACGGGCCACCGCCGGCAACAGCTGCCCGGGTTCCGCACCGCCCAGCCCGCCGAGCGCCTCGGGCCGCCCACCCTGTACGCCGAGCCCGGGCACCAGGACGGGACCGCCCAGCGCGCCGAGGTCGGGAGCCTGCAACACCGTCGCGCCGACCACCACGCCGACGTACCCGGGCCCGGACGGGGTCGTCGACCGGTTCACCACCGCCGCCTGGTCGACGACCAGCTGGGCCACCGTGCGGCCGTCGAAGGCGGCACGCTGCACGGTGGCGCCCTCGGGGTTGGAGGTGGCCGCCAGCACGAACACCCCGCGGTCGTGCGCCGCGGCGGCCTCCAGCAGCGGCCGCAGCGAGCCGAAGCCGAGGTACGGGGTCGCCGTCACGGCGTCGGCGGCCAGCGGCGAGTCACCGGCCCAGGCGGCGGCGTAGGCCGCCATCGTGGTGCCGATGTCGCCGCGTTTGGCGTCGGCCAGCACCAGCACCCCGGCCTCGCGCAGCGCCGCGATGGTGCGTTCCAGCACCGCGAATCCCGCGCTGCCGTAGGCCTCGAAGAACGCGACCTGAGGTTTGACGACGGCCAGTCCGGAGAACGCCTCGACGCAGATGTCACTGAACCTGGCCAGCCCCTCGGCGGTGGTGGGCAGGTCCCAGGCCCGCAGCAGCTCCGGGTGGGGGTCGATGCCCACGCACAGCGGCCCGCGTTCGGCTTTCGCGCCCGCCAGCCGGACGCCGAACCCTGTCATCGCCGTGCCTTTTCCGGTCCGCCCTGGCCGATCTGGCTGTGCAGTTCCTGCAGGCTGCGCACGCCGATGTCGCCGCGGATCCCGGCTTCGATCCCCTGCACGGCGGCAGCGGCGCCCTGCACCGTGGTGACACAGGGGATGTTGACCGACACCGCGGCCGAACGGATCTCATATCCGTCGATGCGCGGCCCGGAGTTGCCGTAGGGCGTATTGATCACCAGGTCGACCTCGCCGGCCCTGATCGCGTCGACCGCCGACATCGCGGGGCGGCCGGGCTGCGGATCCTCGAAGTGCTTGCGCACCTCGTCGCAGGGAATTCCGTTGCGGCGCAACATCTCCGCGGTGCCCTCGGTGGCCAGCACGCGGAATCCCAGGTCGGCCAGCCGCTTGACGGGGAACACCAGCGAGCGCTTGTCCCGGTTGGCCACCGACACGAAGATGGTGCCTTCCGCGGGCAGCGATCCGTAGGCGGCGGTCTGGCTCTTGGCGAAGGCGCTGCCGAAGTCGCGGTCGATGCCCATCACCTCGCCGGTGGATTTCATCTCCGGACCCAGCAGCGAGTCGATGGCGGCGCCGTCGACGCGGCGGAAGCGATGGAAGGGCAGCACGGCCTCCTTGACCGCGATGGGGGCGTCCAGCGCGGCATGCGCGCCGTCGCCGGACGCCGACAATATTCCCTCCTCGCGAAGCCGGGAGATGCTGGCGCCCAACATGACCCGGGCACACGCCTTGGCGAGCGGGATCGCGGTGGCCTTCGAGACGAACGGCACCGTGCGACTGGCGCGCGGGTTGGCCTCCAGGACGTAGAGCACGTCGTCCTTGAGCGCATACTGCACGTTGAGCAGGCCCACCACGCCGATGCCGTGGGCGATGGCCTCGGTCGCGCGACGCACCTTCTCGATGTCGCTGCGGCCCAGCGTGACCGGCGGCAGTGCGCACGCCGAGTCACCGGAGTGGATGCCGGCTTCCTCGATGTGTTCCATAATGCCGCCGATGTACACCTCGGTGCCATCGCACAGCGCGTCCACGTCGATCTCCACCGCGTCCTCGAGGAAGCGGTCGACGAGCACCGGGTGCTCGGGTGAGAGCTCGGTGGCGCGGGCGATGTAGTCGCGCAGCGTCTCCTCGTCGTAGACGATCTCCATGCCCCGGCCGCCCAGCACGTACGACGGCCGCACCAGCACCGGGTAGCCGATGTCCTCGGCGATCCGCCGGGCCTGCGCGAAAGTGGTTGCGGTGCCGTACTTCGGCGCCGGCAGGCCGGCCGCGGTGAGCACGTCGCCGAATGCGCCGCGGTCCTCGGCCAGGTCGATCGCCTCGGGCGGGGTTCCGACGATCGGCACCCCCGCATCGGCCAGGCGCTGGGCCAGCCCCAGCGGGGTCTGGCCGCCCAGCTGCACGATCACTCCCGCCACGCCCGGGCCGTCGCCCGCGGACTGTCGCTCGGCGCGAAACACCTCCAGGACGTCCTCGAAGGTCAGCGGCTCGAAATAGAGCCGGTCGGCGGTGTCGTAGTCGGTGGACACCGTCTCCGGGTTGCAGTTGACCATCACGGTCTCAAAACCCGCCTGCGACAACGTCGTTGCCGCGTGCACACAGCTGTAGTCGAATTCGATGCCCTGGCCGATGCGGTTGGGTCCCGACCCCAGGATCAGCACCTTGGGCCTCTCGGTCTGCGGCGCCACCTCGGTCTCGGCCGCGGGATCCAGCTCGTAGCTGCTGTAGTGGTACGGCGTCTTGGCCTCGAACTCCGCCGCGCAGGTGTCGACGGTCTTGTACACCGGGTGCACACCCAGGCGCTCGCGCAGCGAGCGCACACCGTTCTCGCCGGCCAATTCGGGTCGCAGCGCGGCGATCTGGCGATCCGACAGCCCGCTGTGCTTGCCGCGGCGCAACAGGTCGGCATCGAGCACCGGGGCGGCGATCAGCTCGGCACGCAGGTCGATCAGCCCGCCGATCTGCGCGACGAACCACGGGTCCACACCGCTGGCCTCGGCGACCTGGTCCACCGACGCACCCAGCCGCAGCGCCAGTTCGATGTCGTAGAGGCGGCCCTCGGTCGGCGTCTGCAGCCGGCTCAGCACCTCCGCTACGTTTTCTTGCGTCCCCTCCGGGCCGTCGGGCTTGGTCCAGAAACCGGCGCGGGTGGTCTCCAGCGACCGCATCACCTTGCCGAGCGCCTCAATGAAGTTGCGGCCCAGCGACATTGCCTCGCCGACCGATTTCATGGTGGTGGTCAGGGTGGGATCGGCGCCGGGGAACTTCTCGAACGCGAAGCGCGGCGCCTTGACCACCACGTAGTCCAGGGTGGGCTCGAAGCAGGCGGGCGTTTCCTTGGTGATGTCGTTGAGGATCTCGTCGAGCGTGTAGCCGATGGCCAGCTTGGCGGCGATCTTGGCGATGGGGAACCCGGTGGCCTTGGACGCCAGGGCACTCGACCGCGACACCCGGGGGTTCATCTCGATGACGATCAGCCGGCCGTCAGCCGGGTTGATCGCGAACTGGATGTTGCAGCCACCGGTGTCCACCCCGACCTCGCGCAGGATCGCGATGCCCAGGTCGCGCATCCGCTGGTACTCCCGGTCGGTCAGCGTCATCGCAGGCGCGACGGTGACCGAGTCACCGGTGTGCACGCCCATCGGGTCGACGTTCTCGATCGAGCACACCACGACCACGTTATCGTTGCCGTCGCGCATCAGCTCGAGCTCGAATTCCTTCCAGCCGTATATTGACTCCTCGATCAGCACGTTGGCGCTGGGGCTTTCGGCCAGCCCGGCGCCGGCCATCCGGTCGACCTCCTCGACGGATCGCGCCATCCCCGAGCCCAGCCCGCCCATGGTGAAGCTGGGCCGTACCACGACCGGCAGGCCGAGCTCGTCGACCGTCTCGCGGACCTCGTCCATGGTGAAACACACTCGGCTGCGGGCGGATTCACCGCCCACCTTGGCGACGATGTCCTTGAACATCTGCCGGTCTTCGCCGCGCTGGATGGCATCGAAGTCGGCGCCGATGAGCTCGACGCCGTGACGATGCAGCGCCCCGTTCTCGTACAGCGCGACCGCGGTGTTCAGCGCGGTCTGGCCACCCAGCGTGGCCAGCAGCGCGTCGATCTTGTTGCCCCGCTCGGCTTGCTGTGCGATCACCTTCTCGACGAAGGCGGCGGTGATCGGCTCGACGTACGTGTGGTCGGCGTACTCCGGGTCGGTCATGATGGTGGCCGGGTTGGAGTTCACCAGGCTGACCTGCAGCCCCTCCGCGCGCAGCACCCGGCAGGCCTGGGTTCCCGAATAGTCGAACTCGCAGGCCTGCCCGATGACGATCGGCCCCGAGCCGATCACCAGCACGTGGTTGAGGTCGGTGCGACGTGGCACTAGCGGCCCTCCCCTGCCATGAGATCGATGAATTGGTCGAACAGGTACTCCGCGTCGTGCGGGCCCGCCGCGGCCTCCGGATGGTACTGGACCGAAAAGGCCTGCCCCGAAGCGAGTTTGACGCCTTCGACCACTCCGTCGTTGGCGCAGGTGTGGCTCACCACCGCCCGGCCGAACGGCGTGTCGAAGGATTGGCCCGCCTCCCCCTCGAGCGCGAAGCCGTGGTTTTGGGCGGTGACGGCCACTCGCCCGGTCGCGTGGTCGATCACCGGGATGTTGATGCCGCGGTGGCCGAACACCATCTTGTAGGTGGACAGGCCGAGCGCCCGCCCCAAAATCTGGTTGCCGAAACAGATGCCGAACAAGGGGATTCCGGCGCCCAGCACCTCGCGCGTGACCGCGACGATGTGATCGGCGGTGGCGGGGTCGCCGGGCCCGTTGGACAAGAAGACGCCATCGGGCTCGAGGTCGGCGATCTGCCGGTACGTCGCCGACGACGCCAGCACATGGGTGCGCACGCCGCGGCGGGAGAAGTTGCGTGGGGTGTTGGTCTTGATCCCCAGGTCCAGAGCGGCCACCGTAAACCGCGGTGTGCCATCGGGTTCCACGATGTAGGTGTCCGGCGTGCTGACCTCGCCCGCCAGGTCGGCCCCCAGCATCGACGGCTGGCCGCGCACCCGTCGCAGCAGCTCGTCCGCGCCGGCGAGCGCGTCACCGGAGAACACCCCCGCCTTCATCGAGCCGCGGGCGCGCAGATGCCGCACCACCGCGCGGGTGTCGATGCCGGCAATGCCGACGATGTGCTGGCGGACCAGTTCGTCCTCCAAAGTTCCGGTGGCCCGCCAATTGGACGGGCGCGGCGACGGATCGCGCACCGCGTACCCGGCCACCCAGATCTTGTCGCCGCGGCTCTCGGCGTCCTCGCCGTTCCAGCCGGTGTTGCCGATCTGCGGCGCAGTGGCCACCACGATCTGCCGGTGATAACTCGGGTCGGTCAACGTCTCCTGGTAACCGGACATGCCGGTGGAGAACACGGCCTCGCCCAACGTCTGGCCCACCTTGCCGAACGGCGTGCCGGTGAAGACGCGCCCGTCCTCGAGTACCAACTGCGCCTTGCTCACGAGCGCCTCTCCTCCTCGGTTCACGCGGCCCCCTCCTGCCGGCGGGGCTCGAGCCACCCGTCGTAATCGGCTCGGTCGTTCGCCCGGAAACCGGTGTCGATCTCGACGCCCGAGGCCAGCCGCCAGCGGATCGCCAGAATGCCGATCCGACCCGTCATCCTGCGATCCATGCGGATGTCGGTGATCGACTCGCGGGGGATCCAAATGGGATGCGCCCGAATGCGTTCCACCATGATGCCGCCGGCATAGCGGGTCAGCACCGCTTTGCTCCGGTACCCCAAGTCACCCGCCACGATCCGCTCATGCCAGCCCGGCGCCAGCATGGAACCGCAGTAGTGCCCGCGGCTGGTGATGCTCACCGCCCCCACGTGGTCGGGGATCTCGGGCAACGCGCCGATCAGCTCCGCCTGCTGGCGCGAACGACGATGCCAGGCCCGCATCATCAGCTGGATCACCACCGTGATCACGACCACCACCGCGGCCGCAAAGATCAACGATCCCACCAGGGTGCCCGAATTCATGTCGGGGACTTGCCGTCTCGGGCGGTGATCCTGCCGCGCAGCAGCGTGGCCGTCACGGTGGCGGGCAGGGGCATCGCCTCATACGGCGTGTTGGCCGACCGGCTGGCCAGGTCGGACCCGGCGACCGTCCACGAGGCCGATGGATCCACCACCGTGAGGTTGGCCGGCTCACCCACCTCCAGCGGGCGGCCGTGATCGGGCAGGCACACGATGCGCGCGGGGTTTTCACTCATCACCCGGGCAACGTCGCGCCAGGTCAACAGCCCCGGGTTGACCATCGTGGCCACCACCACCGACAAGGCCGTCTGCAGCCCCAGCATGCCGGGGCGCGCGGCCGAGAATTCACAGCACTTCTCGTGCTCGGCATGCGGGGCATGGTCGGTGGCCACGCAGTCGATGACCCCGTCGGCCAGCGCCTGGCGCAGCGCCTCCGCGTCGGCCGCCTCGCGCAGCGGCGGGTTGACGCGGTTTCGCCCGTCGTAGCTGGCCAGCCTGGCGTCGTCGAGCATCAGGTGGTGCGGGGTGACCTCGGCGGTGATCGAGATCCCCTGCTGTTTGGCCCATTTCACGATCTCGACGGTGCCCGCAGTGGAGGCGTGGCAGATGTGCACCCGGGCGCCGGCGTCGCGGGCGAGCAGCGCGTCGCGGGCGACGATCGACTCCTCGGCCGCCCGGGGCCACCCGGCCAGGCCCAGCCGGGCGGCGGTCGGTCCTTCGTGGGCGACGGCGCCGACGGTCAGCCGCGGCTCCTCGGCGTGCTGGGCGATGAGCACGCCCAGCCCGGTGGCGTACTCGAGCGCGCGGCGCATCACCAACGGGTCGTGCACGCAGACGCCGTCGTCGGAGAACATCCGCACCTGCGCGGCCCCGGCCGCCATCATGCCCATCTCGGTGAGTTCCTTGCCGGCCAGCCCGACGGTGACGGCGCCCACCGGGTGCACGTCGACCAGGCCGACCTGCCGGCCCCGGTGCCAGACGTGGTCGGTGACCACCGGGCTGTCGGCTACCGGGGTGGTGTTGGCCATCGCGAATACCGCGGTGTACCCACCCAAAGCCGCTGCAGCCGAGCCGGTTTCGATGTCCTCGGCATATTCGCGGCCCGGCTCGCGCAAATGGGTGTGCAGGTCCACCAGGCCGGGCAGCAGCACCTGATCCGTCGCGTCGATGACGTCGAGGTCTTTTTCGAGGCCTCCGGCCTCGGCGAGCGCGCCGATCTCGGCGATCTGGCCGTCATCGACCAGCACGTCGACGCGATCGCCCTCGCCGTACAACCGCACCCCGCGGATCAAGACGGTCATGCCGCGACCCCTTCAGCGCCGACCAGCACATGGAACAGCACCGCCATCCGCACGTGCACACCGTTGGAAACCTGTTGCAGCACCGCCGATTGCGGTGAGTCGGCCACCGACGACGCGATCTCCATGCCGCGCAGCATCGGCCCCGGGTGCAGCACCACGGCGTGCCCGGGCAGCATCGCCTGGCGGCGATCGGAAAGCCCGTACAGCGAGGAGTATTCGCGCACCGACGGGAAGAACCCACCGTTCATCCGCTCGGCCTGCACCCGCAGCATCAGCACCGCGTCGGCGGCGGGCAACTCCGCGTCGAAGTCGTTGGACACGGTCACCGGCCAGCCCTCGACGCCGGCCGGCAGCAGCGTCGGCGGTGCGACCAGGACCACCTCGGCGCCCAGGGTCGCCAGCAGCATCACGTTGGAACGGGCGACCCGGCTGTGCAGGATGTCGCCGACGATCACGACGCGACGGCCCTCGATGCCGCCGAGGCGCTGGCGAATGGTGAGCGCGTCCAACAGCGCCTGGGTCGGGTGCTCGTGGGTGCCGTCCCCGGCGTTGATCACCGACGGTCCGGCCCCGTCGCCCGCGACGCCCGACGTCCAGTCGGCGAGCAGATGCGCGGCGCCGGAAGCCGGGTGCCGGATGATCAGCGCGTCGGCGCCGGCGGCGCGCAGCGTGAACGCGGTGTCGCGCAGCGACTCCCCCTTGCCCACCGACGATCCGGATGCGCTGACGTTGATCACGTCGGCGCTCATCCATTTGCCCGCCACCTCGAAGGACACCCGGGTGCGCGTCGAGTTCTCGTAGAACATCGTGACGACGGTGCGGCCGCGCAGCGTCGGCAGCTTCTTGATCTCCCGGCCCACCAGGGCCTGGGCGAACCGGTCGGCGTCGTCGAGGATGGCGGTGGCGTCGTCGCGGCTCAGGTCGCCGGCGGCCAGCAGGTGGCGCGTCATCGTGAGATCACCACCTTGTCGTCGCCGTCGCTCTCGCTCAGCAGGACGTGAACGCTCTCGGCGCGGGAGGTGGGGACGTTCTTGCCCACATAGTCGGCGCGCAGCGGCAGTTCGCGATGGCCGCGGTCGACCAGGACCGCCAGCTGCACCACCCGGGGCCGGCCCACGTCGCGCAGCGCGTCCAGCGCGCAGCGCACCGAGCGGCCGGAGTACAAGACGTCGTCGACCAGGATCACCAGCGCGTCGTCGATGCCGCCGGCCGGGATCGAGGTGGCTTCCAGTGGCCGCGGCGGCTTCTGCATCAGATCGTCGCGGTAGAGGGTGATGTCCAGGGCGCCGTGGCCGACGTCAACGCCGCTGTATTCGCCGATGTTTCGGGCCAGCCGCTGGGCGAGGATGACGCCGCGGGTCGGGATGCCCAGCAGCACCACCCGGGGCGCGGACCGGCTCGCGTCATCTAACGCGGTCTTTTCGATGATCTGATGTGCGATGCGCGAAATGGTGCGGCCCACGTCGGCCGCCGACATCAACTCCCGGGAATCACTGCCTGAGCCGGTGTCGCCCGCAGCACCCATGCGAAACTTGACCTCCTTCTCCGCCTCGCCGGACGGATCGTTAAAGGATGTCGACTGCGTGGCAGCGTAGCACTAATTTCCGGCGCGACACCGCCTGCCGGGTGCGGTGCCGTCGCGCCACCCCCGCCCTGGCCACACCAGCCCCAGGAGTCACTGGGGGCGGGCACGTGATAGGTGCCCGCCTCAGCGCGACAAGCCGTTGAGAACGCCGGGCCGGCTACGGCGGCGGAGGGTTCGGCGGAGGAGGCTCGGCCGGCGGCGCGGTGCGGCGCGGGGTGATCTTCCCGCAGTTCAGGCCGATCTTGCACTTCCATTCGCTTGCCTGGGGTTGGCTCGTGTCGCAGCACTCGTCCGGCGACGAGGGCGTCGGCTCCACCGTCGTCGACGGGTCCGCGGTGACGCGCGGCGCTTCAGCGCCGTCGACTCCGAGGAGCGCCATGGCAAACACGGCAACCCCACCACACGCCGCTGCAATCGTCCCGACCGTCCGCTTGACCATGACGCCAGAGTCTAATTTGCCCACGCCGGATGCGCGCGCCGAATGCGCGGGGGCCGGTGGGCCGATCGGGCGTTGCCACCGGCCCGCTAACCTGACCGGGTGAATCGCGCGACCCTCGATGGCAATGCCGCCTCCATTCGCGACGTGTGCGACGCAGGCCTGCTCGCCGGTGCGGTGACGATGGTCTGGCAGGGCGGAGAACTGCTGCAGGTCAACGAAATCGGCTACCGCGACGTGGACGCGGGTCTGCCGATGCGGCGCGACACGCTGTTTCGCATCGCGTCGATGACCAAGCCGGTGACCGTCGCGGCCGTGATGAGCCTGGTCGACGAGGGCAAGGTGACGCTCAAAGACCCGGTCACCCGCTGGGCGCCGGAGCTGGCCGACGTGCGGGTGCTCGACGATCCGCACGGCCCGCTGGACCGCACCCGCCCGCGCGAGGGCGCCATCCTGATCGAGGATCTGCTCACCCACACCAGCGGGCTGGCGTACGGCTTCTCGGTGTCCGGGCCGATCGCCAAGGCCTACCTGCGGCTGCCGTTCCAGCAAGGGCCGGACGCCTGGCTGGCCGAGCTGGCGAAGCTGCCGCTGGTGCACCAGCCGGGTGAGCGCGTCACCTACAGCCACTCCATCGACCTGCTGGGCGTCATCGCCGCCCGCATCGAGGGCAAACCGTTCCACCAGGTGCTCGACGAACGGATCCTGGGCCCAGCGGGCATGACCGACACCGGGTTCTTCGTCTCGCCCGAGGCACGGCGCCGCGCGGCCACCATGTACCGGCTCGACGAGCAGAGCCGGCTGCAGCACGGGGTGATGGGCCCACCACACATCACCCCGCCTTCGTTCTGCAATGCCGGCGGCGGATTGTGGTCGAGCGCCGACGATTACCTGCGGTTCGTGCGGATGCTGCTCGGCGGCGGGACGGTCGACGGCGTGCGGGTGCTCTCGGAAGAATCCGTCCGGCTGATGCGGACCGACCGGCTCACCGCGGGACAGAAGCGGCACAACTTCCTGGGCGCCCCGTACTGGGTCGGCCGCGGCTTCGGGCTGAACCTGTCGGTGGTGACCGATCCGGCCAAGAGCGCCCCGTTGTTCGGGCCGGGCGGTGTCGGCACGTTCAGCTGGCCGGGCGCCTACGGAACCTGGTGGCAGGCCGACCCCGGCGCGGACCTGGTGCTGATCTACCTGATTCAGAATCTGCCGGACATGACCGTCGATGCCGCCACCGCCGTCGCCGGTAACACGTCGCTGGCCAAACTGCGCACGGCACAACCGAGATTCGTCCGCCGCACCTATCAGGCGCTCGGCCTCTAGCGCGATGGTCGATTACCCACCCGACCGCATCGTCGGCACGCGCGTGGTGCTGCGGCTGCCGATGCTCGACGACGCGGGCGCACTGTTCCAGCGGGTCGCCCGCGATCGGGAGGTCACCAAATATCTGCTGTGGCCGCCGCACCTGGACGTGGCGGCGACCCGGCGGGTCATCACCGAGAAGCTCAACGTCGGCGGCGACGAGCGCACCTGGGTGATCGAGCTCAAGCACAGCGGCGACGTCGTCGGGCTGGCCAGCTGCCGGCGTCCGGTGCCGCACTCGGTCGAGATCGGCTACTGCCTGGGCCGCCGCTGGTGGGGCAAGGGTTTGATGTCCGAGGTGATCGGCCTGCTGCTGCACGCGCTCGACGCCGATCGGGCGGTGTATCGCGTCTGGGCCACCTGCAGTGTGGACAACGAGCGCTCGGCGCGGCTGCTCGAGCACGCGGGCTTCTTCCTGGAGGGGCGGCTGGCCCGGCACGCGGTCTACCCCACGATGGGGCCCGAGCCCCAGGACAGCCTGCTCTACGCCAAGATCCTGCGCTGAACCTAAGCTGAGCGCATGCCGGGGCCGACCGTGTTGATCAGCGGAGCGGGAATCGCCGGGACCGCCCTGGCATATTGGCTGGGCCGCGGCCGCTACCAGGTGGTGGTGCTCGAGATCGCGGACACGATCCGTCCCGGCGGACAGACCGTAGACCTGCGCGGCGCCGGGCGCACGGTGATCGACCGGATGGGCCTGCTGGAGCAGACGCGGGCCCGCTGCGGCGACGCTGTCCGACGGCAGCAGCGTGCGGGCCGATCTGGTCGTCGGTGCCGACGGCCCGCACTCGGCGGTGCGGCGGCTGGCCTTCGGGCCCGAGGAGGAATTCGTCAGGCCGCTCGGTGGTTACCACGCCTGGTTCACCGCGCCCGACACCGCCGGTCTGGACGGCTGGTTTTTGATCTACCAGGCGCCGGGCGGCCTGCTCGCCTCGCTGCGACCGTCGCGCGACCCGGGAATCGCCAAGGCGGGGTTAGCTTTTCAATCACCGCCGGTGCCCTACGACCGGCGCGACCCGGACGCGCAGCGTGAGCTGCTGGCGGCCCGGTTCGCCGGCGCCGGGTGGCACTGCGATGCGCTGGTGGCGGCCGCCCGCGCGGCCGACGACTTCTACTTCGACGCTTTCGACCAGGTGCACATGGACGACTGGTCGCGGGGGCGGGTCACCCTGATCGGTGACGCCGGCTACTGCGCGTCCCCGCTCAGCGGCATGGGCACCACCCTGGCGCTGGTCGGGGCGTACGTCCTGGCCGGCGAACTGGGCCCGGCCCGCGACGTGGACGCCGCCCGGCCGGCCGCGGCGCTGCAGCGCTACCAGGCGGTGCTGTGGCCGTTCGTCGACCGGTGCCAGACGCTGGGCAACACCATCGAACGCTACGCACCCAATTCGGCCGCCGACATCGCGATGACCGCCCTGGTCATGAAATACATGCAAGGCCGGCCGTTTCGCCGGTTCGCCGAACGCAAGTGGTTCGCCACCGGCGACGCCGTCGAGCTGCCCGACTACCCGGCGCTGTCCAGCGCCCGGCGCGCGTAGGCCCGCACGTCGGCGTCGCCGTCCTTGAGCGCGAGCCGCAGCGCGTCGCGGGCGGCGGGCTCACCGGCCCACCGGGTGAGGCTGAGCACCGCCGCCTTGCGCACGTCGAGATGCGCGTCGGTGATCGCCTCGGACAGCTGCGGCATCGCGAAGTCGGCCGGCGCGCCCGCCAGCGCACGCGCCGCGCCCTCCCGCACCTGCCAGGCCGGCGCCCGCAGCGCCTGCCTGACGGCGGTGTGATCATCCGGGCCACAACCCAATTGACCCAAAGCGGCCAGCGCGGCCGCCCGCACTAGCGGGTCGGTGTCCGCGACCAGCCGGCGCACCGTGTCGGCGCCGCCGCGCAGCGTCGCCAGCCCGGCCGCCGCCGCGATCCGCACCTCACGGTTCTCGTCGCCGGCGGCGGCGACGACGCCGGTGACGTCATCGACGGACACCAGCGCCCGCACCGCCTCGATGCGGACCCGATGGTCGACGTCGTCGAGGGCACGCCGGTAGAGCGCGGCGTCACCGGCCCGGCGCGCGGCCAGCACATACAGCGAGGCCGCGCGCACCGCCCGGTCCGACGAATCCAGGTGTTGCCGAACGCGTTCCGGCTCCGGCAGCACCTCGACCAGTTCTCGGATGCCGTCGGCGCCGGTCCGGCGGACCGCCGCGTCGTCGTCGCTCAGCGCGGCCACCAGCGCGGGCGCATAGCCGTCGGGAATGTGCTCGGTCAGCGTCGACACCGCGGTGCGGCGCACTCCCGGATCGGCGTCGGCGAGGTAGGGCAAGAGCTCGGCCACCGTGGGCTCCTCGAGTGCCAGGACCGCGGCGATGCGCGGGGATGGCGGTTCGAATGCCGTTGTGGCCGAGCCGACTCGGGACACCGCGGTGGCCGGCGCCTGGCCGCCGACCAATGGCGGTTGCGCCACCGGGTACACGGTCCGGTCGGTGGGCGGCAGTCCGTCGAGCTCCGGGACCGGCACGAAATACGGTGCCACCGGGCGCTTGAGGAACACCATCTCGCCGCCGTCACCCTTGCGCAGATTGAGGTGATAGCCCCACTGACTGTCGTCGCGGCCGGGCAGGTCGGCGCGATCGTGATAGAGGCCCCAGCGCGATTCGGTCCGGGTGTGCGACGAGCGGGCGGCCATTTCGGCGCAGTCCCGGATGAACGACACCTCCACCGCGCGCATCAGCTCGTGCGGATTGCGGGCGCCCATCTCGGCGATCTCGGCGCTCATCCGCTCGAAGGTGCGGATGGCCAGCGACAGCTTGGCCCCGGTCTTGGGGGGCGCGACGTAGTCGTTGACGAAGCGGCGCAGCTTGTATTCGACCTGCGGCTGCGGCGGGCCGTCCGGATGCCGCAGCGGCCGGTAGATCAGCTCGTGCGCCTCGCGCACCTGGTCGGCCGGGAGCTGTTGCGGCGCTGCGACATCGGCCAGGGTGGAGGCGGCGTGCGTGCCGGCCAGATCGCCGAACACGAACGCCCCGATCATGTAGTTGTGCGGCACGCAGGCCATGTCGCCTGCGGCGTACAGGCCGGGCACCGTGGTGCGGGCGTGCTCGTCGACCCATACACCGGAAGCGGAATGACCGCTGCACAAGCCGATTTCGGAGATGTGCATCTCGATGTCGTGGGTGCGGTAGTCGTGTCCGCGGTTGGCGTGGAAGGTACCCCGGGTCGGCCGCTCGGTGGTGTGCAGGATGTTCTCCAGGGCGGTCAGCGTCTCGTCGGGCAGGTGCGACACCTTGAGATAGATGGGTCCGCGCGCGGAGTCGATCTCGGATTTGACCTCGGCCATCATCTGCCCCGACCAGTAGTCGGAGTCGACAAACCGCTCGCCGAGTGAGTTGACCTGATACCCGCCAAAGGGATTGGCGACGTACGCGCACGCCGGGCCGTTGTAGTCCTTGATCAGGGGGTTGACCTGGAAGCACTCGATGCCGGACAGCTCCGCACCCGCGTGGTAGGCCATCGAGTAGCCGTCGCCGGCGTTGGTGGGGTTCTCGTAGGTGCCGTACAGGTAACCCGACGCGGGCAGGCCGAGCCGGCCGCAGGCCCCGGTGGCCAGGACGACGGCCTTGGCGGCCACCGTGACGAATTCGCCGGTGCGCGTGTGCAAGGCGGCGGCGCCCACGGCGCGGCCCTCCTGGGTCAGCACCCGCACCGGCATCAGCCGGTTCTCGATCCGGATCTTCTCGCGCATCGACCGCTGCCGCAGCACGCGATAGAGCGCCTTCTTGACGTCCTTGCCCTCGGGCATCGGCAGCACATAGGAGCCCGAGCGGTGCACCCGGCGCACCGCGTACTCCCCGTGCTCGTTCTTCTCGAACTTCACGCCGTAGCGCTCCAAGCGCTGCACCATGGCGAAGCCGCGGGTGGCGGTCTGATAGACGGTGCGCTGGTTGACGATTCCATCGTTGGCGCGGGTGATCTCGGCCACGTAGTCCTCGGGCTCGGCCTTGCCGGGGATCACCGCGTTGTTCACACCGTCCATGCCCATCGCCAGGGCGCCGGAGTGGCGCACGTGGGCCTTCTCCAGCAGCAGCACCTGCGCGCCGTGTTCGGCTGCCGACAGCGCCGCCATGGTGCCCGCGGTGCCCCCGCCGATGACCAGGACGTCACAGTCGAGCCGGGACGGGGCCGCCGGGTCGGGAATCTGCATCATGCCGCCACCGCCGAGTGATCCAGTGCCGCAATTACTTCGGTACGCAACGGGCCGCGCTGCCGATCCGCGCGCGGGTCCGGCACGTCGATCAGGGCGCGCAGCGGCTGACCGGCCCTGCCCAGCACGGCGATGCGGTCACCCAGCAGCAGCGCCTCGTCAACGTCGTGCGTGACGAAGACGATGGTCGTCGGGTGGGCACGCCAGGCGTCGATCAGCAGCCGCTGCATGGCCGCCCGGGTCTGGGTGTCCAGCGCGCCGAACGGCTCGTCCATCATCACCGCGCGCGGCGCCCCGGCCAGGCCGCGAGCCAACTGGACGCGCTGGCGCATGCCGCCGGACAAGCTCTTGGGCAGGTAGTCGCCGAAGCCGGTGAGACCGAGCTCGGCGATCCAGCGGTCCGCCTCGGCGCGCCGGCCGCCCCGCGCGACGCCGCGCAGCCGCAGGGCCAACTCGATGTTGGACCGCACCGTGCGCCAGGGCAACAACGCGTTGTCCTGGAACACCATGCCCCGGTCCCCCGAGGTCGCCGTCACCGCGGCACCGTCGGCCGCGATCCGACCCTCGTCGGGCCGCAGCAGTCCCGCCAGGGCCCGCAGCACCGTCGACTTGCCGCAGCCCGAGGGCCCGGTGAGCACCAGGATCTCGCCGGGGCGCACCGTCAGGCTCAGCCGGTCGATCACCGGTTCCCCGGTGTAGGACAAGCGAACCCGATCCAGTTCCAGATTCATTCCGGCCTTCTCTTCGGTCATTGTCCGCCTTCCTCCTCCGCTCGCGGCAGCCAACTGGTCACCCGGCGCCCCACCACCTCGACGGCCGCCGCTGTCGCGAAGCCGAGCACGCCGATGGTGATGATGCCGACGAACACCTGGGGGTAGGCCAGCACCGTGTAGTCCTGCCAGGTGCGGTAGCCGATCCCGAGTCGGCCGGAGATCATCTCCGCGGAGATCACGCAGATCCACGCCACCCCCATGCCGACCGACAGACCGCCGAACACGCCGGGCAGAATGCCCGGCAGCACAACCTGTTTCAGCACGTCCCACCGGCTGCCACCCAGCGTGCGCACCGAGTCCTCCCACAGCGTGGGCAGCGCCCGCACCGCATGCCGGGTGCTGACCAGGATCGGGAAGTACGCCGCCAGGAAGGTGATGAACACGATCCCCGCCTCGTCCGTGGGGAACAGCAGGATCGCCACCGGCACCATCGCGATGGCCGGAACGGGCCGCACCAACTCGGTCAGCGGGCCGAAGGTGTTGGCGAACAAGCGGGAACGGCCCAGCAGCACGCCCGTCGCGACTCCCACCGCCGCGGCCAGCCCGAAGCCGGTGAGGATGCGGATCAGCGACTGTGCCAGGTCCAGCCAGTACTCGCCGGTGGCGAGCCGGCGGGTCAGCGCGTGCACGATCTCGGTGACGGTGGGCAGCGTGTCGAACCGCAGCAGTAGCCGGACCTTGCCCGCGGTGAGTACCTGCCACAACCCGATCGCCGCGACCACCGACGCGAGGCGCAGCAACCGCCACCGCCACGGCGAGCCGGCACGCCGCGGGGCGGCCGGCGGCGGAACAGCCTCGACGACGTGGGCGGCCAGCGGGGCCGCCGGGTCGCCGGTCAGATAGGCGGTCATACCGAACCTCCAAGGGCCTGTTGGTAATTCACGACTGCGCCGCCCGGGTGTGCGGTGAGGTAGCGGTGCGCGCCGGCAGGTGTGCCGAACGGCAGGTAGTTCCGGCCGTCGCGCACCCACACCGCCCTGTCAGCGAACCATCGGGTGCCCAGTTCGGCGTCGGGAACATAGGCGGCACGGACCTTGGCGCCGCGGGCGGTGGCGTCCCGCACCGCCTGCAGCAGGGCGGTCGGATCGGCGACCGTCTGGGTGGAATCGGCGCCGTCCAGCCATAGTTCGCTTGCCAGGGCGGCATTGCCGGCGAGCGCCGACGGGTTTGCGGTGGCGGCCCGGGCCGAATCGTAGTTCAGGCCTCGGGCGCCGAACACCGTGCGCAGCGGCCCGTCCTGAACGAAGCCGGGTATGTCGAGGTCGGCGAAGTCGCCGATCGACTTCAGGTACGGCACATCGCTTTTCAGCGCCTCGATCAGTGACGGTTTGAGCGTCGTGTCGAACGAGGTCCCGCCGGGGCCGTTGTAGAGATACACGACTTCCTGCGGCAGGCCGCTGTCGTGGGCGACGATGCGGGCCGCCTGCAGCGGCTTCGCGTTGAGGAAATCCGTGGCGTCGAGCTGCGCCTGCAGGAAGGCCCCCAACACCTCCGGATGCGCGGACGCGTAAGAGCGCCGCACCACCACGCCGTGCAGCGTGGGCGTGTTCAACTCGGCGCCGTCGTACAGCAGCTTGGCCTTGCCCTGGAACACCAGCAGCCCCGGCCACGCGACGAACTGCGAAAGGCCTTGCACCTGACCGGATTCCAGGGCAGACGCGCCGACCTGTGGCTGCTGGTTGAGCACCTCCACCCCGTGGATGCCCGCCCTGTCCAGCGCCCGCATCAGGGTGCCGTGACCGGCGGATCCGACGCTCGCCGAGACCTTGGCGCCGGCCAGGTCGCCCAGCGTCGTCGCCGCCGACCCGGGCGCCACCACCACCATGTTCAGCGCGCCCTTGGGGTTGTAGCCGGTGACGGAGACGATCTCGGTTTTCGCCAGCGGGTTGGCCTGCGTCTTGGAGCCGTTGATCAGCATCGGATAGTCGCCCATGGAGCCGATGTCGATCTTCTCGGCGAGCATCTGCGCGGTGATCGGGGCGCCGGTGTCGTAATCCTGCCACCGCACCGCGTATCTGGTGCCGGTGCGCGTGCTGATGTCGGCCAACCGACGCTCGAGGTAGCCCTGGGCGCGCAGCAGGGTCCCGGCGGTCACCGTGTTGATGGTCTTGGACTGATAGCCCACCACCACGTTGACCACACCGGATGACTGCGACAGGGATTCCAGCGAGCAAGCGGCGGTGAGCGCGGCGATCGCGATCACGACCGACGCCCGGAAAGCGCGTCGTCTCATTTCAAAGATCCTGGGGGTGAACGCTTTTCAGCGGAGTAGATAGGGCATGTTGACGGTGACCGCACCGGTGGGACAGCGGGCCGCGCAGGGCCCGCAGTACCAGCACTCGTCGACGTGCATGTATGCCTTGCCGGTGTCGGGGTTGATGGCCAGCGCATCCAACGGACAGACTTCGACGCACAGCGTGCAGCCGTCGATACACAGCGACTCGTCGATCGTGACCGGCACGTCGGCGCGGTTGTTGTTGATCAGCGTCATGGGTTGCTCCTCGTCGGCTCAGCTCGGATCAACGAGCCGCGCATGGTGATTCGGTCGCCACGCATCCGGATGTACTCCAGGTCGACGGGGGTGCCGTCGGCTAGGCTGGTGAGCCGTTCGAGCATCAGCAGCGCCGCGCCGTCGGGCACCTGCAGCGCGGCCGCCGAGTGGGCGTCGGCCGGAATGGCCTCGAGCGCCAGCGCCGCCGAGCCCAGCCGTTGCCCGCTCACCTCCTCGATGAGCGCGAACAGGTCTTCTTTTTCGAGCGGGTCCTCCAGCGGATGGTTCAGGACCTCGCGGCCGATGCCCGGGGCGAGGTAGGTGAGGTCCAGGCTCAGCGGCAGATCACCCAGATAGCGCAGCCGCTCGACGAACACCGCCTGTTCGCCCGGCCGCAGCTGCAACCGGCGGGCCACCGACGGCGGCGCTGTAACCGGCATCGCGGCGCGCACCTCGTTGCGGACCTCACCGCGATCCTTGAACGTCTCCTTCAGACCCAGCAGCGCGTCCAGCCCGTGGTCGTACTTGCGCTGCGCGACGTGCGTGCCGACCTTGGGCCCGCGCTCGATCAGCCCCTCATGCTTGAGCACGGCCAAGGCCTCGCGAATCGTGTTGCGGGATACCGAGAATTCGGCGGCCAGCTCCAGTTCGGCGGGCAGGCCGTGTGGGTAGGTGTCGGCGTGGATCTGCTGGCGCAGCACGTCGGCGACCCGGCGGGCGCGGTCGGCCCGGGGTCCTCCAATGGGTACTGGTTGCGCCACGGGAGTCACGCTAGCGCAGCTCAGCGCCGCTTTTGGGCTTGCCGTGCGGCCCCCGTGCGCGCCGCCGGGCCCATTGCGCCGGGGCGCCTTCGGACCCGACCAGCGAAAACCACCACCCGCGGCGGTATTGCGCCACCTGCGCGAACCCGCCGGCTTTGTGATCCCGGTGAGCAGAACCCGCCGCGCCCGACGTAGCGTTGGACCATGCGCGTCCTGCTCGTCGAGGATGAACCGCGGCTGTCGGCCACGGTGGCTCGCGGGCTCACGGCGGAGGGGTTCGTCGTCGTGGCCGCGGACAACGGTGTCGACGGCCTGCGCGAGGCCACCGAAAACGCTTTCGACGTCATCGTTCTCGACATCATGCTGCCCCGCCTCAGCGGTTACGAGGTGCTGCGCCGGATGCGGTCGCGCGACGTGTGGGCGCCGGTGCTCATGCTCACCGCCAAGGACGGTGAGTACGACGAAACCGACGCGTTCGATCTGGGCGCGGATGACTACCTGACGAAGCCGTTCTCGTTCCGCGTGCTGGTGGCGCGGCTGCGGGCGTTGGATCGTCGCGGGGCGCCGGCGCGCCCGGTGGTGTTGACGGCGGGAACGCTTGCGCTGGATCCCGCCCGGCACACGGTCACCCGGGGCTCGACCCCGATCGCACTGACCCCCCGCGAGTTCGGGGTGCTCGAGTTCTTGATGCGCAACAAGGACACGGTGCTGACCAAGGCCGAGATCCTGCAGAACGTATGGGACGCGCACCATCATGGCCCCGACAACGTGGTCGAGGTCTACATCGGATATCTGCGGCGCAAGATCGATGTTCCGTTCGGCACCAACACCATCGAGACGATCCGCGGCGCCGGTTACCGGTTGCTGTGCTGAGATTTGCCGTGCTGAGACACGGGCAACGTCACGGTCATCGTCGTGCCCCCGCGGGGCGGATCGTCGACGGCGATGGTGCCCCCGTGTGCGGCAACGACTTCGGCGACGATCGCCAGGCCCAGCCCGGCCCCTCCCCCGCTGCGGGCCCGGTCGGAGTCCAGGCGCACGAAGCGTTCGAACACCCGTTCCCGGTCGGCGAGGGCGATACCGGGGCCGTCGTCGCCGACGGCGAGGACCACCACCTCGCCATGATCGCCGTGAGCCCCGTGACCGCCGACCTCGATCGTGACACGCGAAACCGCATGGCGGACAGCATTTTCGACGAGGTTACAGATCATCCGCGAGAGTGCCACCGGATCGCCCTCCAGGCGCACCGGACGGAGGTCGGTGTGGATCGCGCACCGCGTGCCGTGCCGCGCACGCTCGGCCTCGTCGTGCGCGAGATCGTCGAGCGCCACCTGCTCTCTGCGCCGCAGCAGCGTCTGCTCGTCGCCGCGGGCCAGCAACAGCAGATCGTCGATCAGCGTCTGCATCCGCCGCGCCTCGGGCAGCAGAGTGTTGACCGCCAGTTCGGCGTCGAGCAGGTCGGGATGCGCCTCGGCCACCTCCAGCCCGGAGATGATGGTGGTCAGCGGGCTGCGTAATTCGTGGGACGCGTCGCCGACAAAGCGTTGCTGCGCACGGTGGCCCGCTTCCAGGCGGGCGAGCATCTCGTTCATGGTGACGGCGAGGGCCGCGATCTCGTCGCGGCCGCCCGGCACCGGCACCCGCTCGGCCAGATCGGACGTCGAGAGGTCGGCCACCCTGGCCCGGATGGCGTCCACCGACTGCAACGACCGGCGCACCAGCCAGTAGGTCGCGCCGGCCACCACCCCGACGATCACCGGCGCGCTGCAGGCCAACAGGATCGCCAGCGTGCGCACGGTCGTCTCGACCGCCTCGGTGCCTCCGCCCACCAGCACCGTGTACACGCCGGACCCGGTCGCGACCTTTTGACCGCTCACCCGCATGTCGTCACCGGCCACCACCTCGTCGGGCAGGCCGCGGCGCAGGGTGAAGCCGAATTCGCTCGCGGCCACCAGCGGTGTTTTCGGTGCGGAGCCGGATCGCTTGACCACCTTGCCGTCCGGCCCGATCACCTGGGTTGCGACCACCCGCTGGTCGGTGGTCAGCAACGCGTTGTCGAGGTCGTCGGGCGAGTCCGACTGCAGTGCCTTGGTGATGTCGCGGACCCTCTCGGCGGCGGCGTAATCGACGCCGCCCAGCGCCGTGCGGTACAGGATCACGTCCAAACCCACGCCGGCCATGCTGAACGCGCAGAGCACGACGATCGCCGACACGGCCGCCGAGCGGGCCGAGATGCCCAGGTGCACACCCTCGATTCTGCAGGCCGGCCGGTCGGGCCGGAACATCGGGCGCCGCGCGTTCTCAGCGGTCTCTCAGCGGCCGGGTCCTACGCTGGCACCGTCATGCTTGGTATCGCGCGCCCGAAGGCCCGTTCGATCACCCGGATGCTGATCAGCGCGGCAGCCGTGGTCGCCTGCGGCGCCTTGGCGGCGGCGCCGGGAGGCGCCGACCCGAGTCCGTTCAGCACGCTGAGTTCGAGTTGCAACCAATCGCCGGGCCGGGACGCAATCATCCAGGGAATCCGGCGAGGCATCGCCGACTGGTCGCCAAGCGCGCCGCACAACTTCGCGCGCAGCACTTGCGGCGTGAACCCGGCTCCGGCACCCGGTTGAGCGCTCAGCCTTCGGCGGCCGACGGCACGGCCCGGGTGCCACCCGCGCCGTTGCGCGCCCCGTTGGTCACCGACGCGTCCGCCGGCAACTCGAACGCCGCGGTCACCGAACCCACCGCCGCCATCGCGGCATTGCGTTGCGCCTCCATGCGCGCCAGCGCGGTATCGGTGAACACCGACAGCCCGAGATCGGGGTTGTACCCGTGGATTTCCTTGACGTCGAGCTGGGCCAGGAAGTACACGATCTCCTTGGATACCACCTGGCCAGGGACCAGCACCGGGAAGCCCGGCGGGTAGGGCACCACGAACGTGGTGGACACCAGGGTCTTGCCCTCGGCCAGTCGCCGCCCGGCCATGCCGATCAGCACGTGTTCGCGGTCGGACTCCTCGTATCCGGCGTAGAACGCCGAGCGCATGTCGCCGAACTTGCACTCATCGACCGGCCGGAACGCCACGTCGAATTCGCTGAAGTCGGGCAGATGCGGCAGATCCTCGGTGATCTCCTCGACATGACGCTCCTGCAATGCCCGGTCGGCGACGCTGGCCTCCTTCTGCGTGCGATCGAAATCCGTTGCCACCCTTCGCAACACATCCAGCAGGTAGTGCACGCTGGACCAGGTGACACCGATCGTGAAGATCAGCAACACGCTGTTGATCGACGTCTTGTTGATCTGGATGCCGAAGCGCTCCATCAGGATCTTCTCGCGGAAGTCGTAACCGTTCATCCCCGTCGCGCCGACGAACAGGGTGACCCGCGTCGCGTCCAGCACGAACTGGTCGGAGCGCCAGGCCTCGTTCCACTCGGCCAGCGCCCCCTGCCGCACCTCGCGGTACGAACTCACCGAGGACGCCCGGAACTCCTCGGGCACCAGATCGGATTCGTCGAGGATGCGGAACCACTTGCTGATCAGCCGGTCTTTGCGCACCCGGTGCCGGAAGACCAGCGCCATGTCGTAGACCTGGCGAACCAGTTGGAAGCCCTCGATGTCGACTTGGCGGCGGGCCAGGTCCAGGGAAGCGAGCAGCTGCTGGTTGGGCGACGTCGAGGTGTGCGTGAGGAACGCCTCGCCGAAGGAGTCGCGGGTGAGCGCGTTGAAATCCTGGTCCCGCACGTGGATCATCGACGCCTGCCGCAGCGCCGACAGCGATTTGTGCGTGGAATGCGTGGCGAACACGCGCACCCGCGCGGTGGCCGGGTCGGGTAGCAGCTCGCGCTCGATCCACTCCGAGCGGTCCACTCCGTCCATCGACGCGGCCCATTTGCGGTATTCCGCAACGTATTCCGGCGACGCCAGCAGCTGCTCGAGGCGCTCGGCGGCCACCATCGCGGTCCGCTGCCGGGCCCACGGCACGGCCGTGGCGAACGCGTACCACGCCTCGTCCCACAAAAAGCAGATGTCCGGCTTGATCGCCAGCACCTCCTGCATGACCTGTAGCGGGTTGTAGACGACGCCGTCGAAGGTGCAGTTGGTCAGCAGCAGCATGCGCACCCGGTGCAGCTGTCCGGCCGCTTCCAGGTCCAGCAGCGCCTGCTTGATGGTGTGCAGCGACACCGCGCCATAGATCGCGAACTGCGGCAGCGGATAAGCGTCCAGGTACAGCGGGTAGGCGCCGGCCAGCACCAGCCCGTAGTGGTGCGACTTGTGGCAGTTGCGGTCGATCAGCACGATGTCGCCGGGGCGGGTCAGCGACTGCACCACGATCTTGTTGGCGGTCGACGTCCCGTTGGTGACGAAGTAGGTGTGGTCGGCGTTCCACGTCTTCGCCGCTTTGTCCATCGCCTTCTTGATGTTGCCGTGCGGGTCCAGTAGCGAGTCGAGACCACCTGAGGTGGTGGAGGTTTCGGCCATGAAGATGTTGCGGCCGTAGAACTCCCCCATGTCCTGCAGCGATCTGGAGTTGAAGATGCTGGCGCCGCGCGCGACGGGCAGCGCGTGGAACTGACCGACCGGCGCAGCGGCATACGCCCGCAGCGCGTCGAAAAACGGTGTGGCATAACGGTTCCGCAAGCCCGCGAGCACCGTGCTGTACAGGTCGGTGACGTCGTTGAGCCGGTAGAACGTGCGGTCGTAGACGTCGGGTTCGGTGTCGTCGCCTGCGGCGATCGACTCGTCGGTGAGCAGATACAGGTCGATGTGGGGACGCAGCTCCCTGATCCACTCGCCGCATTCCACCCAGTCGTTGGCGCTGTCTGGGATGACGCCGCTGGCATCCTCGTTGGGCCCCAACAGGGTGTTCATCAGCGGCAACCGGTCGTGCGAGCGCAGGCACAGGTCGTCGCGGATGATCGCGGCCTGGATCTCGCCGTTCAGCGCGACGGCCGTGATGGCGTCTTCCACGCTGGGCACCACGAGGACCTCGAACTGGATGTCGTCGGAGGAACAACGCAGCGCCCGCAGGCTCTCGGCCAGGCTGTCGTGCGCCGTGCTCGGGGCGTCATCGGCCAGCAGCACCGTGTAGAAATGCTGCTGCTTGGCCTGCGCAACCAACTCCTGGTCGGCCAGCGGCGCCGCCGTGTCGAAAAGCCCCGCGCGGTCGCCGTATTCACCCAGCAGCCGGACCGCGAGGGACACCTCTTCGGACAGCCGCACCGTGGACAGGCTCTCCAGGTGCGCGCGGAAGGTCGCCAGGTTGTCCGCACCCGGGTACAGCCAGTACCGCTCGTAGGCGCCGATGCGGTCCATCAGGCGCTTCACCTTCGCCAGGTCGTGGGTCTTGTCCAGGCCGGCCAAATCGACCTCGGCGAGGTGACGGCAGGCGTCGTCGAGCAGGTTCCAGGTGTCGACCCGGGCGTAGGACGGGTTCGCCACGGCCGCCAGCGCGGACACTCGAAGTCGTCGCGGCTGGGTGGTGTATCGAATCATGACCTCACCTGTTCTTCTCGGATCGCCGCCGCTCACGTTCCGCTCGTATTGTGAACCCGCCGCGCCACGCCCGTGGTCGTTTCACCCCAGCCCGGTCAGCGGTCCGCCTCGTCGTCGCTGTCCACCTCACCCTCGACGAGTCGCTCACGACCCCGGGCGCTGTCCGCCCACCGCAGCACGGGCAGCTCCCAGCGACGGGCCGGCAACTCGGTGACATCGGACAGCGAGCGCACCACGCCCTGCGTCAGCCCCATGATCGCGGCCATCACCGGCAGCAGTGGCTGCAGCGGCCTGGCCGCCGTGCGCACCGTGCTGATCCGGCGGGCGACCACCACCCGTTCCACGCAGTGATACAGCCAGGCGCCCACCCCGAGCGCGTAGATGGAGAGCACCGAGGCGACGATCGTCAGGCCGTAGGCGGCGCAGATCACCGCGCCCACCACCACCGTCGCGGCCAGGACGGCCGCCACGAGCAGGCGCAGCTCCAGCCGGGTCATGGCCGCGGACCGTCATCCTCCGCCGGGCCGGCGGCATCGGGACCCACCGCGCCCCGCACCGCCTCGGCGGCAGCCCTGATCTGCGGCGTCACCAGCATGACGTGGCCGAGCACCCCGTTGACGAAGCCCGGCGAGTCGTCGGTGGACAGCTCCTTGGCCAGCTGGACGGCCTCGTCGACAGCGACCGGCTCCGGCACGTCGTCGGCATACAGCAGCTCCCAGACCGCGACCCGCAGGATGGCGCGGTCCACGGCGGGCAGGCGGTCCAGCGTCCAGCCCTGCAGATGCGAGCTGATCAGGTCGTCGATGTGCACGGCGTGTTCGCCGACGCCGCGGGCCGCCGCGGCCGTATACGGCTGCAGGGGCGCGACGTCGGGGTTCGTCTCGGCGAGCCCGGTGCGCACGTCGACCACCTCCGCCGGGGTCAGCCCACGGGCCTCGGCTTCGAACAGCAGGTCGACGGCCCGTTTGCGGGCCTGGTGGCGTCCCCGCACGGGTTTGCTCACGCGTTGACGCGCCCCAGGTAGCTGCCGTCGCGCGTGTCGACCTTCAGCTTGTCTCCGGTGTTGATGAACAGCGGCACCTGGATCTCGGCCCCGGTCTCGACGGTGGCGGGCTTGGTGCCGGCGCTGGACCGGTCGCCCTGCAGGCCGGGTTCGGTGTGGGTGACCTCCATCTCCACCGACACCGGCAGCTCCAGGTATAACGGCGCCCCGTTGTGGAACGCGACCTGCACCGGCAGCCCCTCCAGCAGGAACCGGGCGGCGTCGCCGACGAGCGACTCGGGCAGCGGGTGCTGCTCGTAGTCCTGGCTGTCCATGAACACGAAGTCCGAGCCGTCGCGGTACAGGTAGGTGGCGTCGCGCCGGTCGACCGTCGCGGTCTCCACCTTCACGCCGGCGTTGTACGTCTTGTCGACGACCTTGCCGGAGAGCACGTTCTTCAGCTTGGTCCGCACGAAAGCCGGGCCCTTGCCGGGTTTGACGTGCTGGAACTCGACGATCTGCCACAGCTGGCCGTCGATCACCAGCACCAGTCCGTTCTTGAAATCGGCAGTGCTTGCCACGGTTCGGTTTATCTCCTCGGGGATGGACAGTCGTCTTGCGGAACTGTCTGGAACTTGTCGGCCAGTTTAGAGCGCGCCGCGGCAGACCCTCGCCGTGCGTGCGGGGGCGCTAGGCCAGAACGGCCAGCTCCTTGGGGAACTTGGTCAGCAATTCGGGGGGTTTGCCGCGCCCCGCGTCCGGCACCACCAGCGTGTCCTCGATGCGCACCCCGCCGCGGCCGGGCAGGTAGACGCCGGGTTCCACGGTCACCACGGATTCGGCCAGCAGTGTGCCGGTGGACGTGGCACCGATGCCCGGTGCTTCGTGTATTTCCAGGCCCACGCCGTGGCCCAGGCTGTGGCTGAACTGCTCGCCGTAGCCCGCGTCCGCGATCACCCCGCGGGCCGCGGCGTCCACGCCGCGCAGGTCGGCGCCCGCGTGCAGCGCCTCCCGGCCGGCCCGCTGCGCGTCGGCGACCAGCTGATAGATCTCCAGCTGCCAGTCGGCGGCCTTGCCGAGCACGAAGGTGCGGGTCATGTCGGAGTGGTAGCCGCCGACCAGCGCACCGAAGTCGATCTTGACGAAATCGCCGTCGGCCAGCGCGGCGTCGGTGGGGCGGTGGTGCGGGATCGCCGAATTCGGGCCCGCGGCCACGATGGTCTCGAACGAGATCGCGTCGGCGCCGTGGTCCAGCATCCGGGCCTCCAGCTCGCGGCCGACCTCGCGTTCGGTGCGGCCCGGCCGCAGGCCGCCGCGCGTCACCAGCTCCGTCAGCGCCGCGTCGGCCGCCTCGCAGGCCAGCCGCAGCAGGGCGACCTCGCCGGCGTCCTTGACTTCGCGCAACGCCTCGACGGTGCCGGCGGCCTTGACCAGCTCGGTGGCCGCCTTCCGCTCGTCCAGCTCGCGGGTCAGGGCGTCGAAGCCGTCGACGGTCACCACGTTGCTTTCGAAGCCCAGCGTGTGCGCGCCGGCCTCGGCGGCGCGCGTGGCCAGGAAGCGCCCTAGCGCCCGTTCGACGGCGACCTCGAGGTCCGGTGCCTGTTCGGCGGCCTGAGTCCGGTATCGCCCGTCGGTGGCCAGCACGGGGCTCCGGTCGTCGGCGAAGACCAGCAACGCGCCGTTGGAGCCGGTAAAACCGGAGAGGTAACGGACGTTCACCAGGTCCGTGACCAGCAGCGCGTCCAGTCCGCCCGCCTCGAGCCGCGCCCTGAGCCTGTCTCGACGTTGTGAATGTGTCACGGGTCTTGACGGTACTCGCTACGCTTTGAGCCCATGAGGAACTGGATGCTGCGCGGATTGGTCTATGCCGCGGCGATGGTCGTCGTCAGGTTGTTCCAGGGTGCGCTGATCAACGCGTGGCAAACACAGGCCGGGTTGTTCAGCGTCGCACTGCTGCTGGTGTTCATCATCGGCGTGGTCGTCTGGGGGATTCGCGACGGCCGGGCCGACGCCATCGCCAACCCGGACCCGGACCGCCGCGGCGATCTGGCGATGACGTGGCTGCTGGCCGGCCTGGTGGCCGGTGTGGTCAGCGGGGCCGTCGCCTGGCTGCTCGCACTCGTCTACACGGGCCTGTACACCGGCGGGCTGATCAACGAGCTGACGACGTTCGCCGCCTTCACCGCGCTGTGCGTCTTCCTGCCCGGAATCATCGGCGTGACCATCGGGCGCTGGCGGGTGGACCGCAATCCACCGCCGCGCCGGCCGGGCACCGATGACGAGCGGGCCGACACCGACGTGTTCTCCGCCGTGCGCGGCGACGACGCGCCCACCGGCGAGATCCCCACGCAGTCCGGAGCCCGGGCGGAGGAGCGCACGGGGTCGGTCGCGACGGCCGAGCGCGACGCGCGCACCGACAAGGTGGCCACCACCGACTCGCCGACCGAGACGATCGCCAAGACCGAGGACGACCCCAAGACCGAGGTGATCCGCACCCGCGGCGACGACGAGCACACCAAGCCCGATAAGGCTTAGCCGTTGGCGCCGGGCTCCCCGGCCAGATAGCGCAGGGCGAGCAGATAGCCCTGCACGCCCAGCCCGACGATCACACCCGTCGCGACCGGGCTCAGGTATGAGTGGCGCCGAAACTCTTCGCGCGCATGGACATTCGAGATGTGCACCTCGATCAGCGGTGCGCTCAGCTCGGCGCAGGCGTCGCGCAGCGCCACCGACGTGTGGGTGAGCCCGCCGGCGTTGAGGATGACCGGTTCGCCCGCGTCCGCGGCCGAATGGATCCAGCTCAGCAGCTCGGCTTCGTCATCGCTCTGCCGCACAACGGCTTTGAGGCCGAGCGCCTCGGCTTCCCGTTCGATCAGCGCGGCCAGCTGATCGTGCGTGGTGTCGCCGTACACGTCGGGCTCGCGGCGGCCCAGCCGGCCCAGGTTCGGGCCGTTGATGACCTGCACGTTGACGTCGTCGCCGCGGCGCGTCATGACGCCTCCGCGATCCCGGAATAGGCGGCCGCCAGCAACGACGGGTCGGGGCCGGCCATCCGGCCCGGCTTGCCCAGGCCGTCGAGGACCACGAACCGCAACACCCCGGCCCGCGACTTCTTGTCCCCCGCCATGTATTCCAGCAATTGCGGCAACGCGCCGGCGTCGTAGCTGACCGGCAGGCCGAGCGCGGACAGAATGGTGCGGTGCCGCAGCGCGGTGTCGTCGTCGAGGCGGCCGGCCAACCGGGCCAGCTCTGCGGCGAACACCAGGCCCACCGACACCGCGGCGCCATGCCGCCACCGGTAGCGCTCGCGACGCTCGATCGCGTGCCCCAAAGTGTGTCCGTAGTTCAGGATTTCGCGCAGCTCCGACTCCTTCTCGTCGGCGGCCACCACCTCGGCCTTGACCACGATCGCACGCCGGATCAACTCCGCGAGCACGTCGCCCGACGGGTCGACGGCGGCTCGCGGATCGGCCTCGATCAGATCGAGGATCACCGGATCGGCGATGAACCCCGCCTTGACGATCTCGGCCATGCCCGCGACAAGCTCGTTGGGCGGCAACGTCTTCAGCGTCGACAGGTCGACCAGGACGGCGTGCGGCTGGTGGAACGACCCGACCAGGTTCTTGCCCGCGTCGGTGTTGATCCCGGTCTTGCCGCCGACGGCGGCGTCGACCATGCCGAGCAGTGTGGTGGGCACGTGCACCACGTCGACGCCGCGCAGCCAGGTGGCCGCCGCGAACCCGGCGACGTCGGTGGCCGCGCCGCCGCCGAGGCTGACCAACGCGTCCTTGCGTCCAATCCCGATGCGGCCCAACACTTCCCACAAGAATCCCACCACCGGGAGGTCCTTGCCCTCTTCGGCGTCCGGGATTTCGATGCGGTGTGCGTCGACGCCCTTGTCCACCAGCCGGGTTCGAATCACCTCGGCGGTCTCGGCCAGCACCGGTTGATGCACGACGGCCACCTTGTGCCGGTCGCGCAGCAGCTCGTCCAGCTCGCCCAGCAAGCCGGTACCGACAATCACCGGGTACGGCGGGTCGACGGCCACCTCGATGGTGACGGGGCCACCGGGATCATTCATGTCGCCGCCCCGGCCGGGGCCTGCAACCGCGAGACGATGTATCGCACCACCGCGCCGGGGTTTCGCCGGTTGGTGTCGACGCGGATGGTCGCGGCCCGCCGGTACAGCGGGCTGCGTTCGGCCAGCAGCGCGCGGTACTTGTCGGCGCGGTCGGGCCCGGCCAGCAGCGGGCGCACGGTGTTGCCGCCGGTGCGCCGAACGCCTTCGGTGGCGTTGATCTCCAGGTAGACGACGGTGTGACCGGCGAGCGCCTGGCGAACCCCGGGGCTGGTGACCGCCCCACCCCCGAGTGACACCACGCCGTCGTGGTCGGCCAGCGCCGCGCGCACCACGGCCTCCTCGATGCGGCGGAACTCCGGCTCGCCTTCGGCGGCGAAGATGTCGGCGATGCGGCGCCCCGTCTGCTGCTCGATGGCCACGTCGGTGTCCAGGAAATCGACGTCGAGCGCCTTGGCCAGCCGCCGGCCGATGGTGGACTTGCCCGACCCGGGCAGGCCCACCAGGACGGCCCTGGGCGCCATCACCCGGTGCCCCGGGCGGCCGGCGCCTCCCGCTCGGCGACCGCGTGCCGGTAGGCCTCGACGTTGCGGCGGGTCTCGGCCAGCGAGTCGCCACCGAACTTCTGCAGCGCCGCGCGGGCCAGCACCAGCGCCACCATGGCCTCGACCACCACACCGGCGGCGGGCACCGCGCACACGTCCGAGCGCTGGTGGATCGCGACGGCCTCGTCACCGGTCGCCATGTCGACCGTGGCCAGCGCCCGCGGCACCGTGGAAATGGGCTTCATCGCGGCGCGCACCCGCAGCGGCTGGCCGTTGGTCATGCCACCTTCCAGCCCGCCCGCGCGGTTGGTCGAGCGGACCACGCCGTCGGGGCCGGGGTACATCTCGTCGTGGGCGCGGCTGCCGCGGCGGCGGGCGGTCTCGAAGCCGTCGCCGATCTCGACGCCCTTGATGGCCTGGATGCCCATCACGGCGGCGGCGAGCTGGCTGTCCAGCCGGTTGTCGCCGCTGGTGAACGAGCCCAGCCCGACGGGCAGGCCGACGACCACCACCTCGACCACACCGCCGAGGGTGTCGCCGTCCTTCTTGGCGGCCTCGATCTCGGCGATCATCGCCGCCTCGGCCGCCTTGTCGAACGCGCGGACCGGGCTGGCGTCGATCGCGGGCAGGTCGCCCGGGCCCGGCGGCGGGCCGTCGTAGGGCTGCGACGGGCCGATCGCGACCACGTGTGAGAGCACCTCGGCGCCGAGCGCCTGACGCAGAAACGAACGGGCGATGGTGGCCGCCGCCACGCGGGCCGCGGTCTCGCGGGCGCTCGCCCGCTCCAGCACCGGCCGGGCGTCGTCGAAGCCGTACTTGAGCATGCCCGCGTAGTCGGCGTGGCCGGGACGGGGCCGGGTGAGCGGCGCATTGCGCGCGCTGTCCGCCAGCTCCGCCGGGTCGACCGGGTCCGCGGCCATCACGGTCTCCCACTTCGGCCATTCGGTATTGCCGATCTCGACGGCGATGGGCCCGCCCAGGGTGACGCCGTGGCGCACCCCGGACAGCACGCTCACCGCGTCCCGCTCGAACGCCATCCGGGCGCCGCGACCGTAGCCGAGGCGGCGACGGGCCAGCTGTTCGGAAATGTCCTGGGAGGTGATCTCCACGCCGGCGACCATGCCTTCGAGCACGGCCACCAGTGCGCGGCCATGCGACTCCCCGGCAGTGATCCAACGCAACACGGGTCCCATCTTCCCATGGCGGCTTCCGAAAGCCGATTCGCGCAGACCGTGGCGGTGCCCGGTCCGCGCGGCTCTAGAAGAAACTGCTCGCGGGCAGGTCCGCGCCGTTGACGGCGATATCGCCGAGCACCCGCGCCTTGTAGACGGTCGGGTTGTGCGAGAACAGCGTCCGCAGGTTGCGCCAGTGCCGGTCCAGCGACGCCGACGCCTGCACGGCCGAGGCGCCCCCGGCGTCGAAGACGCGCGAGGCGGCCCGCAGCGCCGGCTCCTGCATCGCGACCTTGACGCGCGCGGCCGCGATCGACGCCCTGGTTTCCAGCTCGGGATCGATCCCGGTGTCGTGCGCCGCCGCCAGCGCGGGCGCGAGTTCGGCGGCGGCGCTGTGCACCAGCGCCCGCGCGGCGTAGGCCACCGCGTCGATCTCGCCGACGATCGCCAGCAGCTGCGGGTCGGCGGTGGGCGTGTCGACGCTGGCGAAGGTGTAGGTGCGGCCCCGACCGCGCACCAGCGCGGCGGCGTCCTCGGTCAGGGCCCGCAGGATGCCCGCGGCTATCGCGTGCAGGTACAGCTGCATCAGCGCGCCCCGGGCGCGGTTCACCCCGATGGTGTCGGCCATCGGGAACACTTCGTCGGGCGCAACGGCCACGTCGTGGAATACCGTTGTGCCGCTGCCCGTTTGGCGCTGGCCGATGCCGTCCCAGTCGTCGAGGTGCTCGACGCCGGCCCGGTCCGCCGGGATCACCACGGCGGTCGGGGTGTCGTCGTCGTCCTGCGCGGTGACGCGCAGATAGTCGGAGAACTGCGCGCCGGTGCTGTAGAACTTCCGGCCGCGCAGCCGCAGCCCGTCCCTGGTGGCCGTCAGCCGGGTATCACGGTCGTTGCCGCCCACCGACTTCTGGCTCTTTTCCGCGTTGGCGCCGCCGATCAGCCCGCCGTCGGCGACCACCGCGAGCCACCGATCGCTGCCCGGCTGTCGAGGCCGCACCTGTAGCTCCTCGACCAGCGCGTAGTGGATCCGCAGGATGTGCGCCAGGTCGGGATCGGCCGCGGCGAGCGCGATGAGGTGGTCGAAGAATTGGGCCACCGAGTAGCCGGCGCCGCCGTGCTCGCGGGCCAATCGCAGCGCGCCCCACCGCCGGTCCCGGACCAGCTTCAGGCCGTGCAGCGGCGGCTGGGTTTCGCCGCCGGCCAACCGCCGTCGGTAGTCGGCGGCGATCTCGGCGAGCACCCCGTCGCTTGCCGCCGCAGGCTCGTGGAATGCAGGGGCCATGCGAATCAAAGTCCTTCTGGGCGAGTCAGTGTCGTGCGAACGAGTCGTGCGAACGACAACCAGCCCTGAGAGGCTGCCAGGAGCGAACGTTACCCGGCAACGGTTTGCTGCGTGCTGAATTTTTCGCCTGCGCATGGACTTTCATCCGGGCTGATTCCTGCGATGAGCACCAGACGAGCCGCGGCCCGGGTCGCGCCACCGCGGTCGTGTGCCACGATGGTGCCCGGTGGGTCAATTTCTCTGGTACATACCGAATACCGTCGAGCCGGGCCATCGGGGCGACGACACCGTCGACGGCTGGGGCAGCCTGGACTATTCGGTCGATCTCGCCCTGCGCGCCGAGCGACACGGCTGGGAGGGCGCGCTGATCGGGACCGGCTGGGGGCGCCCGGACACGTTCACGGTCGCGACCGCGATCGCCGCGCGCACCACCGGCTTCGCCCCGCTGGTGGCGGTCCGGCCCGGTTACTGGCATCCGGCGCAGTTCGCCAGCGCGGCGGCGACCCTGGATCGGCTCAACGACGGCCGGTTGCTGATCAACATCGTGAGCGGTGCCGACGACGTGGCGGCCTACGGCGACGCCGACCTCGACAAAGCGCGCCGCTATGAGCGCACCCGCGAGTTCATCCGGCTGGTTCGCCGGTTGTGGAGCGAGGACGACATCACCTTCCGCGGCGAATTCTTCGGCGTCGAACACTCGACGCTGCGGCCGCGCCCGCTCGGCGCGGCCGACGGCCGGTACCCGAAGCTCTACTTCGGCGGGGCGTCGGCGGCCGCCGAGCAGGTCGCCGCGACCGACGCCGACGTCCAACTGTTCTGGGGCGAGTCGCTCGACGGGATCGCCGAGCGCATCGACCGGCTGAAGTCGTTGTCCGCCAAGCTGGGTCGCGAGCACGCGCCGCTGGAGTTCGGCCTCCGGGTGACGACCCTGGTGCGCGACACGTCCGAGCAGGCCTGGCGCGACGCCGAGGCGAAGGTCGCCACGCTGGCCGGCACGCCGACCATGCTGCTGCTGCACGACCCGGCGGGGTCGGAGGGTCAGCGCCGGCTCAAGGACCTCGCCGGACGCGCGGAGGTGCTCGACTCCTGCCTCTACACGGCGCCGAGCAGGTACGGCGGCGAGGGCGCGGGCACGACATGGCTGGTCGGCTCGGCCGTCGAGGTCGCCGCCGCGCTGCAGAAATACGCCGACCTCGGGGTCAGCCATTTCGTGTTGTCGGACACCCCGTACAAGTCCGAGGCCGTCAGGCTGGGTGACCAGCTGTTGCCGCTGCTGCGGCCCACCGCCGGGGCGAACTGAGACGTCACAGCAACGCCAGCGCCACACTCGCCGCGCTGGCCAGACACATCGACGGTCCGTGCGGCACCGCCGCCGGGGTGTGGGCACCGCCGCGAAGCCGGGCCAGTACCCCGAGCAGCGCGGTCAGCAGCGGCGCGCCCAGCGCCGCGAGAAACCAGGCGCCCACGCCGAAGCACCCGGTCAGCGCACCCAGGCCGAGGGCCAGCTTGACGTCACCGGCGCCCATCGCGCCCGGTGCGGCGCAGTGCACCAGCAGGTAGATCGTGGTCAACGCCACGGTTCCGGCCAGCGCCGCCGGCCCGCGCCCGGCCGCCGTCGCGACCGCCAGGACCGCCGCGGCCCCGGGCAGCGTCAGCGCGTTGGGCAGGCGCCGTTCGCGCAGGTCGTGGCGGCTCAACGCCGCCAGCCAGGCCAGCACCGCGGCCGCCGCCACAATCCCCATCCGCGGCAGGCTAGTTCGGTGGGCTCACCGCACAAGTCATCGCCTCGCGCGGGGCGGGCAGTCCCGTGAACTGTTCCACCTGCGCGAAAGCCTGATGCAGCAGCATCTGCAGACCGCTGACCACCCGGCCGCCCGCGGCGCTCACCGCGGCGGCCAGCGGCGTGGGCCACGGGTCGTAGACCGCGTCCAGCAGCACCCCGATGCGCTCGAAGGTGCCCACGTAGCGCGCGGCCACGTCCGCCGGGATGGTGCTGACCAGCACCTCGGCGCCGGCCACCTCGTCGGCCAGCCCGTCACCGCCCAGGGCGCAGAACCGCGTCGGCACGCCCAGTTGCGCGCCCAGGTCCACCAGCCGGGCCGCCTTGCCGGGATTGCGGGCCACCACGGTGATGCCCGCGACGCCCAATTGCGCCAGCCCGGCGACGGCGGCCGGCGCGGTGCCGCCCGATCCACAGACGAGCGCCCATCCAGAGGCGGTGCCCAGCGCCCCGGCGACCCCGTCGATGTCGGTGTTGTCGGCCCGCCAACCCGTCGGCGTGCGCACCAGAGTGTTGGCCGACCCCACCCGCTGCGCACGGTCGGTGCGCTCGTCGGCGAAGCGCAGGGCGGCGAACTTGCCGGGCATGGTTACCGACACCCCGACCCACTCGGGCCCGAACCCGCCGACCACGCCGGGCAGCTGGCCGGCGTCGCATTCGATGCGGTCGTAGGTCCAGCCGGCCAGGCCGAGCGCGCGGTAGGCGGCCAGGTGCAGTTGCGGGGACTTCGAGTGCGCGATCGGCTTGCCGAGCACGGCCGCCTTACGTGGGCCCGCGCTAGCGGGGTGTGCTGTCGAGGACACCGTTGTGCTTGGCCAGCTCGATGTTGGCCAGGTGTTGTTGATAGTCGCGGGTGAACAGCGTGGTGCCCTGGGCGTCGATGGTGACGAAGTACAGCCAATCGCCCGGCTGCGGGTGCTCGGCGGCCTTGAGCGCGTCGGTGCCGGGCGAACAGATCGCGGTGGCAGGCAGGCCCTGCGACACGTAGGTGTTCCACGGCGTCTTCAGCGCCCGGTCGGCGTCACTGGTGGCCACCTCGCGGCGGTCCAGCGGGTAGTTGACCGTCGAGTCGAACTCGAGCGTGTGGCGGGCGTGCAGGCGGTTGTAGATGACCTGTGCGACCTTGGCGAAGTCCTGGGCGTTGGACTCCTGCTGCACCAGCGACGCCACCACCAGGATGTCGTACGGCGACAGGCCCATCGCCTGGGCGGTGTCCACCAGCCCGGACTTCGCGTCGTCCTCGGCTCCGGCCCCGATCAGGGTCGCCAGGATGCTCTCCGGCGACGCGGAGGGATCGACGTTGAAGGTGCCGGGTGCGATCAGGCCCTCGATGCGGCGGTGGTCCTTGCCAAGCTCGTTGACCGGCTCGAGGGCCCACGGCGGCACCGACAGCGCCGTCGTGCTGCTGTTGGTGGCGGCCGCGCGCAGGTCGGGCGCCGAGACGCAATGCGTGTCGCCGTCGAGGTCCACACAGGTCGCGCGCGAGATCAGGGTCAGGATGCCCGGCGTCACCACGTTGGTCTTCATGTCGGTGGTGTCGTCGAGCTGACGGCCCTCCGGGATGACCAGCCGGCCCACCCGGCTGTTCGGGTCGGTCAGCCGTGCGACCGCGTTGGCCGCCGGGATCTCGGTGCGCATCCGGTAGAAGCCGGGCTGAATCGCGTTGATCGCGCTGTTGCCGTGCGCGGCGTTGACGAACGCCCGCACCGTCTTGATGACCTGCTCTTTTTGCAGCGTCTCGCCGATGTTGGTGGTCGAGTCGCCGGACTGAACCTGGATCACCAGGTCCCGCTTGCCGCTGCCGCTGTAGTCGTCACCGGCGCCGAACAGGACGTGCCACACCCTGCCGCCCACCACGACGGCGGCGAGCACCACCACGGCGAACAACGCGAGCGCGACCTTGACAACGAATCGGCGCCGCCTGCGGCCCCGCTCGGCCTTGTTGCGGGCGACGCGGCTCGATTTGCGCCGGGGCGGCGGGCCCACCGCCTCGGGCTCCGCCCGTTCCCGGCGTGCGCTGTCAACCATCGCCGGGCTCCCCCGCCAGCGCCGCCCGGCGCTGATCCAGCCAGCTCTGCAGGATCGCCACCGCCGCCGCCTGATCGATCACCGCACGCTGCTCTCTGGCCCGCACCCCCGCCGCGCGCAGCGACCGCTGCGCGGCCACGGTGGTGAGCCGCTCGTCGGCCAGCCGCACCGGAGTGGGCGGAACTCGGCGGGCCAGCACTTCCGCCAGTTCGCCGGCCACCTCGATCGCGTCGATCGCCGACGGCCCGGTCCGGTCGGTCAGCGTGCGCGGCAGCCCGACGACCACCTCGACGGCCTCGAGCTCGGCGGCCAGCGCGGCCAGCCGGCGCAGGTGCCTGCCGTTGCGGTCACGGCGGACGGTTTCGACTGGAGTGGCCAGGATGGCGTCCGGGTCGCTGCAGGCCACGCCGATGCGGACGCTGCCCACGTCGATGCCGAGGCGTCGTCCCCGGCCCGGGTCCTGGTGCGGATCGCCGGGCCGGTCAGGCACGCGGTGCTGTGCGGCGACCACTCAGTCGACCCGCGCTATCACGGCGATCTCGGAACGCACCGCGTCCAGCGCCGCGTCGATGCCGGCCGGATCCTTGCCGGAACCCTGCGCCAAGTCCGCCTTGCCGCCGCCGCGCCCGTCGACGGTCGCGGCAAGCTGCTTGACCAGGTCGTTGGCGCGCAGCCCGAGATCCTGGGCGGCCGGGTTGGCCGCGACCGCGTAGGGCACCGACCCGCCGTCTCCCTCGGCGATGAGCGCGACCACGGCAGGATCGCTGCCCAGCCTGCCGCGGATGTCGCCGACCAGGGAGCGCAGGTCGCCCGCCGTCATCCCGCCCGACATCCGTTGCGCCACCACCCGGACGTTACCGATACGCTCCGCGCCGGCCGCGGCGTTGGTCGCGGCGGCCCGCGCGCCGGCCAGCCGGGCGCGTTCGAGTTCCTTCTCCGCGGCCTTGAGCCGCTCCACCAGGTTGGCCACCCGGGCGGGCACCTCTTCGGACGGCACCTTCAGCGACGACGCCAGCCCCGCCATCAGCGCGCGTTCCCTGGCCAGGTGCCGGAACGACTCCAGCCCGACGTAGGCCTCCACGCGGCGCACCCCCGAACCGACCGAGGACTCGCCCAGGATCGTCACCGGACCGATCTGGGCCGAGTTGTGCACGTGGGTTCCGCCGCAGAGCTCCAGCGAGAACGGGCCGCCGATCTCCACCACCCGGACCTCGTCGGGGTAGGTCTCCCCGAACATGGCCATCGCGCCCATCGCCTTGGCCTTCTCCAGCTGCTCGGTGAAGGTGTGCACCTCGAAGTCGGCCTGCACGGCCTGATTGGTCACCTCTTCGACCTGGGTGCGCTGCTCCTCGGACAGCGGCCCCTGCCAGTTGAAGTCAAACCGCAGGTAGCCCGGCCGGTTCAGCGACCCGGCCTGAACGGCGTTGGGGCCCAGCACCTGTCGCAACGCGGCGTGCACCATGTGGGTGCCCGAGTGCCCCTGGGTGGCGCCCCGGCGCCACTGCGGGTCGACCGCAGCGACCACGGTGTCGCCCTCCACGAACTCACCTGACTCGACGTTGACCCGATGCACCCACAGGGTTTTGGCGATCTTCTGCACATCGGTGACCGCGGCTCGGGCACTCTGCCCGGCGCCCGTCCCGCTGATGGTGCCCTCGTCGGCGATCTGGCCGCCGGCCTCGGCATACAGCGGGGTGCGGTCCAGCACGAGCTCGACCCGGTCGGCCCCCTCGGTGCCGTGGGTGGCCACCGGAACCCGCTTGCCGTCCACAAAGATGCCCAGAACCTTTGCCTCGGAAGTCAATTCGTCAAAGCCGGTGAACTCGGTGGGTCCGGCGTCGACGAGCTCGCGGTAAGCCGTCAGGTCGGCGTGGGCGTGCTTGCGCGCCGCGGCGTCGGCCTTGGCGCGGCGGCGCTGCTGGGCCATCAACTCCCGGAAGCCGACCTCGTCCACCCGCAGGCCGGCCTCGGACGCCATTTCCAGCGTGAGCTCGATCGGGAACCCGTACGTGTCGTGCAGCGTGAACGCGTCAGATCCTGAAATAGCTTTGGCGCCAGAGGCTTTAGTGGTGCCGGCGACCTCGTCGAACAGCTTCGAGCCCGCCGCCAGCGTGCGGTTGAAGGCGGTCTCCTCGGCGACGGCGATGCGCCGGATCCGGTCGAAGTCGGCGACCAGTTCGGGATACGACGGACCCATCGCGTCGCGCACGGTGGCCATCAGGTCACCGACGATCGGCCCCTCGATGTCGAGCAGCTTGGCCGAGCGGATCACCCGGCGCAGCAACCGGCGCAGCACATAGCCGCGGCCGTCGTTGCCGGGCGTGACGCCGTCGCCGATCAGGATGGCCGCGGTGCGGCTGTGGTCGGCGATCACCCGGTAGCGCACGTCGTCGTCGTGGTTGCCTGCGTCGTACCCGCGCGGCGCCCGCGCCGCCGCCGCGTCGATGACGGGCCGCAACAGGTCGGTCTCGTAGACGTTGTGCACGCCCTGCAGGATGAAGGCGACCCGCTCCACACCCATGCCGGTGTCAATGTTCTTGCGGGGCAACGGCCCCAGGATCTCGAAGTCGGCCTTGCCGGTGCCCTCGCCGCGTTCGTTCTGCATGAACACGAGATTCCAGATCTCGATGTAGCGGTCCTCGTTGGCCACCGGGCCGCCCTCAACACCGAACTCCGGCCCCCGGTCGTAGTAGATCTCCGAGGACGGGCCGCACGGGCCGGGGATGCCCATCGACCAGTAGTTGTCCTCCATGCCGCGGCGCTGGATGCGATCCTCGGGCAGCCCGGCGATCTCCCGCCACAGCTGCACGGCCTCGTCGTCGTCGAAAAAGACCGTCGCCCAAAGCCGTTCGGGCTCAAGGCCGTAACCGCCCCGCTCGACGCTGTTGGTCAGCAGGGTCCAGGCCAGCTCGATGGCGCGGCGCTTGAAATAGTCCCCGAACGAGAAGTTGCCGGCCATCGCGAAGAACGTGTTGTGCCGGGTGGTGATGCCGACCTCGTCGATATCGGGCGTGCGGATGCACTTCTGAATGCTGGTGGCGGTCGAGTACGGCGGCGTGCGCTGCCCCAGGAAGTAGGGCACGAACTGGACCATGCCCGCGTTGACGAACAGCAGGTTGGGGTCATCGAGGATCACCGATGCGCTCGGCACCTCGGTGTGGCCCGCCTTCACGAAATGATCAAGAAACCGCTTCCTGATCTCGTGTGTCTGCACTTTCGGAGTCCGCTTCTTCCCTATTACTTCCAAGGCTGTCTGACGACGCTGTCGACCGCAAACAGTACCTGCACCGCCGCCGCCCAGTCCCTGGCCGCTAACCCTCCAGGAAGCTCAGCCGGACCGAGCGTTGCGGGTTGTCCCGGTTCAGGTCGACCAGGACGATGCTCTGCCACGTGCCCAGCATCGGTTCCCCCGCCGACACCGGAACCGTCACCGACGGCGCGACGAGCGCCGGCATCACGTGGTCGGCGCCGTGGCCCGCGGAGCCGTGCGCATGCCGGTACCGATCGTCGCGCGGCAGCAGCCGTTCCAGCGTGTCGACCAGGTCGTCGTCGGAACCCGCGCCGGTCTCGATGATGGCCACACCGGCCGTCGCGTGCGGGACGAAAACATTGCACAGACCGTCCCCGCGCGACCAGCAGAACCCGCGCACCGCCTCGGTCAGATCGACGACGCGGCGGCGCGAAGTGTCGACGTCCAACACATCGGTGTGCACCCGGCCCAGCCTACGGCGCGGGCCGCGACACCGGCCAATCCACTGTGAGCGCCGCCACAATTGGGCATTGCGGTGACTAACCGGCAGGAGGAAGGTATCGGGTGAGACCGGTGGCGCCACCGGGGCGCCGCCCCGACACAGGAGGGGCCGACCGTGTACGCACGCTCCACCACCATCCAGGCGCAACCCCTGTCGGTCGACATCGGAATTGCGCACGTTCGCGATGTCGTCATGCCCGCCCTCACCGAGCTCGACGGGTGTGTGGGGCTGTCGCTGTTGGTCGACCGGCAATCCGGCACCTGCATCGCGACCAGCTCCTGGGAAAGCATCGACGCGATGCGCGGCAGCGCCGAGCGGGTCGCGCCCATCCGTGACCGCGCCGCGCTGATGTTCGACGGCAGCGCCCGGGTCGAGGAATGGGACATCCCGTTGCTGCACCGCGACCACCCCTCCCGCCCCGGCGCGTGCGTGCGCGCCACCTGGCTCAAAGTGGTGCCGGATCAGCTGAGCCGGTCGCTGGACTTCTACCGGATGGCTGTGCTGCCCGAGTTGGAGCACCTCGACGGGTTCTGCAGCGCCAGCCTGATGGTCGACCACCCCGCCTGCCGTCGCGCGGTGACCTGTTCCACGTTCGACTCCATGGAGGCGATGGCCCGCAACCGCGACCGCGCCAGCGAACTGCGCAGCAGGCGGGTACGCGAGCTGGGCGCCGAGGTGATCGACGTCGCCGAGTTCGAGTTGGCGATCGCGCAGCTGCGGGTGCCCGAGCTGGTCTGACCCCGGCGGTCAGCCCCGGGCGCGGCGGATGATCGCGCGCAGCCGGTCCAGCCGGCCGGCCATCTCGCGTTCCGCGCCGCGGCCGGTGGGCCGGTAGTAGTCGGTTCCCACCAGCTCGTCCGGCGAATATTGTTGCGCGACAACACCATCCGGGTGATCGTGGGAGTACTGGTAGCCCTGCGCGTTACCCAGCCCCGCGGCACCCGAATAGTGCCCGTCGCGCAGATGAGGTGGAACGAGGCCGGCCTTGCCGGCCCTGATGTCTGCCATCGCCGCGGCCAGGGCCGTGGTGACCGCGTTCGATTTCGGCGCGGTGGCCAGATAGATCGTGCAGTGCGCCAGGGTGAGCTGCGCCTCGGGCATACCGATCAGCGCCACCGTCTGCGCGGCCGCGACCGCGACCTGCAGCGCGGCCGAGTCGGCGATGCCGATGTCCTCGCTGGCCAGGATCATCAGCCTGCGTGCCACGAACCGCGGGTCCTCGCCGGCGACGAGCATGCGGGCCAGGTAGTGCAGCGCGGCGTCCACGTCGGAGCCGCGGACGGACTTGATGAAGGCGCTGATGACGTCGTAGTGCTGGTCGCCGTCGCGGTCGTAGCGCACCGCGGCCTCGTCCAGGGACTGCTCGACGGCCGCGACGGTCAACTCGCCGCCGGGCTCGACCGCCTCGGCTGCGACCTCCAGCGCCGTCAGCGCGCGGCGGGCGTCGCCCGCGGCCAGCCGCACCAGCAGGTCGACCGCCTCGGGCGCGACCGTGACCTGGCCGCCCAGCCCGCGCGGGTCGCCGACCGCGCGCTGCACCACGGCCCGGACGTCGTCGGCGCTCAGCGGCCGCAACTGCAGGATCAGCGAGCGCGACAACAGGGGCGCCACCACCGAGAACGATGGGTTCTCCGTGGTCGCCGCCACCAGCAGCACCACCCGGTTCTCCACGGCGGACAGCAGGGCGTCCTGCTGGGTCTTGGAAAACCGGTGCACCTCGTCGATGAACAGCACCGTCTGCTCGCCGCGAAGCAGCCCGGTGCGCGCTTTTTCGATTACCGCCCGGACGTCTTTGACGCCGGCCGACAGGGCCGACAGCGCCTCGAACCGGCGGCCGGTCGCCTGCGAGATCAGCGCGGCCAGCGTCGTCTTGCCGCTGCCGGGCGGCCCGTACAGGATGGCCGACGCCACGCCAGATCCCTCTACCAGGCGGCGCAGCGGCGACCCGGGTGCCAACAGGTGGTCCTGCCCGACCACCTCGTCCAGCGACGCCGGACGCATCCGGACCGCCAGGGGCGCGGTGCCCGACACGCCCAGCCCATGATCGCTTGACTGCGGCGCGCCGGGCAGGTCAAACAGACCGTCGGACACGGCTTCAGGCATACCACGAAGCCGCGACACGGCGGCGACTCACATGGCAGGCTCCCGAAGCCGCCGGATTCTTGTTAAGTTCTGCGACGCATGCCCCAGAACGTCGACGACGTAGGAGTGGCCATGAGCCAACCCCCGGAGTACCCCGGCAATCCGACCGGGCCGCAAGGTCACCCCGATCCAGCCAGCGGCTACCCGCCACCCGGGTATGGTCCACCGCCCGGCTATGGACCACCGCCCGGCTACGGCCCGCCACCGGGCCACGGCGCACCCCCCGGCTACGGCCAGCCCCCCGGCTATGGCCCACCGCCCGGCTATGGCCCACCGCCGGGTTCCGGGCCGGGGCCGGGGCCCGGCTACGGGCCGCCCCCACAATCGGGCTACGGCGCGCCGCCCCCCGGCTACGGCGCCCCCGGCTACGGGCCACCACCGGGCTACCCGCCGCCCGGCTACCCTGCGGGCGGCCCGCAGCGGTTCAGCATCGGTGAAGCCTTCTCGTGGGCGTTCAACAAGTTCGGCAAGAACGCCGTCCCGATGATCGTCGCGTTGCTCGTGTACGCCGTGGTCGGGCTGATCCTGCACGGCCTTGTGTTTCTGCTGCTGAGCAGCGGCGGCTCCACAACGACCACTTCCGACGGAAACTACGGCTTCTCCTACTCCGGAAGCACCGGCGGCGTCGGCTCGATCGTCCTGCAGATCGTGTTCTTCGTCTACGGCATCTTCGTGCAGGCGGCGTTCCTGTCGGGTGCCCTCGACATCGCCGACGGCAGGCCGGTGACCGTCGGTTCGTTCTTCCGGCCGCGCCACTTCGCCAACGTGCTGCTCGCCGCGGCGCTGCTCAGCGTGATCACCGCGGCGCTGGACGCGCTGGCGCTGATCCCCCCGACGATCGTCTTCAACTTGCTGGCGCTGTTGGCCGTCGCGGTGTTCAGCTTCTTCGCGCTGTTCACCATCGCCTTCGCGACGGATCGCGGGCTGCCGGCGATCGCGGCGCTGATGGCGAGCCTGGCCACCGTGCGCTCCAACGCGGGCAGCACCCTGCTGTCCTGGCTGGTGCAGATCGCGGTCGTGCTGGTCGGCTTTCTGCTGTGCTTCGTCGGGCTCGTCGTCGCCGTCCCGGTCGCGCTGTTGATCCAGGTCTACACCTACCGGCGCCTGTCCGGCGGAACGGTGGCGCCGTGACTCGTATTACGGCCGGGTAAGCCGCAATTGCGGTGCGCTGCGCCGCGTCCGCGGGTGTGGTGGGATCAGCGACTATGAGCATCAAAGTTGCGCTGGAGCACCGCACCAGCTACACCTTTGACCGGCTGGTCCGGGTGTTTCCGCACGTGGTGCGGCTGCGCCCGGCGCCCCACACCCGCACCCCCATCGAGGCCTACTCGCTGCGCGTCGAGCCCGACGACCACTTCATCAACTGGCAACAGGACGCGATGGGTAATTTCCTTGCCCGCCTGGTGTTTCCGAATCCGATGCAGCGATTGAGCATCACCGTCGGGCTGATCGCCGACCTCAAGGTGGTCAACCCGTTCGACTTCTTCATCGAGGAGTGGGCCGAACGATGGTCCCCCGCCCCGGGCCGGGCCGGGCTGACGTATCCCAAAGCACTGGCCGAAGACCTGGAGCCGTACCTGCGGCCGGTCGACGAGGATCCAGACTCCGGCGGCTCGGGCCCGGGTGAACTGGTGCGGGCCTGGCTGAGCAATTTCTCGGTGCGCGCCGGCACCCGCACCATCGACATGCTGGTCGAGCTCAACCGCGCGGTCAACGCCGAGGTGGCCTATAGCCTGCGGATGGAACCCGGTGTGCAGACACCGGATCACACGCTGCGCGCCGGGGTCGGCTCGTGCCGCGACTCGGCGTGGCTGATGGTGTCGATCCTGCGCCAGCTGGGGCTGGCCGCCCGGTTCGTGTCCGGATACCTGGTGCAGTTGGCGTCCGACATCGAGGCGCTCGACGGGCCGTCGGGACCGCTGGCCGACTTCACCGACCTGCACGCCTGGACCGAGGTCTACATCCCCGGCGCGGGCTGGATCGGCCTGGACCCGACGTCCGGGCTGTTCGCCGGCGAGGGCCACATCCCGCTGGCGGCCACGCCGCACCCGACGTCGGCGGCACCGATCACCGGGGGCACCGAGCCGTGTACGTCGACGCTGGAGTTCTCCAACACCGTCACCCGCGTGCACGAAGACCCGCGCGTCACACTGCCATACACCGACGACGCGTGGCGCACCATCCGCGAGGTCGGCCGTCGCGTCGACGAGCGGCTGGCGGCGGCCGACGTCCGGCTGACCATCGGTGGTGAGCCCACCTTCGTGTCGGTGGACGACCAGGTCGCCGAGGAATGGACGACGGCGGCCGACGGCCCGCACAAGCGGCGGCGGGCCTCCGACCTGGCCGCGCGGCTGAAGTCGTTGTGGGCGCCCGACGGCGTGCTCCACCGTGGGCAGGGGCGCTGGTATCCCGGAGAACCGTTGCCGCGCTGGCAAATTGCGTTGTATTGGCGCACCGACGGGCGGGCGCTGTGGACCGACCAGACGCTGCTGGCCGACCCGTGGGGCGACGGGCCGCGCCGCCCCGCCGACAACGAGGCGGCCTACCAGGTGCTCGCCGGGATCGCCGACGGCCTCGGGCTGCCTGCCACGCAGGCGCGGCCGGCATTCGAGGACCCACTGCATCGGCTGTTGACCAAAGTTCTCGAGCCCGAAGGGGTTCCGGTGGACGCCGACGACGATCTCGAAGCCGATTCCGTCGCGGGCCGGGCCGCGCTGCTGGCCCGCCTGGACGAATCCGTCGCGGCGCCAGCGGCGTTCGTGCTCCCCCTGCACCGCCGCGACGACGGCCTCGGGTGGGCCAGCGCCGACTGGCGGCTGCGGCGCGGCCGGATCGTGTTGCTGCCCGGGGATTCTCCGGCGGGACTGCGGCTGCCGCTGGACTCGATCAGCTGGGCACCGCCCCGGCCGCTGCTGGACGCCGATCCCCTCTCGGCGGGCGACGAGTTGGCGGCGGAGGCCGCCGCCAGCGCCGAGGTCGTCGACCCCGACGGGGCGCCGCCGACCGCGCTGGTCACCGAGATCCGCGACGGGCTGCTCTACATCTTCCTGCCGCCCACCGAAGCGCTCGAGCATTACGTCGACCTCATCGCGCGGGTCGAAGCCGCGGCGGCGAAGGCCGACTGCCCGGTGGTGATCGAGGGTTACGATCCCCCGCCGGACCCGCGGCTGCGCTCGACCACCATCACCCCGGATCCCGGGGTGATCGAGGTCAACGTCGCGCCCACCGCCAGCTTCGCCGAGCAATGCCAACAGCTGGAAGCGCTGTACGCGCAAGCCCGGCTGGCACGCCTGTCCACCGAGTCCTTCGACGTCGACGGGACGCACGGCGGCACCGGCGGCGGCAACCACATCACGCTGGGCGGCGTGACGCCCGCGGACTCGCCGCTGCTGCGCCGTCCCGACCTGCTGGTGTCGCTGCTGACGTACTGGCAGCGTCACCCGTCGCTGTCCTACCTGTTCGCCGGGCGCTTCGTCGGCACCACGTCGCAGGCGCCGCGGGTGGACGAGGGCCGGACCGAGGCCCTCTACGAGCTGGAGATCGCGTTCGCCGAGATCGCCCGGCTGGGGGGCGGCGGGTCGATAAACACCGCCAAGCCGTGGGTGGTCGACCGCGCGCTGCGCCACCTGCTCACCGACATCACCGGCAACACGCACCGCGCCGAGTTCTGCATCGACAAGCTCTACAGCCCCGACAGCGCCCGCGGCCGGCTCGGCCTGCTGGAGCTGCGCGGCTTCGAGATGCCCCCGCACCTGCACATGGCCATGGTGCAGTCGCTGTTGGTGCGAGCGCTGGTCGCGTGGTTCTTCGACGAGCCGCTGCGCGCGCCGCTGATCCGCCACGGCGCCAACCTGCATGGCCGATACCTGTTGCCGCACTTCTTGATTCATGACATCGCCGACGTCGCCGCCGACCTGCGCGCGCACGGCATCGCCTTCGAGACCAGCTGGCTGGACCCCTTCACCGAATTCCGGTTCCCGCGCATCGGAACGGCGGTGTTCGACGGCGTGGAGATCGAGCTGCGCGGCGCGATCGAGCCGTGGACCACGCTGGGCGAGGAGGCCACCGCCACGGGCACCGCGCGCTACGTCGACTCTTCGGTCGAGCGCATCCAGGTCCGCATCATCGGGGCCGACCGCCACCGCTATGTGGTCACGGTCAACGGCTACCCGGTGCCGTTGCTGGCCACCGATAATCCCGACATCCACGTCGGCGGGGTGCGCTTCAAGGCCTGGCAACCGCCCAGCGCGCTGCACCCGACCATCTCGACCGACGGGCCGTTGCAGTTCGAGCTGATCGACTTGAGCACCGGCACGTCGCGCGGGGGCTGCACCTACCACGTCACCCACCCCGGCGGGCGGGCGTACGACACGCCACCGGTCAACGCGGTGGAGGCCGAGGCGCGCCGCGCGCGCCGGTTCGAGGCAACCGGGTTCACCCCCGGCAAGCTCGACCTGTCCGACATCCGGGAAAAGCAGGCGCGGATCTTCACCGATGTCGGCGCGCCGGGCATCCTCGACCTGCGTCGCGTGCGTACCGTTTCGCAGTAATGACGTTTGCGGACATGACATTCGGCTCCGGCGCGCCGCCGGGCGCCGGTACCGCGCGCTACGACGCCGACCGCCTGCTGGCCGGATACCGCGCCGCGCGGGCCCAGGAGGCGCTCTTCGATCTCCGGCACGGCCCGGCAACGGGCTACGACGAATTCGTCGACAGGGACGGCGATGTGCGCCCGGCGTGGGTCGAGCTGGCCGACGCCATCGCGGAGCGCGGCCGCGCCGGGCTGGACCGGCTGCGTTCGGTGGTGCACGACCTCATCGACAACGACGGCATCACCTACACCGACGTCGAGCCCGGCGGTCGCGGCCAGGAGCCCAGGCCGTGGCGGCTGGACACCTTGCCGATCGTGCTGTCCGCGGCCGACTGGGAGGTGCTCGAGGCCGGTCTGCTGCAACGGTCGCGGGTGCTCGACGCGGTGCTGGCCGACCTGTACGGCCCGCGCAGCCTGCTCACCGAGGGCGTCCTGCCCCCCGAGTTGCTGTTCGGCCATCCCGGGTACGTGCGCGCGGCCAATGGCATCGAAATCCCCGGGCGCCACCAGCTTTTCATGCACGCCTGCGATGTCGGCCGGCGACCGGACGGCACCTTCGTCGTCAACGGCGACCGCACCCAGGCACCCTCGGGCGCGGGGTATGCGCTGGCCGACCGGCGTGTCGTGGCGCACTCGATCCCCGACCTCTACGAACGCATCGCGCCGCGTCCGACCACGCCGTTCGCCCAGGCGCTCCGGCTGGCGCTGATCGACGCCGCACCGGATGACGCCCAGGACCCGGTCGTGGTGGTGCTGTCCCCGGGCATCTACTCCGAGACGGCGTTCGACCAGGCCTATCTGGCCACCCTGCTGGGTTTCCCGATGGTGGAGAGCGCCGACCTGGTGGTGCGCGACGGCATGTTGTGGATGCGCTCGCTGGGCACCCTGAAACGGGTCGACGTGGTGCTGCGCCGCGTCGACGCCGAGTACACGGACCCGCTGGACCTGCGCGCCGACTCCCGGCTCGGGGTGGCCGGTCTGGTGGAGGCGCAGCACCGCGGGACGGTGACCGTGGTCAACACGTTGGGCAGCGGAATTCTGGAAAGCCCCGGGCTGCTGCGTTTCCTGCCGGCGATGGCCGAGCACCTGCTGTCGGAGACGCTAGAGCTGCCGAGCACCGAGGTGTACTGGGGCGGCATCGCCGGCGAACGCTCCCACCTGCTGGCGAACCTGTCGTCGTTGTTGGTGAGGTCGACCGCCGGCGAGACAACCCTTGTGGGGCCCACACTTTCGTCTCAGCAGCTGTCGCAGTTGGCGGCCCGCATCGAGCGGATGCCGTGGCAGTGGGTCGGCCAGGAGCTGCCGCAGTTCTCGTCCGCGCCTACCGATCACGCCGGGGTGCTGTCGTCGGCGGGCGTGGGCATCCGCCTGTTCACCGTTGCCCAGCGCGGCGGCTACGCGCCGATGATCGGCGGCATCGGTTATGTGCTGGCGGCCGGGTCCGCCGCCTACACACTGAAAACCATTGCAGCAAAGGATGTTTGGGTTCGCCCCACCGAACGGGCGCACGTCGAGGCGATCAGCCTGCCGACGCCGGAGCAGCCGGTGAAGACGGCCGCGGGCACCTGGGGCATCAGTTCCCCGCGCGTGCTGTCCGACCTGTTCTGGATCGGCCGCTACGGTGAGCGTGCGGAAAGCATGGCGCGGCTGCTCATCGTCACCCGCGACCGGTTCCACGTCTACCGCCACCACCAGCACAGCGAGGAAAGCGAATGCGTGCCGGTGCTGATGACCGCCCTGGGCCGGATCACCGGAACCGACATCGCGGCGCCCGGCGACGGCGACCACGCCGAGATGATCGCCATCGCCCCGTCCACGCTGTGGTCACTGACCGTCGACCCGGACCGGCCCGGCTCCCTGGTGCAATCGGTGGAGGGCCTGGCGCTGGCCGCGCGGGCGGTGCGCGACCAGATGTCCAACGACACCTGGATGGTACTGGCCGCGGTGGAGCGCGCGCTGGCACTGAAAAGCGAACCGCCGGACTCACTTTCGGAGGCCGACGCCCTGCTGGCCGGGGCTCACGCGCAGACGCTGGCCGGCATGCTGACCCTGTCGGGGGTGGCCGGCGAGTCGATGGTGCGCGACGTGGGCTGGACGATGATGGACATCGGCAAACGGATCGAACGCGGGCTGTGGCTGACGGCGTTGCTGCAGGCCACACTCACCGTGGTCCGCGGCGCCGCGGCCGAACAGACCGTCATCGAGTCCACTCTGGTGGCGTGCGAGTCCTCGGTCATCTACCGGCGCCGCACGGTGGGCAAGATCAGCGTGGCCGCCATGGCCGAGCTGATGCTGTTCGACGCGCAGAACCCGCGGTCGCTGCTGTACCAGGTGGAGCGGCTGCGGGCCAATCTCAAGGACCTGCCCGGCTCGTCGGGCTCGTCGCGCCCGGAGCGGCTGGTGGACGAGGTCGGCACCATGCTCCGGCGGTCCATCCCCGCCGAGCTCGAGCAGGTCGGCGACGACGGCCGTCGTACCGAGTTGGCCGAGCTGCTCGCGGGGGTGCACGCCGAGTTGCGCAACCTGGCCGAGGCCATCAGCACCACCCAGCTTGCGTTGCCCAGTGGCATGCAACCGATTTGGGGTCCCGACGAACGCCGGGTTATGCCGGCCTAGCCCGATGGTGGCGACCCGCTTCGCCCGGCTTCGCCGCGCTCGCGATCGCCACTCAGCCGGCCACCGAGGCGGGGCCGCGGGACTCCGAGGTCACCTCGTCGACCACGGTGTAAATGAACTTCATCTTTTCCAGCACCGTGACCGGGAGCACGAACGGGTAGAGGTCGTCGTGACCCATCGACCGGTTCACCATGTTCAGCGACCACGACAACGGCAGCCACATGTCGATGATGGTCTGAAACGCGCTGGGGCCCAAGGCCGGCCGGTCGAAAGTGGCCGATGCCGGCGCCAGTCCGCACCACGCCGAGGTGTCCAGCGTGTCGCGGATGTGCAGGTAGTGGGCGAACGTCTCGGCCCAGTCCTCGGCCGGATGCATGGTGGCATAGGACGACACGTAGTCCTCCTGCCAGCCCTCGGGCGCACCCTCGTTGTAGTGGCGGTCGAGCGCCTCCTGGTAGTCGGCTTCGTGGTCGCCGAACAGCTCGTGGAACCGCTCCACGTAGTCGGCGAACGGCGCGATCAGCCGGTAGTAGTAGTAATGCCCGATCTCGTGGCGGAAGTGCCCGAGCAGGGTCCGGTACGGCTCCTCCATCTCCACGCGCAGCTGCTCGCGGTGGGCGTCGTCACCCTCGGCCAAATCGATGGTGATGACCCCGTTTTCGTGTCCGGTCATCACCTGTTCGTGTGCGCTGGACAGCAGCCGGAAGGCCAGCCCGTAGTCCGGGTCGGTGTCCCGGCCGACGATCGGCAGCTTCAGCTCGCTCAGCTCGGCGATCAGCCTGCGTTTGGCCGCCTCGGCCCGGGCGAACTCCGCCATCCCGACGGTGTCGGCGTCGTTGGGCCGCTCGATCGTCAGCGCGCACGACGCGCACAGCAGGCGGGGGGTATTGACCGGGACCAGCCAATTGCATTCGGCCAGCAGCAGGTTGGCGCAGAGCTGATACTCGTCGGCGCGTACGAAGCCGGCGTGGTCGGTGCCGTTGTCGTCCGAGCCCTCCGAGATCACCAGCAGGGCCATCTGGTCGAGCGAAAAGCCCAGTGCGCTCCCGCAATTCAGGCAGGTGGAGTTCTCGAAGGTGAGCCGCTGGCCGCAGTTGGGGCAGGTGAAATCACGCATGCAAGGAATCGCCTTCTATCGGGTCTGGGTAGGGCACCACGTCGACGGCGACGTCGATCACGCTGTGCTCCGAGTCGGTGTAGATGATGCCGCGCAGCGGCGGAACGTCCGCATAGTCACGACCTCGGCCCACGACGATGTAGCGCTCGTCGACCATCTGGTCGTTGGTGGGATCAAGTCCCAGCCAGTGGAAGCGGCCGGGCTGCTGGGGAGTCCACACCGCCGCCCAGGCGTGGGTGGCGTCGATACCGATCATCCGATCCTTTCCCGGTGCCGGGTCGGTGGCCAGGTACCCGGATACGTAACCGGCCGCCAGCCCGTTGGCTCGCAGGCAGGCGATCGCCAGCCTGGCAAAGTCTTGACATACCCCTTCCCGGGCGGCCAGAACCTGATTGACCCCGGTGGAAATCGTCGTCGACCCCGAGCGGTAGGTGAAGTCGGTGAAAATCCGCGACGCCAGGTCGCGCAGCACCTCCACCAAGGGGCGCCCCGGGATGAAACTGGGTGCCGCGTAGTCGCGTATGTCGTCGGTGATCTCGGGTGGATTGAGGTCGAGGGTGAACTCGGTCGCCAGCGCCCCGCCGCGCCCGGCGGGCCGGGCCTGCTCCCAGGGCCGCACCGCGGCCCCGCCGGTGTAGGTATCCGGGCCGGGCGGATAGACGTCGACGATTGAATCGCTGGTCACCTTCAGGGTGCGGTGCGGCTCGGTCACGTGGAAATAAGAGCTGGTGTTGCCGTAGGTGTCCACGCTGGTCGAGCTGTCGGCGGGGGCCGGCTCGATGATCAGCCGGTGCGCGACCCGCCGCTGCCGCAGCGAGTCGCGCGGGGTGAGGAACCCGCGGCCATAAGAACTGGTCACGACGTCGGAGTAGTGATACTCCGTGCGGTGGGTCACGCGGTGGCGGCGGGCTGCCCCGGCCCCTGCTCCGCCTGGTTCTGCTGGCAAGCGCGTCCTCCTCGTCACCGCTGATCTCATCACACGGCGGCCCGCGGTGTGCGGATCACGCGCGACGCGGATCGGCCACCGTTTGCCCATCCGACGGCACTTCCGCCAAAACGGGAGCACAATCGTGGGGTGGCCACGTGGGGCGAGGTCGCCCGCATCGTCGGTGAGTTGGCACTCACCTCCGAACCGTCACCGCATGACTGGCGGGTCGGCAAGAAGATGCTGGCCTGGGAGCGGCCGTTGCGACCCTCGGAGCGCGAGGCGCTGGAGCGCAGCGGCTCGCCGCCACCGCGCGGCGACATCCTCGGGGTTCGGGTGTCCGACGAGGGCGTCAAGTTCGCGCTGATCGACGATGAGCCCGGGATCTACTTCACCACCCCGCATTTCGACGGCTATCCCGCGGTCTTGGTCAACCTGGCCGCAATCGCGGCGCGCGACCTCGAAGAGCTCATCACCGAGGCGTGGCTGACGCAGGCGCCGCGGAAACTGGTTCAGGAGTACCTGGCCGAGTCGCGCTGACGGCTCAGACGGGCCGGAGGTCGATGACGCGCTGCAGGTCGTCGACGCAGACGGTGACGACGTCGGCGAGGATCACGTGCGTCGTTTCGTCCGCCCCGGACTGCAGTCGGGCGGCGTGCTGACGGGCCGACGCCGTGTACGCGCACGCGCCGGCGGGATCGGAGTCGGCCAGCGCGGTCGCGGCGGCCAGCACCACGAGCACGGTCGGCATCGGCTGCGGCAGGGGTGCGCGGCCCGCCGAGGTGGTTTCGGGCGCGACGGCGCGGGCCAGTTGCAGCACCGAACCGGCCAGCAGGGCCACGTGTACGGCCTGGTGGTCGGCGGCCCGGATCGCGGTCCGCAGCCCCCATCGGCGGGGCGCGATGGTGACGACGTAACGGGCGGTGGTGCGCGCCTCGAGGAGCCCGCCGAGCTGTGCGTGCACCCGGTCGACGGCCGACAGCGGCCAGTCCGGCGGCGCCTCTTTGCGGCCGGCGGCGACGTCCGCGGCGCGGGACAGGACGTCGTGCAGCACCCCGAGCACGCCGACGCGGGCGTCGCGCAGCAGCGTCAGCGGGTCGGCGGGGAGCAGCAGCACGGCGAAGGCGATGGCCACCGCACCGCCGATCAGCGCGTCGAAGATCCGTTCCAGCCCCACGCCACTGCGGTAGAGGGCCAGCACCAGGATCGCCGACACCACGGTCTGGTTGGCGAACATCATCCCGTGCCCGATGAAGCCGCCGCCGATGAACACCGCCGCGCCCAGCGCCACCAGCGCGGCGAGCGCGATGGGCACAGAGCCGGGCCCGAGCAGGCCCTGCACCAACGAACCCAGCCCGATCCCGAGGGTCACCCCGATCATCATCTGGACGGCGCGTTGCGCGCGCAGCACGTTGCTGGTCGACAACGACACCGCGGCGGCGATCGGCGCGAAGAACGGCTGTGGGTGCGCCAGTACGTCGTGGGCCAGATACCAAGAGAGGCCCGCAGCCACCCCGGCCTGCACCAGGTTGAACCACACCGCGCGCAACCGCTTGGCGCCAGCGCGCGCGGCGGCGGCCACCCTCGAGGGCACCGCCGGCCGCGAAGCGCCCACCGGCTAGGTCCGGATTAACTCGAACAGCGGAATCACCCTGCTGACCTTGGCCTGGGACTCGGCGAAGACCGGCGCCAGCGCGGTCAGCTTCGGGACGAGGCGCTCGCGTTCCGCGGCGGGCAGTTCGCGCGCCGTCACACCGAACGCGTCGGTCCCGACCTCGATGCGTGCCCGCGGGTCGGCCCGCAGGTTGTGCACCCAGGCCGGATCGAATGCGGCGCCGTGGAAGGAGCCGATGACGATCAGCTTGTCATCGATGTGGAAATAGGCCAGCGGAGACACCCGGGGCTGGCCGGACTTGGCGCCGGTTGAAGTCAGAAGCAGCAACTCGGCGTCCGCGAAGGGCCCCGTGACCTTGCCGCCATTGGCCCGGAATTCCTCGACGACGTTGTTGTTGAGCGCCTTGATGGTTGCGGCGTCATGGAAGTCGGTCATGCCTCGTCAACCCGCTTGGGCTTGGCGTCTATTCCGGACTCCTTGCGCTGCTGGGCGGTGATCGGCGCCGGGGCGTCGGTGAGCGGGTCCACACCGCCGCCGGTCTTCGGAAAGGCGATGACCTCGCGGATGGAGTCCACCCCGGAAAGCAGGGCGTTGATCCGGTCCCACCCGAACGCGATCCCGCCGTGCGGGGGCGCGCCAAAAGTGAACGCCTCCAACAGGAATCCGAATTTCTCTTCTGCTTCGGCGTGGTCCAGGCCCATCACCGCGAACACCCGCTCCTGGATGTCGCGGCGGTGGATACGAATCGATCCGCCGCCGATCTCGTTGCCGTTGCAGACGATGTCGTAGGCGTCGGCGAGCACGTTGCCGGTGTCGGCGTCGATGGCGTCTTCATGCCCGGGCTTGGGCGAGGTGAACGCGTGGTGCACGGCGGTCCATGCCCCCGACCCGACGGCCACGTCGCCGGCGGCGGTCGCGTCGCCGGCCGGCTCGAACAGCGGCGGGTCCACCACCCAGACGAACGCCCAGGCGTCGGGGTCGATCAGGTCCAGCCGGTGGGCAATCTCGCCGCGCGCCGCCCCCAGCAGGGCCCGCGACGGCTTGGGCGGGCCCGCGGAGAAGAACACGCAGTCGCCCGGCTTCGCCCCGACGTGGGCGGCCAATCCGGCGCGCTCGGCGTCCGACAGGTTCTTGGCGACCGGGCCGCCCAGCGTGCCGTCGTCGGCGATCAGCACGTAGGCCAGGCCGCGGTGGCCGCGCTGTTTGGCCCACTCCTGCCAGCCGTCCAGCGTGCGCCGCGGCTGCGAGGCGCCGCCGGGCATCACCACGGCACCGACGTAGGGGGCCTGGAAAACGCGAAATGTGGTGTCTTTGAAGAACTCGGTGCAGTCGACGAGCTCGAGCGAGAAGCGCATGTCGGGCTTGTCGGAGCCGAATCGTCGCATCGCGTCGGCGTAGCTGATCCGCGGGATGGGCCGCGGGATCTGGTAGCCGATCAACGCCCACAGCGCGGACAGGATCTCCTCGGAGATGGCGATGACGTCCTCGGCGTCGACGAAGCTCATCTCCATGTCGAGCTGGGTGAATTCGGGCTGGCGGTCGGCGCGGAAATCCTCGTCGCGATAGCAGCGCGCGATCTGGTAGTAGCGCTCCATGCCCGCCACCATGAGCAGCTGTTTGAACAGCTGCGGGCTCTGCGGCAGGGCATAGAACGAGCCCGGCTGCAGCCGGGCCGGCACCAGGAAGTCGCGCGCGCCTTCGGGTGTCGAACGCGTCATCGTCGGCGTCTCGATCTCGACGAAGTCGTGCGTGTCCAGCACGCCCCGAGCGGCGGCATTCACCTTGGAGCGCAACCGAATTGCCGCAGCGGAGGCATCGCGGCGCAGGTCGAGGTATCGATACTTGAGCCGGGTTTCCTCCCCGGCAGGCTCGTCGAGCTGGAACGGCAGCGCGGCGCTCTCCCCCAGCACGGTCAGCGAGGTGGCGTTGACCTCGATGTCGCCGGTGGCGATCTCGGGGTTGGCGTTGCCCTCGGGGCGGATCTCCACCACACCGCTGACCGCGATGCAGAACTCGGCGCGCAGCCGGTGGGCCTGGGCCAGCACCTGCTCGTCGCGGAATACCACCTGGGCGATACCGGAGGCGTCGCGCAGGTCGATGAAGATGACGCCGCCGTGGTCGCGGCGACGGGCCACCCAGCCCGCCAGCGTCACCTGCTGCCCGGCGTCGCTACTCCTCAGCGCACCCGCGGCATGACTGCGCAGCACGAAACACTCCCTTTCACCCGGCTAAACGAGGGATCAGTCTAAAGGGCGCGACCGGGCCGGCACGCAGCGCCGTGGGACCGCGGGACGACGCCGAGGGGATCTAGCCAGATCGCGGGCCCGCGGGCAGGATTACTCAGGCGACGCAGCCGCCGATGGATTGGGGAGTGCACATGACGACGTATGCGTTCGATCCGGAAATCGCCGCGGTGGTGCCGCTGCTTCCCGATCTCCCGGCCAACGATCCCCTGGCGATCCGCGCGGCGTTGTCGACGATGATCGCCCAAATGCCGCCGCCGGACACCACCGGCGTGCAGCTGGAGGACCGCCAAATCCCGGGCGCGGGAGGCGATCCCGCGGTGTCGATCCGCATCTACCGCCCCGACCGGCGCAGCGCCCCGGCCGCGGTGTACAGCGTGCACGGGGGCGGGTTCGTCGCGGGCGATCTGGAGACCGAACACGCCACCAACGTCATGCTCGCCCGCGAACTCGGCATCGTGGTGGTATCGGTCGACTATCGATTGGCGCCCGAAACACCCTTCCCCGGCGGGCTGGAAGACTGCTACGCCGGCCTGGCGTGGACCGCGGGGCACGCCGGCGAGCTGGGCATCGACCCCGCGCGGATCGCCATTGCGGGCACCAGCGCCGGCGGCGGGCTGTGTGCGGCGCTGGCACTGCTGGCCCGTGACCGCGGCGGCCCGCAGATCGTCTTCCAGTGTCTTTCCGTGCCCGAACTCGACGATCGGCTCACCACGGCGAGCATGACCGACTTCACCGACACCCCGCTGTGGAGTCGCCCTCGGGCGATCCTGAGCTGGGACTGCTATCTGGGGCCCGGCCGCGCCGGCGCCGGCGACGTCCCGATCTACGCCGCGCCGGCTCGCGCCACCGATCTGGCCGGGCTGCCGCCCGCCTACGTGTCGGTCATGCACTTCGACCCGCTGCGCGACGAGGGTGTGGCCTATGCGTTGGCCATGCTCGCCGCGGGCGTGAGCGTCGAATTGCATTTGTTCCCTGGGACTTTCCACGGCTCGATGCTGATCCAGGACGCGGCGGTCTCGAAGCGGGAGGCGGCGGAGAAGGTCGCCGTGCTGCGTCATGCGCTCGCGCTGTAGCCGCGGCGGGCGGTAGTTTCGGTGGCATCACCACCAACATCGCACTCGTCGGCCCGGGCGCCGTCGGCACCACGGCCGCCGCGCTGCTGCACCGGGCGGGCCATTCGGTCCTGGTGTGCGGCCGCACCGCCCGCGACGGCATCGAGCTGCGCCCCGACGGCCAGGATCCGATCGTGGTGCCCGGTCCGGTGCTCACCGATCCCGCCCGGGTGCCCGGCCCGGTCGACGTTGTCCTGTTGGCCGTCAAGGCCACCCAGAACGAGGCGGCGGCCGGCTGGCTGGCCCGGCTCTGCGACGCCCACACCGACGTCGTGGTGCTGCAGAACGGTGTCGAGCAGGTCGAGCAGGTGCAGCCACACTGCCCGCGGTCGACCGTCCTCCCCGGCATCGTGTGGTATTCGGCCCAGAGCCAGCCCGGCGGCTGGGTGCGACTGCGCAGCGAGGCGGCGCTGGTTTTGCCCAGCGGACCGTCCGGCGAGACCGTCGCCGGGCTGTTGCGCGGCGCCGGGTGCCGGGTGGACTGCGAGTCCGACATCGTCACCGCGGCCTGGCGCAAGCTGCTCACCAACGCGTTGGCCGGGTTCATGGCGCTGGCCCGGCGGCGGTCCGGGATGTTCCGCCGCGACGACGTCGCCGCCTTGTCCCGCACCTATGTCGCCGAGTGCCTGGCCGTCGCGCGGGCCGAGGGCGCCCGGCTGGGCGACGGCGTCGTCGACGAGCTGGTCGAGATGTTCCGCAACGTCGCCGAGGACATGAGTACGTCGATCCTGACCGATGCGGAACACCGGCGGCCGATGGAATGGGACATCCGCAACGGCGTGATCGTCCGGAAGGGCCGCGCGCACGGCCTGGCGACACCGATCAGCGACGTCATCGTGCCCTTAATGGCCGCGGCCAGTGACGGCCCCGGCTAAGTTGTTGTCATGTTCCCCTGTGAACGGGTCGACACCGACTTCATCAACGCTGACTCCGCCGAGGGCCGTCACCGCTTCCGCAACAGCGTCGACCTGGCCGTCACCCCCGAGCAACTGTTCGAGGTCCTGTCCGATGCCGCGTCCTGGCCACGGTGGGCGAAGGTGATCACCAAGGTGACCTGGACCAGCCCCGAGCCGCGCGGCGTCGGGACCACCCGGGTCGTCGAGATGCGCGGCGGGATCGTCGGCAACGAAGAATTTCTCGTCTGGGAACCGTTCACGCGCATGGCATTTCGGTTCAACGAATGCTCGACCCGATCCGTGGCGGCCTTCGCCGAAGACTACCGGGTGGAGGCCATCCCGGGCGGCTGCCGACTGACGTGGACCATGGCCCAGAAGCCCGCCGGCCCGGCAAAGCTGGTGATGGTCGTGGTGGGACCGCTGCTCAACCTTGCCCTGCGCCGTTACCTACGCAACCTGCGCAGCCTCACCGACTCCTTCGCGACCCGGCAACGTTAGGAGAGTGTCATGACCTTCAACGAGGGCATGCAGATCGACACCAGCACCGCGTCCTCGTCCGGCGGGGGCGGGATGGGAATGGCCCTCGGGGGTGGGGGCCTCGGGCTGCTCATCCTGATCGGGGCGCTGCTCCTGGGCGTCGACCCCGGTCGCGTGATGCCGCCGCAGCAGAGCACCAGCGGCTACTCCGCACCCGGCTTCGACCTGAACCAGTGCAAGACCGGCGCCGACGCGAACAAGTACGTGCAATGCCGCGTGGTCGCCACCGGCAACTCGGTGGACGCGGTGTGGCACCAACTGCTGCATGGCTACACCCGCCCCAACGTCCGGCTGTTCACCGGATCGGTGGAGACCGGCTGCGGGCACGCGACCACCGCGGTCGGGCCGTTCTACTGCCCGGTCGACCGGACGGCGTACTTCGACACCGACTTCTTCAAGGAGCTGGTCGACCGATTCGGTTCCAGCGGTGGGCCGTTCGCCCAGGAGTACGTGGTCGCCCACGAATACGGCCACCACGTGCAGAACCTGCAGGGCATCCTGGGCCGAGCGCAGCAGGGTGCGCAGGGCGCGGGCGGCAACGGCGTGCGCACCGAGTTGCAGGCCGATTGCTACGCCGGGATCTGGGCGCACTACGCCTCCACCGTCAAGCAGGAGAGCACCGGGGTGCCCTACCTGAATCCATTGAGCGACAAGGACATTGCCGATGCGCTCTCCGCCGCGGCATCGGTGGGCGATGACCGCATCCAGAAGGAGTCCACCGGGCGGGTCAACCCCGAGTCCTGGACGCACGGTTCGTCGGAACAGCGGCAGAAGTGGTTCACCATCGGGTATCAGACCGGCGACCCGCACAAGTGTGACACCTTTGCCGCGCCCGAATTGAATTAGGCGAGCAGGCCCCGCAATTGGGCGAGGCCCTGATCGTCGAGCGGCAACAGCGGTGCGCGCGGATCGCCTACCGGGAAGCCGAGCAGCGCCAGGCCGGCCTTCACGGTGGTGGCCAGTCCCCCCGCGACGATGAAGGTGAGCAACGGCTTGAGGTCGTCGTAGAGCTTCTGCGCGGTGTCGAGGTCGTGTGTGCGGACCGCCTCGTAGAGGTCGATGCAGGGTTGCGGCCGCAGATTCGGTGCGGCCGTGCACCATCCGGAGGCCCCGGCCTTCAGCGCGTCGAGGACCAGCGGGTTGCTGCCGTTGTAGAAGGGCAGCCGGTTGCCGGACAGTTCGGCGATGCGCCGCATGCGGGTCAGGTCACCGGTGGATTCCTTGACCATGGTGACGTTGTCGATGCCGTCGAACATGCGCACGAGTAGCTCCGGAGGCATGTCGACGCCACTGGTGGCCGGGTTGTTGTAGGCCATGATCGGAATGGAGATGGCGCCACTGACGCTGCGGTAGTGCTGGAAGATCTCTCGCTCGGTGAGCTTCCAGTAGGACACCGGCAGGATCATCACCGCGTCGGCCCCGGCCCGCTGTGCGTACTCGGCGCGCCGAACAGTCTTGGCGGTGGTCACATCTGACACCCCGACGATCACCGGGACGCGGCCGGCGACGGCGGCGATCGTGGTGTCGACGACGGTGTCGAATTCGGGTTCGTCGAGGTACGCCAGTTCGCCCGTGCTGCCCAGCGGCGCGATCGCGTGCACCTTGGCGGACACCAGCCGCTCGACCAGCCCGGCAAGCCTTTCGGTGTCGACCCCCTGGCCGGCGAACGGAGTCACCGGGTAGGCGATGATGCCGTGAAATTCGGGAGTTTCGGGCACGAACGGGCTCCTCAGCCGGTCAGGACGTCGGGATGGCGGGCCAGCGCCCGCCGGGCGTAGTAGGCGAAGTTGGCGCGGCTGCGCTGCGGTGACAACGTCCAGTCGTGCGCCTCGCGCGCCAGTTCCGCGGGTAGTTCCTTGACGGTGCCGGCGGCCATGGCGGCCAGCTGCAGTTTGGCGGCGCGCTCGATGAGGATCGACAGCGAGCACGCCTCCTCGACGCTGGCGCCGGCGATGACGTGGCCGTGATGCGCCAACAGCACCGCCTTCTTGTTTCCGAGGGCGGCGGTGATGATCTCGCCCTCTTCGTTGCCGACGGGCACGCCCGGCCAGTCGGGCAGAAACGCGCAGTCGTCGTAGAGCGGCGTGGTGTCCATGTGGGAGACGATCAGTGGCACCTCGAGCATCGACAGTGCCGCCACGTGAAACGCGTGGGTATGCACGATGCATTGGACGTCCGGCCGGGCGCGATAGATCCAGCTATGAAAACGATTGGCGGGGTTGGCGATTCCGTCACCGTCGAGGACATTGAGGTCCTCGTCGACCACAAGCAGGTTGTCGTCGGTGATCTCGTCGAACCCCAGGCCCAGCCGCTGGGTGTAGTAGGTGCCCTCCGCCTCCGCGCGGGCGGTGATCTGCCCGGCCAGTCCCGAGTCGTGCCCGGCGTCGAACAGCGCCCGGCAGGTCAAGGCGAGCTTCTGGCGCGTGGTGAATTGCGAGTCGGCGACGTGGGCGGTCAACTGCTCGGCGGCCCGGCGCATCAACTCGGACTTCGAATCGGTGAACGTGCCGGCCATATGACACAATGTAACAGCTAAGAAACCTTGTGTCATGAGAGGGGGCCCGTGACGGCACTGTTGCGCGCGGTCCGCAAGCAACGCGGCCTCACCCTGGAGGCGCTGGCCCGGCAGACCGGACTGACCAAGAGCTACCTGTCCAAGATCGAACGGGAATGCAGCACACCGTCGATCGCGGTCGCCCTCAAGGTCGCCAGCGCCCTCGACGTCGACGTCGGGCGGCTGTTCTCCGAGGACGCGGCGCAGGAGAAGATCACCGTCGAGCAGGCCACCGGCGACGCCGGAGGCGAGCGCTACCGGGCGCTCGCCTCGTCACTGTTGGGAAAGACGATGGCGCCGTTCGTCATTCGCCCGACGAGGCATCCGGTCGAGGGGCCGCATCCCGCACACGCCGGCCAGGAATTCATGTTCGTGCACGCGGGAACCGTCGAACTCGACTACGGGGACCAGACATTCACCCTCGTGCCCGGCGACAGCGCGTATTTCGACGCGTCGGTGAGCCACACGATCCGTGCTGTGGGTGCCGAACGCGCCGAGGTCGTCGTCGTCGCGGCCGAGCCGCGATGACCGAGCTGTTGTTCTCCTACGGGACGCTGCAGCAGCCCGGGGTCCAGCGCGCGACGTTCGGCCGCGAGCTCGCCGGTCACCGCGACGCGATCGTCGGTTACCAGCTGGATTACGTGACCATCACCGACCCGCACGTCGTCACGACCAGCGGCAGCGACCGCCACCCGATCCTGCGGCCCGCCGACGGGGCCGGCGCGCACGTGGACGGCACGGTGTTCGCCATCAGCGAAACCGAATTGGCGGCGGCCGACGAGTACGAGGTGGACGACTACCGCCGCATCGCGGTGCCGCTGCGATCCGGCGCGACGGCGTGGGTGTACGTGTACGCGGGCTGACTAGTGAAGCGCGCAGGTGACGGTGGTGGTGGCGTCCTGGTGCACGACCACCTGGCCGTCCACCGCGATCTCGCAGTGGAACTGGGCCGGGCCGTTGCCCGAGTCCGGCCAGTGCAGCATGCCGTTGGCGCTGACACTCGCCCACTGGTTCGGGTTCGTCAAAGTGACGGTGTACACGACCGGTTGCCCGGCGCTGAGCGGGGCCTGCAAGCTGGTCGAGAACTTCGACGGGTCAGCGCTGTAAGCGGCCTGGCTGGGTGGGTCGGCGTTCACGTAGGTGACATTGGCGGTCACATTGTTCGCACTCGACACGGTGTAGGTCACCTGGTGGCCGGCCGGGTCCGCATAGCTGGTCGCGGGGCTGAGCACCCCGGCCGCGGCCATCGCCAGCACTGCCGCTGAGATCGCGCTCGCTGTTCTTTGCACGTTCGTCATATCGAAAACGCTACCGGATTCGTTAGCGGGCGATTCGGTGTTTACCGGCAGGTGTCCCGGCGGCCGCCAGACTCCGGTATGAAGCAAGCATGAGCGACGAGCCCCAGCCGGCCCCGGAACGGGCCGATACCGCCGCAGCGCCGCTGACCCGCAGGCGGCTGCTGACCACCGGGGCGGTGTCCGCGGCGCTCGGGGCCGGCATCGGGGGCGGTGCCGCACTGCTGTGGTCACGCCCGCAGGGCACGATGGTATGGCTCCAGCCCGATCGGCGCGGAGCACCGCCGGTCGGCGGGCTGCACCTGCAGTTCGGAAAGAACGCCGGCACCGAGGTGGTGGCGTCCTGGCACACCACCGAAGCGGTGCGCAACCCGCGCGTCATGCTCGGCACCCCGGCATCCGGATTCGGCCGCGTGGTGGCCGCCGAGACCCGCACCTACCGGGACGCGAAGTCCAACAGCGAGGTTCGCGTCAACCACGCCCGGCTGACCGGCCTCACCCCGGACACCGACTACGTGTACGCCGCGGTGCACGACGGCGCGGAGCCGGAGCAGGGCACCGTGCGCACCGCGCCGACTGGACGAAAAAGACTGCTGTTCACCAGCTTCGGCGACCAGTCCACACCGGCACTGGCCAAGATGCCCGACGGCCGCTACGCCACCGACAACATCGGCTCACCGGCCGCCGCCGACACCACCATGGCGATCGAACGGATGGGACCGCTGTTCAACCTGGTCAACGGCGACCTGTGCTATGCCAACCTGGCCCGGGACCGGGTGCGCACCTGGTCGGACTGGTTCGACAACAACACCCGCTCGGCGCGATACCGGCCCTGGATGCCGGCGGCCGGCAATCACGAGAACGAATTGGGTAACGGGCCAATCGGTTTCGGCGCCTATCAGGCGTACTTCGCGGTGCCCGACTCCGGGTCGAGCCCCCAGACCCGTGGCATGTGGTATTCGTTCACCGCAGGCTCGGTGCGGGTGATCAGCCTGAGCAACGACGATGTCGCCTTCCAGGACGGCGGTAATTTCTACGTGCACGGCTACTCCGGTGGCGAGCAAAAGCGTTGGCTCGCTACCGAACTCGCTGCGGCCCGGCAAGATCCGGACATCGACTGGATCGTGGTGTGCATGCACCAGACGGCGATCTCCACCGCCGACAGGACCAACGGCGCCGACCTGGGCATCCGCGAGGAATGGCTGCCGCTGTTCGACCAGTACCGAGTCGATCTGGTGCTGTGCGGTCACGAACACCACTACGAGCGCTCGCATCCGTTGCGCGGCACACTGGGCACCGATACCCGCACGCCGATACCCGTCGACACCCGAAACGATCTCGTCGACGCCACACGGGGAACGGTGCATATGGTCATCGGCGGCGGCGGCACCTCGGCGCCGAGCAACGCGATGTTCTTCCCCGAGCCCCGGTGCCGGGTGGTGACCGCTGTGGGTGCGTTCGATCCCGGGCTGGGCCGCAAGGCTCCCGTCTATGTCCTCGAGGACGCGCCATGGTCGGCGTTTCGCGACCGCGACAACCCTTATGGCTTCGCGGCTTTCGACGTGGACCCGGGGCCGCCCGGCGGCGACACCTCGATCAGGGCGACGCACTACGCGCTGCGCGGTCCGTCCGGTGAGGTCGCCGTCATCGACGAATTCACGCTCACGAAGCCACGCGGCGACAAGCCCCGGTAGCTCAAAAGAGCGTCGGCGCAATGGGTTCCGGTGCCGGCGTGGCCGCTCGCTGGAACGGCCGGTTGTCACCCGCCAGCCGGTGCTTGGCGATCAGCGGAGCGGCCCGCGCCCGCAACATGTCACGGTAACTTTGCGGCAGGTAGGCGCCGCGCCGGTACAGCTCCCGATAGCGGCCGACCAGCTCGGGATGCGAACGCGCCAGCCACGCCATGAACCATCCCCGGGTCGAGCCGCGCAGATGGAGCCCGAACACGGTGACGCCGGCGGCGCCGGCGGCCGCGATCTGGCCGAGCAGCCCGTCGAGGTGCTCGGTGGAATCGGTGAGGTGCGGCAGCACCGGCGCGACCATCACATGGCAGTCCAGCCCGGCGGCCCGGATCGCGCTGATCAGGCCCAGCCGGGCCTGGGGTGTGGGCGTGCCGGGTTCGACGGCCTTGTGCAGCTCTGGGTCGCCGACGGCCAGCGACACCGCGACCGAAACCGGCACCCGCGCCGCGGCATCCGCGATCAGCGGCAGGTCGCGGCGCAACAGCGTGCCCTTGGTCAGGATCGACAGCGGCGTGCCCGATTCGGCCAGGGCGCCGATGATGCCGGGCATCAGCGCGTAGCGCCCTTCGGCCCGCTGGTAGGGGTCGGTGTTGGTGCCCAGGGCGACGGTCTCGCGCCGCCAGGACGGGCGCCGCAGTTCGCGACGCAGCACCTCGACGACGTTGGTCTTGACGACGACCTGGGTGTCGAAGTCGTTGCCGCAGTCGAACTCCAGGTATTCGTGGGTGGGCCGGGCAAAGCAGTATCGACAGGCGTGTGAGCAGCCGCGGTAGCCGTTGACGGTGTAGCGGAACGGCAGTGCCGCCGCGTCCGGCACCTTGTTCAGCGCGGACTTGCACACCACCTCGTGGAAGGTGATGCCGTCGAACTGCGGCGAGCGCACGCTGCGCAGAAAGCCGATGCGTTGCAGCCCCGGCAGCGCCCCATCCTCGACCGGCTTGCCGTTGACCGCGACGGCCTGATTTGCCCACCGCATGACCTAATCGAACATTAGTTCGATAGCGAAGTCAAGAACGGCGCCCTCAGACGCGTGAACAGCGCAAACTCCGTCCGTGCCCAATTCGCGGACATAGACTTCTGCCGTGTTCTCGGAGACGCGCTATGCGCTCAACGGTGACCTGCGCGTCGCCTATCGGGCGTCGCGTGAGGGTGAACGCGACATCGTGTTTGTCCCGAATTGGTTCACGTGCTGCGAACATCTTCCGGAGCTACCGTCCCTTCAGAGGTGGTCGAGGCGATGACATCACTCGGGCGGTTGATCTTCTTCGACCAGCTGGGCACCGGAGTGTCCGACCCCGTCACGCCGGGTGCGCTGCCGACTTTGGAGCAATGGGCCGACATTGACCTCGCTAAACCGGTTCGGGTGAGGATGGTCTTGCCCGCCCGCTGCTGGTGATGACTCTCGCTCCGACTGACGCCCTGCTGAGTTGTCTTCCAATTGATTTGTCTCACCAGCGACGAGCG
>NZ_JAPIYN010000013.1:0-152510 GCF_035617725.1 Mycobacterium sp. 94-17
CAACAGATGCCGTCGAAGAAGACACGACCACATCCTCGCAGCCACCCCCGACAAAAACCGGCCGCGCCCTCAGACGTGACGGGCGGCTGCTGTCCCCTATGACATCTCCGGCCTCCACCGCGGGTTGCGGCCAAGCCGTGCCAGAAGCCTTGCCTGCACATCGATGTCATCGCTCGCCCTGACCGGGGCATTGAACATGCCGGAGGCCAACAGGGCCTGAGGGTCCGCCGGTAAGCCGGCGTAAAACACTTCACAACACCCAGGGTCCAACCGATCGTCGGCACCCACCGCGCGGGCGAGGTCCCAGGTGTGCACCAGGACATCACGGGTCAGGTTCGGGATCAGCCGGTACTCGTCGAGCCGTGTCGCCGCGCCAGATTCAAGGGCCTCCGCCAGTGACTCATAGGTCAACTGCCATCGCGTCTGCGGGTCGTCGCGCGGCCGGAAGGGCTTCAGCCCCAAAGGCCGCAACAACAGGACGTCGTGAAAACCGATGACGTGCTCGAGCACATCGCGAGCGGACCACGCATCACACGGCGACGGGCGATCCCACTTGCCGTTCGCGGCGACGACCGCCTCTCCGAAGCGACGGCACACCGACAAGTGCAGTCCGGCCGCGTCATCCATTGCCGTCATCGAGGGATTCGGGCACCTGCAAGGTCAGCTCGACCGGACAGCACAGCGCGCCATGCTGATTGGTGACCTGGACTTCGACGTCGATCAGGCAGCGCGGCGGCTGCACCGAGGTGTCCCGCCGCTTGGCCACGGCACGGCCCCGGCCGATCATCGTGTCGCCGGCATACACCGACCCGGCCAGCCGCATGGACCGGCGCACCACCCGCGACCCCGGTCCCGCCCAGTCGGTCGCGACGCGGTCGGCGAACCCGGCCAGGTGCATCGTATTGACGTAGATCGTCGGGTTACCTTGAGCCCGAGCGTAATCCGGATCGAAGTGGCCGGGGAAATAGTCCCATGTCGCTCCGGCGTTCTGTACCACTCGCTGGTAGTCGATGTGGTCGATCACCTCGGGCAGGTCGACGGGAACGGTGATCTGGTGCCAGCCCAAGCCGTCGCCGCTCACGTGGACTCCCCCGGCGTGAACCGGAACAACGTGTTGCGGCAGGTGGCCACCACGGTCCCGTCCTGTCGGCGATAGGTCTCCAGCGTCTCGACGAAATGGCCGACCCCCAGCCGCGTGCGCTTTTCCGGTGACACCGAAACCAGCTCGTCGACGACGGTCAACACGTCGCCTTCGACGATGGGCTGGGGAAACTCAACCTCGTTGGCCGCGTTGATGAATGTGGTGCCCGGCAACGGCACCCGCAGCGCGATCAGCGACGCCGCCCTGCGACCTCCGGGCTGCCACGGCGGTGCGATGAGCCAGCCCATCAGCAGCGCCGGCGGCGCCAGCAGTCCTCCCCAGCGCAGCCGGGCGAATTCGGAATCCCAATACGAGCGGTTGCCGTCGCGGACCATCGCGGCGAACAACTGGATGCGCGCCGCGCTGACCGCGGTGGCCGCGGTGCGGGGCTCGCCTTTCGTGCCGACCATACGCAGCGCATCGTCGTAGGTGCCAAAGGCCAGCCGCTGACTGAAATCCTGATCCACGTATCGGTGCCGCTCACATGACGAGCGGATGGCGGCTCGGGGTCGAATCCCATTGCAACGTACGGGAAGTGAAATACCAGTCGCCCCGCTCGTAAATCAGCGTGTCACCGAACACCCCGGTGGCCCGCAGCACCGTGTCGCCGTACATGGAGGCGTAAAGCACGGCGACACAATGCTGGGTCGCGTTGACTCCGTCGACGCGGATTTCGTGATCGACCGTGACCAGTCGCTGGCCATCCCCGCCGTCGAAGGCCGAACGCAGGTCGTCGAAGAACTCGCCGTCGCGGGTGTAGCTGGCGCCGGAATGGCGGAATGTCGAAATCCAGCGGTCGCGGTCGCCATCCGAAAATGCCTGATTGTGCCGCGCATTCAGGTTCAGGATGGCTGCGCGTGCGGTGGCGGCTTGGAGCATTTGCTGCTCCTGATAGGTCATGGTCATCGCTTTTCCAGCCTCTCCGGGAGATAACTGCCAACCGCTGGGCCGACGGGGCCTCTTGGCTGACATTAGTGGAACCTAACGACTGACGACATACCCTCGGCTTTCACGATCCCACGTGCCCGCGGTGACGCCCCGTTCGCGCAACAAGTCTTTGCGTATCCGGCCGATCGCATTCTTCGGGAGCTCGCTGACCGTCTCCACGAATCGCGGCACGCAAAAGTAGGGCATGCGTGCCGCGCAGAAGTCCAGCAGCTCCACAAAATCCAGTGTGGCGCCGGGACGCAACACGATGACCATCAGGACGTCGTCCTCTCCCAGCCCGCTGGCCACGCCGACCGCCGCGGCCTCCGCGACGGCGGGATGGCGCATGACAACGTTCTCCACTTCGACCGAGGAGATGTTTTCACCGCGGCGCCGCAATGCATCCTTGAGGCGGTCCACATAGGTCAGGTTCTGGTCTGGGTCGAGTCGTCCCAGGTCGCCGGTGCGAAACCAGTCCGGATGCGGCTGTATCCGCGGATCGGCGCCGACGTAGCCTTCGCTCATCACGTGCGGATACCTGGGCCGGCAGGCGATCTCGCCCACGGTGTCGGCGGGCAGTGGGTTTCCCTGTTCGTCGAGGATGCGTACGTCGAAATTGGGATTGGGCCGTCCCGAGGTGCCGGGGAGCCCGGCGTCGTGCAGCGCCTTGACGGCGAGGGGGAACGCCTCAGTGAGCCCGTACATCGTGACGATGCGGCAGCCGTAACGCTTTTCGATGTCGCGGTAGGAATTCGCGTCGATCGGTGCGGCGGAAATGAACCGCAGCGGCAGGCGTGCGTCGCGCGGATCCGGGGATAGGTTGTGCAGCATCGAGACCATGGCCCCCGCGCCCGCGAATCCGATGGCACCCTGGGCACGTATGTCGTCCCACACCTCGCTCGGGTGAAAAGCGGCGGCCAGTACCGTCGTTGCGCCGACCAGCAGGGGCGCCAATATGCTGGGCGCCGCGCTGAGATGAAACAGGGGCATCGCCGTCCAGAGCACTTCGCCCTCGCGAAATTCCCAGGCCGTCGCGACCGTCGCGGCGACCGAAAACAGGTACTGCCACGTCGTGGCAACCGCTTTGGAAGGGCCGGTGGTGCCCGACGTGTAGAACAGGCAGGCGAGATCGTCCGCCCTAGCGGCGCTGCCGGCCGCCGCACCCTGACGCAGCGTCGCGGTCAATGAATCACCAAGAACTACAATATCTTTCAGGGTATCCACCCCGGCGGCGACCTCCGCGACTCGGGGTTCGCGATTGGCGTCGGTCAGCACCACCTTTGCCCGTGACAGCCGGAGGGCGTGCAGCAGGAAGTCGTCCTTGTTCGCGGCATTGATCGCCGCGCTCACGGCCCCGATCCGCGCGGCGCCGAGCCAGAAGTACACCCATTCCGGGCACGTGCCGGTGAACAACGCGACACGGTCGCCCGGCCCGACACCTAAGTCGGTCAACATCTTTGCCGCCGCACAGGACCGCTGGCGCATCTGCTCGAAAGTCACCCCGGCACCGGCGATGGACATCATCACGCGATCGGGATATTGCCGCGCGCGGCGATCGAGCACGGCCGGGACGGTGAAACCGTCGACGCCGAAATCGGAGGGCCGCGCCGGGCCGCTGCGGTCAGCGCACATCAGGCTGCTCTGATCAGGCTTTGGCGGCCGCCGGATCGGGCCGGCCGTCCGGGCCGTAGCCGAAGTCGGAGGGCGACGGTTCCTCGCCCGGGTAGAAGCGATGCGCCCAGCGGCGCAGGGCCGCATAGTCGTGCGCCTCTTCGGGGGCCAGGTTCGGCTTCTCCAGATATTTCATGTTCTCCCAGGTGAAGAAGTCCTGTTTGATGACCTCTTGCTGGAGGGCGAGGAAGCGAGCGGCGCGTCCGGTGGGCACGTCGCCGCTGTCGCCCGGTTCACGCACGGAGGCCTGCGTGTAGAAGTAGTCGGTGTAGTCCTCGTCGACGGGCGTCTGGCCGGTGACCTGCACGGTGGCCACCAGTTCGCTGGGGAAACGCACCACACCCAGGCCCAGCGAGTAGTTGTCATAGATGATCTTGGCGTCGACCGGGCCGTTCGGGGTCAGCCAGGTCTGCGCCCGCCCACCGCCGAAATGGGCGTTGACGGTGGCGTGCAGGTGATACCCGGCCACCTCGAACGACGCCGTGGTGGCCGGATTGGCGGCCTTGTGCACGTACTGAACGTGGTACGGGTCGGCGGCGTTTTCGATGATCATCTGCGGGTGCACCTTGACGCGGTTGAGCATCTGGGTGTGCGGGTGCAGCGGGTAGTACTCGTTGGTTTCCAGTTCCGGCAGCACCGGCGGCTGCCAGTACGGCGCCCGGCCATGCCGCTCGTGCCAGGCCAGGATGAAGCCGTACCACTCCATGCTGGGATAGGTCCGGATGCGGACGTTGTTCTTGCAGCCGATCTTGCTGTAGGGAATCAGCGCGTTCGTTCCGTCACCGCGCCACTGCCAACCGTGCCACGGGCAGACGATGTTTTCGCCCTCGACGGTGCCCCCGACCCCGAGGTTGGCCCCGAGGTGCTGGCAGTAGGCCTCCATCACGTGGACCTGGCCCGACTCGGTGCGGAATAGCACCAACTCCTCGCCGAAGTAGTGGGCGCGCCGGACCTGGCCGGGAGCCAGGTCGGTGCCGAAGGCGACGATGAACCAGCCCGTCGGGAACCGGTAGGTCGACAGCGCGATGCCGGCAGGCCCGAACTCCCGTTCCGACGGGTCTGTTTCTGGAATCGTATTGGTCACGAGAACTCCGTTTCCCACGCGACCGGGCGCGACTGGACCGCTCTTACCTCACCGCGTTTCGACGACTAAAGTCTATTTTTACTATTTTAGACATTGAACGTCAACGCGGCGCGGACCTGTGCCCGCGTGGTGCCCGAGCCGATGGGGGTTCGCATGACGGCCGCTGCAGTGGACCTTTCCGACTTCGCCTTGTGGCGTAACGGTTTTCCCGACGAGCTGTTCGCCGAATTGCGGCGCACCAGGCCGCTTTTCAAGCACGACATGACGCCGGGTGTCGCCGCCACCGTCCAGCGGCAATTCTGGGTCGCCACCAGACACCGGCACGCGGTCCGCCTGCACCGCGACACCGAGTCGTTCACCGCGGCCGACGGCCCGCTCATTCAGCCGGTCGCCATGTTCTCGTCGTTCCCGACCATCATCACGTTGGACCCACCGGATCTGAACAAGCGCCGCAAGCTGATCTCCAACGCGTTCAACCCGCGAGCGATCGCCAAGCTGGAGGACGGCATCCGGGCGCGGGCGGCGCGGATGATCGACAGCCTGCTCGCGCGCGGTGGCGGGGACTGGATCGAGGACGTCGCCGACGCGGTGCCGATGACCGTCATCGGCGACATCATCGGCATCCCCGACGAGGACCGGCCGCGGGTGTTCGACATCTTCGACCGCATCCTGGCGGCGCTTGCGCCCGAGGCGCGCCCGAGCGGGCACGCAGAACTCGAGCTCTTCGGCTCGGTCTTCGAATACGCGATGGAGCTCACCGCCGAAAAGCGGCGCAACCCCACCGACGACATCTGGAGCACGCTGGCGTCCGCGGTGATCACCGGTGACGACGGCGAGCAGTTCAGCCTGCCCGAAAACGAACTCGAGTTCTTCTTCTTCGTTCTGGCCTTCGCCGGTAGCGACACCACCAAGAACGCGTTGGCCATCGGGCTGCAGGCGTTCGTCGCCAACCCCGAGCAGGTGGAACGGTATCGCGAGAACGAAGGCCTGCGGCCCTCCGCGGTCGAGGAGGTGCTGCGCTGGGCGTCACCGGTGGCGTACTGGACGCGTACCGCAAAAATCGACGTCGAGATGGACGGTCAGCACATCGCCAAGGGCGAGCGGGTGGTGTCGACGCTGCGTTCGGCCAACCGTGACGAGGAGGTCTTCGAGAACCCGTTCACTTTCGACATCGGCCGCCAGCCCAACCCCCACGTGGCGTTCGGGGGCGGCGGACCGCACCACTGCCTGGGCGCGATGCTGGCCCGGGCCGAACTGCGCGCAGTTCTCGACGAGTTGCTGTTGCGCTGCGATGAGATCGAGATCGGCCCGGCGAAAGTGGCCCATCCGAACCTGGCCACCAACATGTCGATCTACGACGCGATGGCGATCAAGCTGACCGAGCGGCGGGCCGTCTGAGCGGCCGCGGTCGTCGGGCGGATCAGTCCTGCAACCACAGCGCGGCCTTGGGACATTGGTCCACCGCGGCGCGCACGTCGATTTCCAGGCGCGCCGGCACCGGCCCCTCCGCGATCTGCACCACATCGGCGTCGCCCAGCTCGAACACTTCCGGTGCCAGCGATTCGCAAAAGCCGTTGGCCTCACACAAGTTCTCGTCTACCGTCACCCGCATCGAATGCCCTCCACTTCTCTACAGGCCCTTGGGTCGGGTCCCGATCACGCCGCCGGCCGCGAGGCGCGCCAGTTCTTCGTCGGTCAGCCCGCACCGATAGCCCAGGACCTCCTCATTGTGCTCGCCCAGCTTCGGCGGCGGCCGCCGCAGCCAGTTGTCCTGACCGGCGAGCCGGGCGAAGGGCGGGCACGGGTACAGACCGAGGCCGGTACTCGCATGATGCAGCGGCTCGAAGAAGCCGCGCGCACGCAGCTGCGGGTTGTCGGTGACGAGCGACGGTGACACCGCCGGAGCCGCGGAAACACCCGCGTCCGCCAACAGCTCCACCGTCGGCTCAAGGGGCTGCCCGGCGAACCAATCCGCCAGCCCGCGATCGATTTCGTCGGCTCGGCTGCGGCGACCGGCGACGGTGGACAGCCCCTCGTCGTCGCGCCAAGCCCGTCGATCCATCACATCCACCAGCGCCCGCCACTGCGCATCGTCGCCGACGGTGATCGCGATCCAGTCGTCCGATCCGGCACACCGGTAGATGTTTTGAATCGCCGCGCTGTGACCGCGGTTGCCGTTGCGGCTCAGCGTGAAACCGAAGACTTCGGACTCGATCGCCTGGATCGCGGTGACGTTGAGCACCGTTTCGAGCATCGGCAGCTCGACCAACTGGCCCGTACCGGTCCGTTCGGCGAAGTCCAGCGCGGCCAGCACGGCGAATGCCGCGTGCACACCGGCCAGCGGATCGCAGGCCCCACGCGGTGTCACCGGCGGCGCCTCCGGCAGGCCGGTGACCCAGGCCAGTCCGGCGATCTGTTCCATGGTGGGCGCGAACCCGACCCGCTCCCGCCACGGCCCCTCGACGCCGAATGCCGGCATCCGGGCGAACACCAGTCTCGGATTGACCGTGCGCAGCACGTCGTCGGTGAGCCCGAATTGCTCCATCACCCGCGGTGAGAAGTTCTCGATCACGACGTCGGCGCCGGCGACCAGACCGGTGAACAAACTGCGCCCCTGCTCGGAGCCCAAATCCAGTGTGACCGAACGCTTGTTGGTGTTCATTGCGTGAAACACCCACCCGTACTCCCACCAGTCGTCCACGTCGGTGCGCATCCCGCCGGAGTATCGGATACCGTCGGGCCGTTGGATCGACTCGATCTTGACGACGTCGGCGCCGAAGGCGGCCAGCAGGTGGGTCGCGGCCGGACCGGCCCAGAAAGCGGTCAGGTCGACAATGCGAACACCGTCCAGCGGTAGCCCGCCCGGCGCCGGTTCGGCGTCGGATTGCCTAGGGCCCCAAGCGGGTTCGTCGTCTGCCTCGCCAAGTGAGGGTGTGTCACCCACTGGCGCGGGCGCGCACACCGACATCAGCCAGGGCGGCCGGGGCTGGCCGAACCCGGCGGGGTTGGGGGTGAAGGCGTGGCGCTCGCGCACGTATTCCAGATCCCGGATGGTGGAGCCGTTGCCCAGCGCGGCGATCGGCAGCCGGAACAGCTGCCCGAGTTCCACGATCTCGGCGACGGTCCGCTCCGCCAGCCACGGATGGATCTGCTCGCGGATCAGGTCGCGGTATTGCCAGCGGCCGATTTGAAACCGCAGCTGTTCGATCTCCTCCAGCTGCGGACACTCGACCATCGCGGCGAAGTCGAGCCACTGCTGACCGGTGACCATGGTGATCCCGACGTAGCCGTCCTTGGCCGGCTCGATCGACGGCACTTCCGTGGTGCGCCGTATCGGCGGGACCCGCAGCAGCTGCGAATGCAGCCATTCGCTGCTCTGCATCGTGGTCAGAGCTTCGAGCATGGACAGGTCCAGGTGTTCGCCGGGTCCGCCGCGCTCGACGCGGCGGCGCAGTGCGAGCACGCCGAACGCGGCGAACACGCCGCCCATGTACTCGCCGAGATCGCCGCCGATGCAGATCGGCGGCCCGGCGGGATCGCCGCGAAAGCCGGGCGAGCCCGCCCACGCTTGCAGGGTGAACTCGCTGGCTGCCCGGTCAGCGTAGGGTCCGGTCCAGCCGAAGTCGGAGATGGTGACGACGATCGCCCGCGGCGACTGTTCCAGCAGTCGGGGTGGGTCGACGCCCAGGGCCGCGGCGCGCGTCCGGCCGGCGGTGACGACGACGACGTCGGCACCGGCCAGCTCGTCGCGGAAGCGCTGCGTGCCCGGGGCGAAAGTCATGCTCCGCTTGCCCGCGTTGAGATAACTGAAAAACGGTCCGCTACGTTCCCGGGAAATCGAGGAGCCACTGGCGGAGTATCGCCGTAACCAATCCCCTTGCGGCGGCTCGATTTTATGTACCTGTGCACCGGCGTCACGCAGCAGCTTCCCGCAATAGCCGCCCGCTATCCGGTCACTGATCTCGACGACACGCAAATCGTGCAGCGGTGTCGGCCGGCTTTTGGACCGCTCGCTCAATTGCACCCGCCCTCCCGATCGACATGCGATCAGAGAAGCCATTTATACCATTACTGCTAAAATAGCTAAGCCAGCAAGTTGCATGTGCTTCGAGGATCGGATGACCGCCTTGGGAATTGGCCCCGACGCCCGGCGCCGGTTGTCCGCGCCGCGGATCGCCGAGATCGTAGCCGACGAGCTGCGGCGTCAGATCATCGACGGCGAACTCGCCGACGGAGATCTCCTGCCGCGCCAAGAGGTACTCGTCGAACAGTTCAACGTCAGCCTGGTCTCGCTGCGCGAAGCCCTGCGAATCCTGGAAACCGAAGGCCTGGTTTCGGTGCGCCGTGGCAACCGTGGCGGCGCCGTCGTGCATGCCCCGGCGAAAACCAGTGCCGCCTACATGCTCGGGCTGTTGCTGCAGAGCGAGTCCGTCGAGCTCGCCGACCTCGGCATGGCCCTGCAGGAACTCGAGCCCGCCTGCGCGGCCCTGGCCGCACGCCGCCCAGACCGGGCGGAGACGCTGGTGCCCGAACTCACCAGAATCAACGAGTCGATGGCCGAAAAGTTAGATGATGGAAGACTTTTCACCGAGATCGGCCGTGAGTTCCATGACCTCGTCGTCCGCGGCTGCGGCAACCACACGATCATCGCGGTCGTCGGCAGCCTGGAGACGCTGTGGAGCAGCCACGAACGGCAGTGGGCCGACGAGAGCGCGTCGCGCGGCACTTACCCGTCGCTGGCCCAGCGGCGCGCGGTGCTCAACACGCACGTCAAGCTGACCGAGACGATCGCCGAGGGCAACGTCGACCGGGCCCGCCGCATCGCGGGCCGCCATCTGGCCGACACGCAGACCTACGTCCTGTCCGGCCAGCACGACCAACGCATCTACGCGCTCTCCCCGCAGGCGTTGTCGCGGCCGCGGGACATGCGGCACTCCTGACGAGGGGCTTACAACGGTCATGCGAACCGCATTGGTCACCGGCGGAAGCGGCGGGATCGGAAAAGGGTGCGCCCGCACGCTGGTTGAGCGCGGCTACCGCGTAGTGCTCTCGGCGCGCCGCGAGGCCCCGTTACGCGCAGCCGCCGAGGAGATCGGTGCCCAGCACATCGTCGCCGACGCGTCGGATCCCAGCGGATTCGCCGCTGCGATAAGCACATTGGAGAGAATCGACCTCGTTGTGCACGCGGCCGGCGCGCTCGGCGGAACCTACGCGCGCAAGCAGACCTTCGAGCAGTGGCACGCCATCATGTCGGCCAACCTGGATTCGTGCTTCGTGGTGACGTCGGCGGTGCTGCCGAAAATGACGGCCGGCTCGCGGCTGGTGTTCATCTCGTCGTCGGCGGCACACGAGCCGATGCCCGCCCGCACCGCCTACTCCGCGTCGAAAGCCGGCATGAACGCGTTCGCGCGGGCCTTGGCGCTCGAAGTCGACCGCGACGGCATCAGCGTGCACATCGTTACGCCGGGACCGGTGGCCACCGAGATGCTGCAGGACGTTCCCTTCGAGATGTACGCGATCCAGGTCGCGGACGTGGCCGAGGCGGTCGCCTGGCTCGACACCGTCGACCCGTCGGTCGATCTGCCGGAGATCCGGTTGTCCGCCGTGCAGCGCGGGCCATTCGCGCGACCGCCCGTCGTTCCCACCGAAGCCCGGCGCCGCACGCAACGAGGGTGAGGCTTACGGGGCCGGGAAGGCCTTGATCACCGATTCGCCGAACTCGCGCAGGGAGTCCGCGGCGGCGAAGTCGGCGAACCACACGTAGAACCGTTCGACCCGCTGGGCGGCCAGACCACGGAAGTGCCCGATCAGCTCGTCGGCATCGCCGCACACCAGCCCCGACCCGAGGTTGCCGAATCTCCGGGTGCTCACCTCGCGCACGGTCTCGGGGTCGCTGCCCTGCCGCACAAAACCGACCATCTGCTGAATCGAGATCCTGGCCGTTCCCGCGGCCGGCGCGAGTCTCGGCAGCCGGTCGAGTTGGTTCACCGGCAGATTCCACCAATCCGCGTACCTGCGAACGAGTTCCATCATCTTGGGCCCGCTCCCACCCAGAACCAGCGGTATCGGGTATGAGCGGCGGGGGGCCTGCGGCGACGGACCGGACGACCCGCTGCCGTCGCCCCAATACCGCTTGATCAGTTCCAGGTCGCGGCCGAGTTGTTCGACCCTGGCCCGCGGATCCTGTTGGCCGACATCGAATCTGGCGAACTCCGACGGCCACGATCCCGCGCCGAGGCCCAACTCGAACCTGCCCTGCGACGCCTCGGATAACGTGACGGCCTGCTTGGCGAGCACGGCCGGATGCCGAAACGCGTCACACAGCACCAGATGGCCGATCCGCAGGCGTTCGGTCTTGGCCGCCACCCAGGTGGCAATGCCCATTGCCTCCCAGATGCTTTCGTCGGGCTGCCCGGGGGCCTCGAGGTGGTCGATGAAGGCGATCCCGTCGAAGCCAGCGGCCTCGGCGTGATGCGCCCGGTTCGCGATGTCGGCCGCCGACAACCTCACCTGCGGCAGGAACAAGTACCACTCAGCCATGCGCCACCTGTACGTCCGTGCGATTGCGACCGCATCGCTAGTTTATTATCTTTACTATGTTAGAGGTCTTATGGATGTCGGACTGAACTCGGAGCAGCTGTCGCTGCGCGACACCGTACGCGGAATCTTACGTACGGAGTGTCCGCCCGACGCCGCGCGTCAAGCGATCGCCGATCCCGAGCGCTGGCGCGCCCTGTGGAAGACCGTCGTCGGTCTCGGCTGGACCGAGCTCGCCGCCCCCGACAGCGGCGACTACGGACCGGTGGAGCTGGCCGTGGTGCTCGAGGAATGCGGCGCCGCCATCGCGCCAATTCCGTTGCTGGGCAGCGTCGGTCTGGCCGCCGGTCTGTTGCGCGACACCGGACTCGACTCGGTACTGACCGACATCGCCGGTGGCGTCGTGGCCACCTTGGCCGTCCACGCCCCCGGATTGCGGCTGCCCGCGGCACCGATGACGCTGCGCCGTGGACGGCTGTGCGGCACGGCCGTCGCCGTACCCAACGCGTCGCGCGCGGAGCTCGTCGTCACGCTGGCCCGCTCCGACGACGGCGACACCGTGGCGGCGGTCGCCCGCTGCGGCGCCGGCGTCACGGTGACGCCGGCCGCCGAATCCACCGATCCCACTCAGCCGTTGGCCGGCGTCGAGATCGACGCCGAGCCGATCGCGGTTGCGCCGGTTGACCTCGACTCGGCGCTGACGGCGCCCTGGGTGGCCTTGGCGGCCGACCTCCTCGGCGTGGCGGGCGCCTCGTTGCACCTCGCGGTCGAGTACGCGAAGTCGCGGCAGCAGTTCGGCCGGCCGATCGGCGCTTTCCAGGGCATCAAACACGCACTCGCCGACAACTACGTCAGCGTCGAACGTGCCCGCAGCCTGACCTACGCGGCGGCCGCCCGGCTCGCCGATCCGGCCACGCCACCCCCCGAGCTGTGGACCGCCGCGGCGCTGGCGAAGGCCGCGGCCAACGACGCGGCCACCGGATGCGCGCGCACCGCGGTCCAGGTACACGGCGCCCTCGGACAGACCTGGGAGCACGACGCCCACCTCTATGTCAGGCGCGCCTGGCAGGGCGCCGCCATGCTGGGCGACAGCCGGTCCCTGTACTACGAGGTGGGCCGCCGATTCTGTGGTGGTGCCGCGTGAGCGCCCTGGTGGCGGAATTCAGCGCGTGGCTGGCGGAGTTCCTGCCGGACGACTACTGCGCGAACTATCGGCAATACCGCTGGGACCTGGCGCTGCGACGCGACTACCAGCGGGCCTGCTTCGAGGCCGGATGGCTGCAGCCGACCTGGCCCCGCGAGCACGGCGGCCGATCGCTGGGCTTGCGCGACGCCATGGAAGTGCGGATCGAGGCGGCGCTGCGGTCCGCGCCCAAGCTGCCCAACATCGCCGGCCCCGGGGTCGCCGCCCCCGGCATTCGCCAGTTCGGCACGCCGGCCCAGATCGAGCGCCTGCTCGTTCCGCTGCTGCGCGGCGACGAGTGGTGGGCACTGGGCATGTCCGAGCCCGAGGCGGGTTCGGACTTCGCCGGCCTGCGCACCAGAGCGCACCGCGACGGCGACGTATTCCGGGTCAACGGTCACAAGATCTGGACCACCCAGGCGCATGAGTCGCGGTGGTGCACCCTCTACGCCCGCACGGATCCCGACGCCCCGAAACACCGCGGCATCTCCTGCCTCATCCTCGATCTGCATTCACCCGGGGTGAGAATCGAGCCCATCAGGATGGCGTCGATTTCCGACGAGACGTTCTGCGAGGTCTTCCTCGACGACGTCGAGGTGCCCGCCGACAATCTGCTGGGGCCACTCAACGGCGGCTGGAACGTCGCGCTGTCGTCGCTGCACCACGAACGTCAGATGATCTGGATCATGAACTGGGTCGAGATCAACCGCGGACTCGACTCGGTGCGTGACGCCGGCGCCGCGGACTCGAGCCAGGACGTGTATGCCGAACTCGGTTCACTGCTGGCCGACGCTGAAGCGTTGCGCGCCACCGGATATCGCGCCCTGGCCAACGAGCTTGCGGGCCGGCCCAGCCCCGAAGCCGATACCATGAAGCTGCTGGGATCGATTACCCTGCAACGTGTTTGGGAAATAAGTGCGGCCGCTGCGGGGCCTGATTCGGCCGCCGATCCGGATCTGCTGTTCGAACGCCAGGACGCGTTGGCCGCGACGATCTATGGCGGAACGTCAGAGGTTCAGCGCAACATCATCGCCGAGCGGCTGCTCGGGCTGCCGAAGGGATGACGACAATGGATTACAACCTCGGCGAGGATGCCGGGCAACTGCGCAGCCATCTGCGCAAGCTCGTCGCCAACCACATCCCGGCCGACTTTCTGGGTGCCTGCACCGAGAATCCGCAAGACCTCGCCACCACCGAGACGTTCTGCAAGTTGCTGGCGACCGAGGGGCTGCTGGCGCTGGCGTGGCCGAAAGAGCATGGCGGCGGCGGTGGTTCGGTCTGGCAGCAGACGGTGCTGCGCGAGGAGATGTGGGCCCAGCACGAGCCGCGCGGCCCGCAGTACATGGGCATCAACTGGGTCGGGCCCGCGCTGATGCGCTACGGGACGGCCGAGCAGAAGGCCAAGCACCTGGCCGCGATCGCGGCCGGTGATGTGATCTGGTGTCAGGGATTTTCCGAGCCGGAGGCCGGAACCGACCTGGTCTCGTTGCGCACCCGCGCTGTCGCCGACGGCGACGGGTGGCGCATCACCGGCCAGAAGGTGTGGACGTCATACGCGCTGATGGCATCCTGGTGCGTCCTGGCGGCGTGCACGGGTCCCGAGGCCCCGAAACACAAGCGACTCACGCTGTTTCTGATTCCGATGGACCGGACCGGCTTCACCGTGCGACCGATCCCGTCGATGCTGGGGCCGCACCACCTCAACGAGATGTTCCTCGACGACGTGCAGGCGTTCCCCGGCGATGTGCTCGGCGAGGTCGGCGACGGCTGGCGGGTGATGCGCGAAGCGCTGGCCTTCGAGCGCGTCGGCATCGCGCGCTACGCGCGCTGCGAATCGCTGCTGGAAAGGATGCGCGCTCAACTCGGCGACGACTGGGATCAATTGCCCGAATCGATCCGCACCCGGTGGGTGCGCGCACTCGTCGACCTGCGGGTCGCCCGACTGCTGGCCTATCGCGCCGTGTCACTGCAGGACGACGCGGCGGCGGGGGCGGCCGCCAGCGCCGCGCGCATCATCACCACCACGTGCGACCAACTCGTCGCCGAGTTGCTGTTCGACGTGCTGGGACCGGTGGCGCTGGACAGCGGAACCTCCGCGGCGCTGCACGGGGCCATCGAAGACCACTGGCGTTACGCGCAAGCGGCAACCGTCGCATCGGGCACCATCGAGGTGCAGCGCATGCTGGTGGCACGGGACGTGTTGGGAGAACACAGGTGAAAACCGATCTACCACAAGACATCAGCGACTTCGCCGCCGTCGCGGGCAAGCGGCTCACCCGATTGGGCGGACCGCCGGCCGCGCTGCGCGCCGAGACCGACGACGCCGTCCGGGATGCGGCGCGCGCCGCGCTGAACGATGTCGGCGCCTTCGACCTCGACGTGCGCTCGTCCGCAGATGACCTGCTGGCCGCGGCGGTGCTGTGTCAGGCCGCAGGCGCCACCGTGCTGCCCTACCCCCTGGTGGAGGAACTGCTGGCGATCGATGGCGCGCGCCTGGCGCTTGTCAATCCGGAGGCCCCGCGCATCGACCACGGCGATCTGGCCGGCGATTGGGTGGCGGCGGATTTGGACGGGAATCGGTACTGGCCGCGGCCGGCCACGCGGACCGGCGCCAAGCTGGGGCCCTTTTTGGTCCCGGCCACCTTGAGCGCGCCCGAGGGAACCGTGCCCGCCGCCGACGTTAATCTTCATCTCGTGCTGGGATCATGGCGGATTCTGGGAGCGGTGCAGCAGTCGTTGCGGATTGTCACCGGGCATGTGCGCACCCGGATCCAGTTCGGCAAGCCGCTCGCGGACTTTCAGGCCGTCAGGTTCGCCGTGGCGGATGCGGCCGTCGCGGTCCGCGGATTGCACGAGCTCGCGAAGTACACCATCTGTCGCCCCGAATCGACTCCGGCGCAGATCCATTCGGCCGACGCCCTGATTCTGCGACTCAGGGCCGCCGACACGGCGCGGCAGCTGATGCGCTCGTCGCACCAGTTGCTCGGAGCCCTGGGCTTCTGCGACGAGTCCGACGTCAGCGTGCTCGATCGGCACACCCAACCGGTGATGCGGTTGCCGCTGGGCACCGAGGAACTCGCCCTGCGTCTGGTCCCCTGCGTGGCCGACGGCTCATTCGAGACGCTGTTCAGCGACCCGGTCTCGGCGTGACCGAATCCCCCGCTGCCGCGGTGACGCCCAGTCCGTTTGACGACGGAATCCCCTTCGGAATCAAACTGCGACAGCTGGCCGAAGAACGGCGCGACGATCCGGCCGTCACGACTGTCGCGCTCGACGGCAACGCGACCTCGCTGACCTTCGGCGAACTCGATGCCCGGGCCAACCAGTGGGGCCGGACGCTGGCAGCCACCGGCGTTCAGACGGGTTCCTATGTCGCACTGGCCATTCCGAACTCACACCATCTGGTGCTGGCGACGCTGGGGTGTTGGAAGATCGGCGCGGTCCCCGTCCCCATGCACTGGGATCTACCCGAATGGGAGCGCGAGCGGGTACGGGCGGTCATCGACCCTGCCGTCGTCGTCGACGAACAGAGCCGATGGGAGCTCGACTCCCGCGCGGCCCGCGAGTCCGGCGACGCGCTGCCGGTCGCCATCTCCCCCACCGCCAACGGCATCTGCAGCAGCGGGTCCACCGGCGTGCCCAAGGTGATCCTCAACCTGGCGCCGTCGCTGTGGATCCCGGATCAGGGCGAACCGTTCCTGGCGAACTGGACACCGGTGGCCCAGCCGCAGACCATCATGGTCCCCGCGCCGATGTATCACACCAACGGCTTCGCCACCTTCTTGATGATGCTGGGCGGCGACCACCTGGTCATCCTCGAAAAGTTCGATGCTGCATTGGTTTTGGATGTCATCGAGCGATTTCGGATCACCAACTTCACCGCGACGCCCACGATGCTGGCGCGCATCGCGGCGCGCCCCGACGTGCGGCAGCGGGACCTGTCCAGCATCGTCTTCATCCTGCAGGGCGCCGCGGTGATGCCGCCGTCGCTGCTGCACACCTGGTTCGAACTGCTCAGCCCCGAGCAGATAGTGACGGCATACGGCATGACCGAAAACCTCGGGCTCACCGCGTTACGCGGCGACGAGTGGCTCGCCCACCCGGGCAGCGTGGGCCGCGGTTTCCGAGACACCGAGATCCGCATTCTGGACGCGAACAAACGACCACTGGGACCCGGCGAAGACGGCGACGTCTACCTGCGGGCGCCGATGAGCGCCGGCTATCGCTACCTGGGCGGGGCCCCGCCGCTGCCGTCGACCGAGGACGGCTTCCGCACCGCCGGCGACATCGGCCATCTGGACGAGGACGGCTTCCTCTACATCGTCGACCGCCGCGTCGACATGATCATCACCGGCGGCGCCAACGTCTATCCGGCCGAAGTCGAGTCCGCGCTGGCCGGCCACCCCGGCATCGCCGATGTGGTGGTCATCGGGCTGGCCGACAAGCAGTGGGGACGACGGGTGCATGCGGTGATTCAAGCAGCGCAGGGCGTGCCGCTGACCGAAGAGCAGGTCATCGAATACGCGAAGGGTCGGCTGGCGCCCTATAAGGCCCCCAAGACCGTCGAGTTCGTCGACGCCATTCCCCGTACCGCCGCCACCAAGGTCAACCGTTCGGCGATGATCGAAGCCCGCGGCGGTTAGGCGCGACGCCTGTCCGAGGCGGTGCCGTCCATTCGGAATCCCACCAGCCAGGGTTGGCGTTCCCCTAGCGTGTGTTCATGACAACGACCGAGACGGTTCAACCCGCATCGATGCCCCTCGCTCGCAAAGTGTTGTGCGCGGTGTACGCGCTGATTGCGCTCCTGGCGCTTGTTGCGACATGGAGCCAAACCGTCGCTTACACACACAGCGGCACCGCCTTCTTCGGCACCTTCTGGCAAGACACCAAGGTCAATCCCGCCTCGCGCAACATCACCGCCGATGCGCTGATGCTCAGCATGTCCGTCGTCATTCTCATGGTTGTCGAAGCCAGGAAGTATGGAGTGCGATTCGTCTGGCTTTACATTGTCGCCGGAGTCTTCGTCGCCATCAGTGTGACGGTTCCGCTCTTCCTCATCGCTCGGGAGATTCGGATCGGCGCTGCAGAACCTCCGCGTCTCCGTCCTTTCGATGCGATCCTATTGACCGTGTCCGGCGCTGGGGCTCTGGCCCTGACTAGCTGGGTCGACGTGGGCTGAAGTTACCTCACAATGTCTTTCGGCGACTCACTGTCACGGGGCTTCTAATGCCTTCGCACATCTGGCGAGGATCTTGAGGAAGCTTCGACGGATGAGCCGCGAGCTCACCGCTTCCATCACCTTGCCGCCCGAGCGGGCCGGATAGGTGAAGGTGGACTGGCGTGTTCCCCGTGATTGAGACCGGGAGGTTTTAGAGTCCTGTGGCCCGAGGTCGGGCCGGAAGGGACGATGAAACACATGGCTGGTCGTAAGCGGCATTCCGCGGAGGACATCGTGCGCAAGCTGCGCCGCGCGGATGAGCTGGCTGCTGAGGGCAAGACCGGTGAGGAGATCGCTGCCGAACTGGGCGTGTCGGCGGCGACGCTGTACAACTGGCGGCGCACCTACGGCGGGATGGACACCGACGCCGCCAAGGAACTCAAGGAGCTGCGCGAGCAGAACGCCCGCCTCAAGCGGTTGTTGGCCGAGGCCGAACTCGAGAAGGATGCGCTGCGGGAGGTCGCGAAGGGAAAATTCTGAGCCCAGCTGCCAAACGCCGCGCCGTGGACATGCTCAAAGACACGTTGAGCATGTCGGAACGGTTGGCGTGCAAGGCCGTTGGGCTGGCCCGCTCCACCTACCGCCGCCTGCCACTGGGGCAGACCCCTGATGATCCCGACGCCGAGATGCGGGCCTGGCTGCGTTCCTACGCCAAGAAGAACCCGTGTCATGGGTTCCGGCGTGCGTGGGCGGCGTTGCGCTACGACGAGCGCAGTGAGGTCAACAAGAAGAAAGTCCACCGGCTGTGGCGCGAGGAGGGCCTTCAGGTCCGGGTGCACAGCCCCCGCAAGCGGGCCGGGATCTCCTCGGTCCCACCGGTGGAGGCTGATGCCCCGAACGTGGTGTGGGCGCTCGACTTCCAGTTCGACTCCACCATCGACGGCAAGGCCATCAAGATCGCCTCGATGATCGACGAACACACCCGCCTGTCACTGCTGCATGTGGTGGAGGGTCGATCACCGGTGAGCGCTTGGTGTTTGAGTTGGAGAAGGCCTTCGCCGCCGCCGGCGGTCCGCCGAAAGTGCTGCGGATGGACAACGGACCGGAGATGGTTTCCCAAGTGCTGCAACGGTTCTGCGAGAACAAGACCGGCATGGTGTACATCCCGCCGGGCTGCCCGTGGGACAACGGCTACATCGAATCATTCAACAACCGCCTACGAAAGGAGTGCCTCAACCGCAACCACTGGAACACCCTGTTCGAGGCCCGCGTGGTCATCGGCGACTTCAAGTCCGAACACAACCACCGACACCGCCACTCAGCACTGGGCTACAAGACGCCCGCCGAGTACGCTGCGGTCTGCAGCTGCACCCACACCCCCGTGGCCTGCAGCATCACCTGAGAACGGATCAAACCAACCCGACTCTAGAACCGGGTGGACTCAGTAACGGGGACTCGCCAGGACGACCAGTCAACGCGCGTGCCGTCCGCTGAGGGACTGAAAGACATGGTGCCGCCCTCGTGGTCGATAGTGGGGACGGCGCGAATCACGCGGTAGGAGTAGCTCAATGGGAAATCGTAAGCGGTGATCTCCTCGCGAAACCAGGTGTTACCGAATCCCTCGACCTCCCTTACCGCGCCGACGTGGGGGTCCGACCTTTCTACATAACCGGCCTTGAAGCCGAACTGTGACGCCAAGGGGGACGCGAAGTTGGCTGGGTTGGCCAGCCAGTTGAAGACCCTATCCGGCGAAGTGGCAATAGCGCGCTCGACGTGAATTTGGACCGTGGGGTTGCCGGTCTTCCGGTGGTTTCATTTCCACGGAGATCAGCCCTTCCTGACCACGGGTCATGATCCCCGGTGAACCGATTAGGCGTTCTCACGTAGGAACGTTTAAGCCCGCGGCCTCGATCTGGTTCATGATCTGATGCAAATCGTAGGAATAACGCCAGCGGGTTATCAGGCCGTCGGCGTTGATGTCGAAGGCCCCTATGGTCTCCATGAAGAAGGGTTTGCCGCCGATGATGTAGTTTTCGACCCCTTCCATCATCACCGTGCCGCCGTCGGCCACCAGCGAGTTCACGTCGATTTCGATGCTCTCGAACCCCATGGAAAGCTCGGCGTCGAATTCGGACCTGATGGCATCTCTGCCGCGGTGCACTCCTCGCGGCCCGTCGATGAACACTGCATCGTCGCTGAAGTAGGCGACCAAGTCATCGACATTTCGGCTCGTAAAACTCGCAAGAAAATTGCGTACCGTCGACTCTGGTGAATTGCCCATTTTAATCGCCTCTCGGTACGGCCCGGACCCATGTCCGGTGGTCGCGGCCCGAACGATCTCCTCGGCACTCATCGTTTCGTCCATTCGCCCCGGCTGAACGGATGTTCTCGCCACACTCGCGCCACCAGCAGCAGAGCCACCAACGGGTAAGGCAGGTTGTAGGCGAGAGATTTTGCGGCGTCGACGAATTTGTAGTCATAGGCCGACCCCGGCCCGCATGCCAGGTGAAACAGCGGTGCATCGCCCAAGAGCCCAACGGCCAGGTACACGCCCGTGCCCATGACGACCATTCCCGCGTAAAAGACTGCCGGGAGTCGAATCCACTCGCGCCCTCGCACAAACGCATAGATCAACACCAGGTAGAAGACGCCGAACAGCACCGCGGACGTACCGACCATGACCTGGACGAAGCGTGGGTCCACCAAAATCAGAGAATCGGTCCCGGAATGGTAGACGAAGCGCGACATGAACCACCGCGAGTTTGGGTCCGGGCGACCAACCAGCGTCACCGGGTCGGTCAGAAACGACGTCGACGCAAACATCGCGAACATTGCGACGAAAAACCAGTCGCGTCGCCGTTCGCGCAGCGGAATAGGACCGGTTGAGGCAGGATCCTGAGCGACGTCGTCGGGCAACGCATTAGCGGTCGTTGACATGCTGCACCACCTATTGAGCCGTTGCGCAAGCAGAGCGCTCTCTACATCACCCGCGAGACGCCGGGTAGCTTTGCTGTGCGGTTAATAGACGACTCATAAATCGCCATTAAGCGGCCTTCGAGAAACAGCCGAAATCACCGGGCGAGCGCGGCGCACCCGAGCGGAGACCCCCGCAGGGCCCTGAGGCCCCACCGCGCGCGGTAACCTCATTCTCGTAGCGCATACGGCGCGCGACGGAAGGGGACCGATCGCTCATGGCCAACCCGAGCGAAGACGTGGAGATCACCCGCGGCGACCGCTTCATCAAGACGGCCGTAGCGATACTGGGCGAGACCGGGCGCACCGACTTCACCGTGCAGGAGATCGTCGCGCGCTCCAAGACGTCGCTGCGCGCCTTCTACCAACACTTCAGCAGCAAGGACGAACTGCTGCTGGCACTGTTCGATCGGACCATCGCCCAATCGGTGCAGGCCTGGCGCGCCGAGATCGCCGGACTGGACAGCACCTCGGCGCTGAAATTGCTGATCGATCGGCTCAGCCAGCAACCGGATTCGAGCACCCAGGACAGCCTCAACCGGGCACTCACCCTCTACAACCAGCACCTCGCCGAGACCCGGCCCCGCGAATACGCCCGGGTGCTCTCTTCCCTGCACGGCCTCATTCGCGACATCGTCGGGCAGGGCATCACCGAGGGTGTCTTCAACCCCGCCCTGGACATCGGCGCAACGGCCGCCGTCGTCATGCAGTCGATGATGGGTGCGCAGCGATTGCATTGGCTCGGTTCGGAATTGAACGGAACGCCGGTCGATGTCGGCCAGCTCTACGACTTCTGCATCCGCGCCCTCGGCATTCGCGACAGCGAAGAAAAATCGGCCGCACCGTCGCTGGCGGAGCTGTTCAGCCAGATCGGCATGCGCCCCAGCTCCCGCAATGGCGAATTCGCTATGACCATGCCGGTCAGTCCCGCGGTCGTCAACACCTCCGGCGCGCTGCAGGGCGGCCTGATCGCCACGCTCGTCGACGTGGCGGGCGGCCATTTCGGGCTGGATTATCTGCAGCCTGGCACCACGATGACCACCGCGGACCTATTCGTCCGATACCTGCGGCCGGTCCGGCAGGGCGCGGCGTTCGCGGTGCCCCGGATGCTGCGTTCCGGCCGGCGGGCGATGGTGATGCAGATCGACATCTTCGGCGACGGATACGACGAGCTCCTGGCGACGGCGACCGTGAACTTCGCCGTGATCGAGGGAACCACACCCAAGCTCCCCAGCTGGCCGGACGCCTGAGCGGGGGCGCAAACCCGGTATGCATGATTACGCGAAAGTGGTAACGTCGTTACCACGCCGTGAGAATCCAGCCTGTTTCAAGGAGATCACCATGCCCTCTCGCGAACTTTCCTTCCCCGTGTTCGACGCCGACAACCACATGTACGAGCCGCAGGAGGCGCTGACCAAGTACCTCCCGGACAACCGCAAGAACGTCATCGACTACGTGCAGGTCCGCGGTCGCACCAAAATCGTTGTGCGCGGCCACATCAGCGAGTACATCCCCAACCCGACTTTCGAGAAGGTCGCCAGGCCCGGCGCCCAGGAGGACTACTTCCGCAACGGCGCGCAAGGCAAGAGCTATCGCGAGATTCTCGGCGAGCCGATGAAGGCGATCCCCGCCTTCCGCGAGCCGGGCGCGCGCCTCGAGGTGATGGACGAGCTCGGGATCGACTACGCGCTGATGTTCCCGACGCTGGCCAGCCTGGTCGAGGAGCGCATGAAGGACGACCCGGAGATGACCCACGACGTCATCCACGCGCTCAACGAGTGGATGCACGAGCAGTGGTCGTTCAACTACCAGGACCGCATCTTCGCCACGCCCGTGATCACCCTGCCGATCGTCGAGCGCGCGCTCGAAGAGCTCGAATGGTGTCTCGAGCGCGGCGCGCGCACCGTGCTGGTTCGCCCGGCCCCCGTCCCCGGTTTCAAGGGCAGCCGCTCGTTCGGGCTCGAGGAGTTCGACCCGTTCTGGCAGGCCTGCATCAAGGCCGAGATCCCGGTGTCGATGCACGCCTCGGACAGTGGCTACTCCGAATTCGCGAACGTCTGGGAGCCGGGCGACGAGTTTCTGCCGTTCAAGCCGACCCCATTCCGCAGCTTCGCGATGGGCCATCGGCCCATCCTGGACGCGATGGGTGCTCTGGTGTGCCACGGCGCACTGTCGCGCAACCCCGAGCTGCGGATCCTGTCCATCGAGAACGGCGCCGACTGGGTGCCGGATCTGTTCAAGGGCCTCAAGGGCGTCTACAAGAAGATGCCGCAGTCCTTCCTTGAGGACCCGATCGAGGCGTTCAAGCGCTGCGTCTACATCACCCCGTTCTGGGAGGACCGGTTCACCGAGATCGTCAACATGGTCGGCACCGACCGGGTGCTGTTCGGCTCCGACTGGCCGCACCCGGAGGGCCTGAAGGACCCGATCAGCTTCGTCGACGAGCTCACCGACTTCTCCGAATCCGACATCGCCAAGATCATGGGCGGCAACTTGATGAAGCTCATGAAGGTCTCCGCCCCGGCGAAGAAGCCGGTCTCCGCCTGATCGCCTAGACCCGCGCCGGCCAGGAATGGCCGGCCAGCCGGAGGGTACTCGTCGACATGACCTTCGGCGAGTGGTCCAGCGGATGGAGGGCAGATGAGCGTGGCAGCCCACGACGGGACGCCGGTCAGCATCGATGACGACGTCGCGTTAATCACCGAACAGATCGAAGCGCTGCGCAGGCTCGGTCGGCGCGGCGACGTCGACGTCGACGTCGAAGAGATCTATGACCTGAGCATCAGGTGGGGCACCACGCTCGCGGGACGGCTGCCACGGATGGTCCATTACGATGCGCGGGGGCAACTCGGCGACGACGATCAGCGCCGGTTTCAGTCGCTGTGCGACCAGCTACGCGAATTGTCGCCTCTGATAGAACGATTCGACCTGGCCCGGCCGAAGCTTCCGGGACCGATGGGCGACCAGGCTAGCGGGGGGCGTCGTGCCCGGAAGGGGCTGCGTCGCCTCGGGCGTAGGTGAGAAAGTCGGTGTCGCGCAATCTGATCGCGGTCCGAGGTTTGAGGCAGTCGGGATTGCGGCAGGTCAGCGCGACCATGTACGCGTCGGAGTCCTCATTCAAAAATAGGTAACCCAGGTAGAAGGCCGCCCCGACAACGAAATCCATTGCGCCGCAGGACTCGCAGTGTCCGCCCTTCGCCGCGATCTGCTCGAGGACGCGATGCCGCGCCACCGTGTCCAAGCCGATCAGCTCGGCCCGTACCCCGACTCCGCCGGCCACCCGTTCGCTCATCTCAGATTTCTACGTCCTTGTCGTAGTACACGCGATCCTCGCGCCAGCCGCCCGTACCCATGCCGATCCCGGCGTAGTCCTCGACGAATTCGATCTGGTTGACCCATTTGGCCATCTTGAAACCCACCTGGGTTTCCACCCGCAGGCGCAAGGGCGCACCGTGTTGGATCGGCAGTGGCGCGCCGTTCATCTCATAGGCGAGCAGGGTCTGCGGCTTATCCGCGAACTCGAGGTCGAGCACCTCGTAGAACTGGCCCCCGCCGTGCGACGCCGGCTCGTCGGTGCTGTTGTCCTGCATGGTCAAAAAGCAGATGTAGCGCGCCTGCGGCAGCGGCCGCACCAAGTCCACGAGCTGACGCAGATGAACTCCGGTCCATTGGCCGATGCTCGTCCAGCCCTGGACGCAATTGTGCATCACGCATTGCGTTTCGGACTCGGCCAGCGCTCGCAGCGCACGAAGGTCCAGGGTCACCGGGTTTTCCACCAACCCGCCGACCCGCAGCCGCCAGTCCACGAAATTGTGCACCGCCATCACTTTGTATTCCGTGCTGGTGGGCGGCTTTCCGTTGATCCGGTGCTGCTTGGAGATTCTGCTCGTCGAATAATTCTGCCGTGAGTTCAGCGGGCGCAACAGCAACAGGCGAGCCGCGGTGACCACCGCGCCCAGTACGCGCTGCACCGACCGTGGGCTGCGCAGACTCCAGATCGTCGCCGCGACGTGGACGGCGACGATCGCCGCGATGATCAGGAGCGAGATTGTGGTCGCCCAGTACGTATTCCGGGCGGAACCGAAGATCATGGTCGCGGTGAGCCGGCCCCAGCCCCAGAAGAAGACCATCGACAGATGAATCACGATGAAGACCAGGAACGCGAGCAGCCCCAGGAAATGCAGGCTTCGGGCCCACTGCCGGCCGCCCCACATTCGGACGTACCAGGGGAACCGGGCCTCGACCGCTGGGGACTGGGCGGCCCCGGTCAGGATCTGAAATGGCGCAAGGACAAAGATGACGCCGGCATAGGTCAGCTTCTGCATGGCGTCCAGCGGCTCGCCGGGCAGCACCGGCGGCAACTTCAACGTCAGGTAGGTGACGATGCCGTCCCAGGCTTCGGAAAAGATCGACCAGGAGGCCGGCCAGTACCGATGCCACTGGCCGGTCGCGAACAACAGGATGTAGTACGACAGGCCCAGCAGAATCCAGCCGATCACCACGAAGAAGTGCCAGTGGCGGCCCAGCCCGAGCTGCGCGCGGCCCGGCAACGAGATGAAGGGGCTGTAGTCCTCCTCCTCGTCGAGGGTGTCGTAGATCCTGTCGCGCGGCATCACCTTTCGGGTGAAGCGCGCCCACTCCGTGCCCGGCTTGCTGTCGTCGTGCCAGTACAACTTCGGGTGGGTGGCCAGAATCTCGAGACCACTGCGAAGAATCAGCGTCACGAACAAGACGTTCAGCCAATGGTCGATGCGCAGCCACGCCGGATAGTCCAGAGGTGTCATGCCCGTGCTCCGTCAGTCATGCCACTGCCGGAGTTGTGGGTACGCCACGTTGATGCCCGACAGTACGGTCGCGTGCACGGCGAGAAATCCCGCCGCGCAAGCCATCCCGAATGTTCCGGGCGCGAAGTCCCATCGGGCGGTCACCGCGCCCAGCCCGGGCAGGCTGACCCAGCGGGTGGCCACGTACAAGGCGAGGAAGGCCGCACAGGCCGCGCTGCCGAGACACCAACCCGCTTGGGCCACCGCAGGTTTGCTGCCTACCATCAGCGCACCCGCGACCAGGCACACGGCTGCCAGCACCAGCACATAGGCCGCGAAATACCGGGCCAGGTTTGACCCGGTGATCAACACGGAGACGTGCACGGCGACCAGCCCGGTCAGCAGCGCCGCGCCCAGCGCGGTCACCGTACGCGGCAGGTTGAACGCCACCCAACCGTGCAACGTGAGTAGCGGTGATGACCAGAGACGCCGCCAGAGCGCCCCCGCGCTTCGCGCCACAAGATCGGCCACGGCTGCGAGGTACCCGCGCCCCGCGTTCACAAACGGGCCGCAATCGGTTCAGCAAATCGCGATTTTCGCAGTCGTCAATTTAAGTTGTCAGCGAATTCGCCGACAATCGACGAGCCCGGCATCAAACCGTGGCATTACGTATGCGACAACGATTGCTAATCTGAACAACTACGTGTGCAAATAGGTCAGCCCATTGACCCGGTTTCCCACTCGGCCTACTTTGCGGGCCGCTCGGAGCCCGCTAGGAGGACGGCGCCAGATGGTAGCCGAGAAGGACTGGGACAGAACCGTCGGTGCGGCAGACGACGTACGCCGCGTCTTCGAAAATGTCCCTACGCTGTTGGTCGGGCTCGAAGGACCCGACCACAGATTTATCGCGGTCAATGCGGCTTACCGCGCACTCGGCCCGCCGATTGACCCCGTTGGGCTTCTTGCGCGCGAGGTTTATCCCGAACTGGAGAGCCAACAGATTTTTCAGATGTTCGACCGCGTGTATGAAACGGGCGAACCCCAAACGGGCATCGAGTGGCGGGTGCAGGCCGACTTCGAAGGCGCGGGCCACGCCCAGGAGCGTTTCTTCGACTTCATCGTCACACCCCGGCGCGCGCAGGACGGCTCGATCGAGGGCGTACAGCTGGCCTTCACCGACGTCACGAGCCGGGTGCAAGCGCGCGTGGCCGCCGAAGCACGCCTCCAGGAGTTGTCCGAGCGGTATCGCAACGTCCGCGATTCCGCCACCGTCATGCAGCAGGCGCTGCTGGCACCGTCGGTGCCCATCGTCCCCGGCGCGGACGTGAGCGCCCAGTATCTCGTCGCTGCGGAGGACACCGCCGCCGGCGGCGACTGGTTCGACGCGATACCCCTGGGGGACCGGCTGGTGCTGGTGGTCGGAGACGTCGTCGGCCACGGCGTCGAAGCGGCGGCGGTGATGTCGCAGTTGCAGACTGCGCTGCGGATGCAGGTCGTGGCGGGCTATCCGATCGCCGAGGCGCTGGAGGCGGTCGACCGATTCCGCAAGCACGTTCCCGGTTCGAACACGGCCACGATCTGCGTCGGCTCGCTCGACTTCGGCACCGGCGAATTTCGCTACTGCACCGCCGGACACCCGCCGCCGCTGCTGGTGACGGCGGACGCGACCGCGCGCTATCTCGAGCCGTCCGGCGCGGGTCCACTCGGCAGCGGCACCGGTTTTCCGGTACGCACCGAATTCCTCGACGTGGCCGACTCGATCCTGCTGTACACCGACGGCCTGATCGAAAGACCCGGCAGGCCGTTGGGCGCCAGCACCGCCGAATTCGCCGAGCTGACCGCGAACATCGTAGGGGGCCAGCGCGGCTTCGTCATCGAGACTTCGGAACGGCCGATCGACCGAATCTGTTCGGAGACACTGGAATTGCTGCTCCGTTCGACGGGCTACAGCGACGATGTGACACTTCTTGCGGTGCAACGCCGCACACCGCCCGCACCGCTGCACCTGACGCTGGATGCGACGATCTGGACCGCACGCACGATGCGCGGCCGGTTGCGCCAATGGCTGTCGGACATCGGCGCCGACACCGACGACATCTCCGATGTGGTGCACGCCATGTCGGAGTTCGTCGAGAACGCCGTCGAGCACGGCTACGCCGCCGAGGTCGCCGACGGCATCGTCGTCGAGGCCGCGCTGTCCGGTGACGGCATGCTGCACGCGTCGGTGGCCGACCGTGGGCGGTGGAAGGATCACCGCGAGGGCGAGACGGGCCGCGGCCGCGGCCTCGCGATGGCCGAGGCCCTGGTTTCGGAGGCGCATGTCAGTCATGGAGCCGACGGGACGACCGCCACCGTGACGCACCGACTCTCACGACCGGCGAATTTCGTCACCGACTCAGTGGTCGCCCGGGCAACCGAACAACGTTCGGCCACTTCAGAATTTGCCTCTGAGGTCAGCGAGCCGGGCCGCATCGTGGTCAGCGGGGACGTCGACTCCAACACCGCATCCGCTCTGGACCGTCAGATCGCAGTGGAAAGCCGTTCCGGCATCGCACCAGTGACCGTCGATCTCACCGCCGTCACCCACCTCGGATCCGCGGGCGTCAGCGCGCTGGCCGCCGCGCGCGAGCGAGCGCTGCGGCAGGGCGCCGAGTACGTGCTGGTAGCCCCGCCGGGAAGCCCCGCGCACCACGTCTTGTCGCTGGTGCAGCTCCCGGTGGTCGGCGGTCTCGCCGAGAACCTCGTCGCCGAAGGCTAGGCGCGGTCGCCGTGCCGCACTTGGTTGAACGGCACCCCGCGGTCGGCGGCGTACTCCCGGGGAAAGCCCAGGACCCGCTCGCCGATGACGTTGCGGGCCATCTCCGTCGTGCCGCCGCCGATGGCGACGGTCTGCCGGGACAGATACCGTAGCCCCGCTTCGAGCCCGGCGCCCCGCTCCCCCACCACGCCGGCGCTTCCCGCGATCGCCAGCGCGGTATCGACGGCGGTAGTTGTGGTCTCGGCGTGAAACAGTCTGATCAGCGTTCCGGCGGCCGGCGGCAACACACCGTCCCTGACGCTGCGATACACGTGACCGATCAGTTGCTCGGAGACCGCGCGGTGCACCAGGGCGCGACCGGCCATCTCGTGCACGCGCTCGTCATCGGCTTGCCCGGTCTGCTCCGCGAGCGCCACGTAGTCGACCGGAATCGTATTGCCGCCCTCGCTACCGCTGCCGCTGGCGAATTCGGACCCCTGACCCACCGCCCGGCGTTCGTGATACAGCTGCCGCGACGCGACCGCCCAGCCACCGTCGACCTCCCCGACCACGGCGTCGTCTCCCACGTCGACACCGTCGAGGAACTCCTCGCAGAATTCGGTCGAGCCGCTGAGCATTGTGATGTGGCGCAACGTGATTCCCGGATGCGCGATGGGCACCAGGAACATCGTCAAGCCCTCGTGCTTGGGCGCGTCCCAGTCGGTGCGGGCCAGACACAGGCCGTAATCGGCCGCGAACGCGCTCGTGCTCCAGGTCTTGGCGCCGTTGATGATCCAGCGGTCACCACGCCGCTCGGCCCGGGTCAGGACACCCGCCAGGTCCGATCCGCCGCTGGGCTCGCTCAACAGCTGCACCAGCACTTCCTCGCCGCGCAGCGCCGCGGCGATATGCTGGCGCTTCTGCTCCTCCCCGGCGGTGTCGAGCAGCGTGGCGCAGCAGATGGCGAACGTCGGGGTGTTCAAAATCAATGGCATTTCGTAGTTCAGGGACTCGGTGTCGAAGGCCTTCTGGTACTCGTAGTCCAACCCGAGGCCGCCGTATTCGCGGGGAAAGCAGATGCCGGCGAATCCACCGTCATACAAGCGCTTTTGCAGTTCCCTCGCCCGCAGCCACGACCGTTCGTCGTCACGCGGCGCGGCCGGCGGGGCCGCACTGTCGATGGCGGGCATGTTGTCCGCCAGCCACGCCCTGGCCCGGGCAGCGAACTGAGCAACGGATTCCGTCGACGTCATCGGATAGTCGTCATCTCGCCGAACGACCCTCTTTCTCGGACTCGTATACGCGCAGATTGTGTTCCTCCGGCGTGCCGAACATGCCGCGGTACAAAGTGATTCGACGAAGGTACAGGTGCAGGTCGTGTTCCCAGGTGACGCCGATGCCGCCGTGCATCTGCACACACGCCTGGACGATCTGGCCCGCCATCTCGCCGACGTACGACTTGGCGATGCTGGCCGTCAGACTCGCGTCGGGCGCCCGGGCCCCCACGGCGGCAATCGCGGCCGAGGTGGTGGCGCGACAGGCTTCCAGCCAGAGCTTCATGTCGGCGAATTTGTGTTTGAGCGCCTGGTACGACGCCAACGGGCGGCCGAACGTGTGCCGGTCCAGCGCCCACTGCACGGTCAGGTCGAACACCGTCTGCAGGGCCCCGACCACCTCGGCGCATTGCAGCACCTGGGCGATCTGGCTCTGTCGGTCGACGAGCGCGGCCGTTTCGTCGGCGGTGCCGACCGCCGCCGACCGCGGCACCACGATGCCGTCGAAGCGCACCCGGGCATACTGCTTGACGAGGTCGACCGATTGCTGGGGCTCGACCCGGACACCGGGCGCGTCCGCCGGAACAAGGAATTGACGAATCTCGGCGGGGTCGGCGCCGCTGCGCGCCACCACCAGCAACGCCGCGCTCTGGGCGCCCGCCTCGACGCGATCCTTGACACCGTCGATGCGGTAACCGGAGTCGGTTTCGGTGGCCGTGACCGACGGTTGCAGCGGCGCCCAGCCCGCGCCCGGCTCGCACACCGCCCACGACGCCACGGCCTCACCCGATATCAGCGCCTCGATGGAGTCCGCATGCTCGTCGGAGTTCGTGCACTCGACAAGCCCGGTCAGCACGACGCTGACCGGGTACAGCGGTCCGGGTGCCACGGTCTTGCCGAGCTGCTCGGCGACCATCGCCAAATCGGCGAAGCCGTCCTCCGAAACGCTCCCGCCGCCCAACTCCTCCGGTACCAGCAGACTCGTCCAGCCGAGATCCGCGGCCCGATGCCACCACGCGGGGTCGAACGACGTGCCCGCGGCGTGCAGCTCCCGCACCCGGCGCAGCGGCGCTTCCTTCTCCAGAAACGCCTGGGTGGTCGAGGTGAAGAGGACCTTTTCGGGAGAGTCGAGGGTAGTCATCGTGCCGAGGGAATCCTTCTTGACATGCGATCGCTGCGGCTGCAACGGAAATGGTCCGGGTGTTCGATCATCCGCCCGATCGTCCTCGGTTGGCTGGATTCCGATGTTAGCAACGCGCAATACGGTAAGAGATACCGGAGGTCGGACGGGGACGGGCGCTTGGACCACGGGAGACCACGGGAGACGCCAGACCGACGGGTTACCGGCATGCGGGCTACATGGCGAACACGCGGCGCACGGCCTGCGCGTGCAGCGCCCGATTCTCCTGCGAAACAACCCAATCGGGGACCATCGAGTCGAAGCCGTTGAAGGCCGCGGCGATCACGTGCAATTCGGTGTGGACGTACGCGTGCAGCAACCGGTTGGCGTAGTCGATCGCCTCGTCGCGGCATGGATCGATCTCCGAGCAGCTGACGAACGTGGGCGGCAGGCCTTCGAGATTGGCGCGGTGCGCGGGAACGTGCTGACCGTTGGCGCTGGGGTGGCCGAGGTAGTGGTTCCACGCCCGGCTGACGGCCGGCCCGTTCAGACCGGGGGTCCGCTGGAATTCGCGGCGCGACGGCGTGGCGTCGGAATCGAGCATCGGCTGGTGCAGGATCTGCATCAGGATCGCCGGGCCCTCCTCGTCGAACATGCGCTGGGTCAGCCCGGCGACCAGTGCCGCGCCGGCATCGCGGCCCATCACCGCGATGCGGCCTGCGTCGGCGTCCAGCTCCGCGCCGTTGTCGACGGCGTAGCGGAAGGCCGCCTCGACATCATCGAGCGCCGCCGGGCACGGATTCTCCGGGGCCAGCCGGTAATCGACCGACACCACCAGGCAGCCCCCGTCGCGGGCCAGTTCCACGCAGTGCGCATGGTCGGTCTCCAGGTTCCCGGTGACGAACGCGCCGCCGTGGGCGTACACCACCACCGGGGCGCGGGATTCGGTGCTACCGCGATATAAGCGCAGGCCCAGCTGTCGACCGTCCGGTCCCGCGATGGATCGCGAATCGATCCGGACGCCAGTCGTGTCCGCCGCCGCGGCGCGCTGCGCCGCCAGCACATCGGCGTGTTCCCGCTCGGCCTGCAGTGTCTCGGTACGGAATTCGAAGGCGCCCAACTCCACGGCCGCGGCGCGCAGCACCGGATCGATGCGGTTGAGGCCATGCGGCCGGGCCAGGTTCGTCTGTGTCATGTCAACTCTTTGTTCGGGCTGTGCTGCGGGCTCATCGGCGGTCGCGGAAGGTGCGCCCTTTCCGAAGACCCTTACAACCTAGACGTGCACTTTTAGGCGATCACACACGAGGTGCTCGGTACCGCGAAACGAACACAGCGGACGCGGTTGACCCGTGGCCCACCGAACGAGGCGATCGCACGCCGCCGGGCCCGGCGATCCGACCATTGGGCTTCGTTGCTATCTATACTATGATAGCTATTTTCCGCTCGGTCACACCCGCCGTGGATTTCGCGGGCACTCGTAATCCGGTCCGTGCCAACGGCCTTATCGGTTGTTCAGGAGGAGCGCTGATGACGCTCAGCACTGACCCGAACGGTCAGCCCGTCGTACCCTCACTCGATTTCACCGGAGAAACCAGCCCATACCCGTTCTTCCACCACATGCGCCACACCGACCCGGTGTGGCACGGTTCGCTGAGCGATAACACCCAGTTGCCGGAAGAGCTGCGGCCCAGTGACGAGTGGGTCCTGTTCGATTACGACGGTGTATTTCAAGCCTTTCGCGACGACAGGATCTTCACGTCGGCCGCCTACGACAAGACGATCGGGCTGGTGATGGGACACACCATCCTGGCGATGGGCGGCAGAGAGCACCACGACCATCGCAACCTGGTGGCCAAGGCGTTCCGGGCGACCGCGCTGGAACGCTGGGAGCCGTCGGTCATCGGGCCGGTCTGCGAGCAACTGGTCGACGAGATCAAGAACGACGGCCATGCCGATCTGGTGAAGGCGTTGACCTTCGAATTCCCCACGCGCATCATCTCGACGCTGCTTGGTCTGCCCGCCGAGGACCTCGACCTCTTCCGGCGGCTGTCCCTCGACCTGATCTCGATCCCGACCGACATCGTGGCGGGACTCAACGCCGCCACGGAGCTGTACGACTACTTCCTCAAACAAGTCGAGCAGCGCCGGCGCAGGCGCACCGATGACATCATCGGCGACCTGGTGGCCGCCGAGATCGACGGGGAGAAACTCACCGACGACGCCATCATCGCCTTCTTGCGGCTGCTCCTGCCGGCCGGCCTGGAGACCACCTATCGCTCGTCGGGCAATCTGCTGTACCTGCTGCTGACGCACCCCGAGCAATTGGCGATGGTCAACCAGGACCGGTCCTTGATCCCGATGGCGATCGAGGAGGGGCTACGGTACGAGACACCGCTGACCATGGTCATGCGGACCACGACCGAGGAGGTCGAAATCGGCGGCAAGACCATTCCGGCCGAAGCCCAGATCGACATGTGTATGGGCTCGGCCAACCGCGACGAGAAACGCTGGACCGATCCCGACACATTCGACGTCCGCCGGCCCCGGCAATCCCACATCGCCTTCGCCGGCGGCATCCACATGTGCCTCGGGATGCACCTGGCCCGGCTGGAAACGCGGGTCATGCTGACCAGCCTGTTAGATCGCGTGGATAACCTCGAGTTCGCGGCCGACGACGGAACCGGGGAGGAATCCAAGATCGTCGGGCTCACCTTCCGGTCACCGAACAAGCTTCCGGTGACGTTCGTGCCCGCCGCATGAAAAGCCGCGCAGCGATCCTGCACGACGTCGGCGGCCCCTGGTCTGTCGAGGAATTCGAGCTCGATCCCCCCAAGGCCGGCGAGGTGCTGGTGCAGATGGCCGCCGCCGGTTTGTGCCACTCCGACGACCACATCCTCAAGGGCGACATGTCGGCGCCCAACGAGGTGATGCGATCGATGGGGCTGCCCACGATGTTCCCGACGATCGGGGGTCACGAGGGCTCGGGCATCGTGCGCGAGGTGGGGCCCGGTGTCACCGACTTCGCGCCGGGCGACCACGTGGTGATGTCATTCGTGGCCGTGTGCGGCCAATGTCGGTGGTGCGCAAGCGGAATCGAGTACCTTTGCGACGTCGGCATCGGCACCATGATCCCCGGGATGCCGACGGACGGCACGTTCCGACACCACACCGCCGACGGACGCGACCTCGGCCATATCGCCAAGATCGGCGCCTTCGCCGAACACACGGTGGTGTCGACGCATTCGCTGGTGAAGATCGAACCGCACCTGCCGCTGACCTCGAGCGCGCTGCTGTCCTGCGCCATTCCAACGGGTTACGGTTCGGTCACCAACCGGTCGAACATGCGCGCCGGCGACACCGTCGCGGTGATCGGTGTCGGTGGGATCGGCACGGGCGCGATCCAGGGCGCCCGGATCAACGGCGCCGCCCGAATCGTCGCGGTGGATCCGGTTGACTTCAAACAGAAGTCGGCACTGCAGTTCGGCGCGACGCACAGCGCGGCAACGATCGACGAGGCGATGGATTTGGTACGGGGTTTGACATACGGGGTGATGGCCGACGCGGTGGTGGTGTCGCCGTCGTTGATCACCCCGGAGGACGTGCGTGATGCGGTGAAACTCACCCGCAAGGGCGGAACCTGCGTGTTGACCGGCATGACGTCGCAGTTGACCCGATCGGTCAAAATCGATCTGCAGGAATTCATCCTGATGAACAAGACGTTGGCGGGCACCGTATTCGGGTCGTGCAACCCGAAGGCCGACATCGCCAGGCTGGCCCGGCTCTATGAGACCGGCCAGCTGCAGCTCGACGAGATGATCACCAGGCGTTATCACCTCGACGAGGTCAACGACGCCTACGACGACCTGCTGAACGGCAAGATCGTCCGGGGCATCATCGATTTCGGCGTCGGTTGACCGTCTCCGCGCTGACGCTCTAAGCCAGCCTGGCCATGGTGTGCTCCCACAGTCGGCGCGCCAGGACGGCATCGTTGGCGGCCCGATTAGCTTTGCCGACTTTGCCTTTCGCGTAATACTCGCCGGGCGCCCAGTCGACACCGGGCACGCTCGTCGCCAACCAGACCAGCTGATCGGCGCCCTGTGCCGGGGCAGTGTGGCGACGGCCGCCGAAGCGTCAGGACCCGCGATCGAAAGGGGTCGCCGCGCTCACGCCGGCGAGTACCGAACCGGCAGATGCTTGAGTCCGCCCACGAAGGTGGTGGCGACCAGTTGCGGGTCTCCGGTCAGTTCAATGGATTTGAGCCGGGGCAGCAGCTCGCAGAAGAAGCTGCTGACCTCCATGCGGGCCAACGCGGCGCCCATGCAAAAGTGCACACCGTAGCCGAAGGCCAGGTGCTTGTTGGGGTCGCGGCCGACGTCGAAGCGGAAGGGGTCATCGAAGACATCCTCGTCGCGGTTGGCCGAAACATAGGACAGCAGCACCGAATCCCCGGCGGCGATGGGCACTCCACGCACGGTGGTGTCCGTGGCGGCGGTACGCATGAACTCCTTGACCGGCGTCACCCAGCGGATCATCTCCTCGGTCGCCAGTGGCATCATGTCGAGGTTGTCGCGCAGGCGGTGGCGCTGGTCCGGATTCTCGATGAGAGCCTGCAGGCCGCCGGAAATGGTCGCGCTGGTGGTGTCGTGGCCGGCCGTGGCCACGATCAGGTAGTAAGAGACGGTGTCGATGTCCGAAAGGGGCTCGCCGTCGACGCGAGCGTTGGCGATCGCCGACGCCAAGTCCTCGGTCGGATGCTCACGCCGTGCCGCGGTCACCCCGTTGAAGTATTGGAACATATCGAGCAAAGCCGGCAGTTGATCGTTGGTCGAGGAGCCGCGTTTGAATTCGGAATCATCGCTGCCGAACAGCTCCTGGGTGAGCTCGAGCATGCGCGGAAAGTCGGCTTCGGGCAGCCCCAGCAGCGACATGATCACGTAGAGCGGGTAATTGACCGCGACCTCCTGAACGAAGTCGCATTCGGGACCGGTCGCCATCATCTTGTCGACGTAAGTCCTGGCCAGTTCGTTAACGCGAACCGTCAACGCCCGCATCGCTTTTGGGCGAAACCAGTCCGATCCTATCGCGCGCACCACCCGGTGCTGCGGGTCGTCGAGATGGATCAGCGTGCGCACCCCGGCGGCGGCCTGCATCTCGTCGCCCTCCGCGGTCGTCAGCACGGGCCGCGGCCAGTTGGTGAAGAGCATGTTCTCGCGTTCGATGTCCATGATGTCGGCATGTTTGGTGATCGCCCAGAACGGCCGGTAGTTCGGGACGTCGACCCAGGACACCGGGGCGTGCGCGCGCAGGTGCGTCAGCGCCGCGTGCAACCGCGTCTCGTCGGTGTAGGCCAGCGGGTCCGCCAATAACCGCGCGGCGTCGTCCATCGTCGGTGCGCTCACTGATGAAACTCCTTTAATGCGGCGGCGATACAGGGTGCGGAAGCGGTCAAGAAGATGGGCAGGACACGGTCGACCGCGCCTTCACAACGCCCCTTGAGCCCGGCGGCAATGGTGTCGAGCGGTCCGACGAGCGCAAAAGCCGCAAGCATCTCGTCGTCGATGAGCGACCCCATCGCGTCCCACTCCCCCGCCAGCGACAGGCGGTGCAGTTCGGTCTGCAGCTCGCCCCACCCATGCAGGTCGAGGACCTTGCGGTAGGCCGGCGTCGAGCCATAGAAGGCGATCTGCTTGCGCACCGCCGCGGTGGCGGTGGCCAATTCGGCGTCGTCGCGGCCGGTGGCGACGAGGACTTCGCATGCCACCTCGAAGTCGCGGCGACCCCGGCCGCTGCATCGCATGCCGCGTAGCAACGCGGGCATCGTCACCTCGTCGAGGTAGCGCCGAGAGACCATCGGGTGCCCCAGGTGACCGTCGGCAACCTCGCCGCACATCTCGGTCATCGTTTCACCGACGGCGGCCAGAAAGATCTTCGGCGGCGGATATGGCTGCGGCTCAGGGGTGAACATCGGGGTCATGATCTTGTGGGTGTAGAAATCGCCCTCGAACCCAAGCCTGGTGCCGTCCGTCCAAGCCGACCAGATCGCACGCAGCGCGGACACGAATTCGGCCATCCGGCGCGCCGGATGGCTCCACGGCATGCTGAACCGCTTCTCGATGTGCGGCTGGATCTGCGTGCCCAGCCCGAGGATGAACCGGCCCTTCGAGTACGCCTGTAGGTCCCAGGCGATGTTGGCGACGACCATCGGATTACGCGCGAACGCCACCGCGATGTTGGTGCCGAGTTCGAGCCGAGTGGTGTATTCGGCGGCGAGCAGCAGCGGGAGGAAGGGGTCGTGATTGGTCTCTGCCGTCCATCCCCCGTCGTACCCCTGCTCTTCGAGAGCGGTAGCCGCCCCGCCCGCGTGGGCGAGCCGGTTGGGAATGCCCCCGTCGACCTTGAGGCGGGTGGCGTCAGGCATGCGGGTAACTTTACAGTAAGCAATCCAGTATGTGACCCTGCAATCCCCGCCATGGGACACGTCGCGGGACGAATCTCCATGAGGTAGGACATAGACATGCCGAAAGCCCAGGATTGGGGAGAGACGCTCGACGATCTCGAGCGTCGCCGTCAGCAGGCGTGGGACATGGGCGGGCCGGAGCGGCTCGACAAGCATCGCGGCAAGGGCAAGTTGGACGCCCGCGCACGCATCCGGTACCTCCTCGATCCGGGCACGTTCCGCGAAATCGGCACCCTGGTCGGTGGCGAGATCGCGGCCGACGGCCTGGTGGTCGGTTCGGGCACGATCAACGGCTCACCGGTGATGCTGGGCGCCGAGGACTTCACCACCATGGCGGGCAGCATCGGACCCGGCGGCAACTCGAAGCGGTATCGCATCGCCGAATTAGCGCTGCGAGACAAGATTCCGCTGGTGATGCTGCTCGAAGGTGCCGGCTTTCGCCCCACCGGCGGCCATTACGGACGTACCCCCACCGACCTGCTCGCCCAGGCGCAGTGCTCCGGCCGCGTCCCGACCGTCGCGGCCGTGCTCGGCCCCTCGGCCGGACACGGCGCACTGGTGGCCCCCGTCTGCGATTTCCGGATCATGAGCAGGCAGGGCGCGATCTTCACCGCCGGACCGCCCGTCGTCAAAGAGTCCACCGGAGAAGAGATTTCGAAGGAAGACCTCGGTGGGCCGACCGTTGCGTTGCCCAGCGGGGTGATCCACAACGTCGCCGAGGATGACGAGGCCGTCCTCGACGATGTCCGGCGCTATCTGTCGTACTTCCCGTCGAGTGCGTGGTCCTACCCGCCGTCGCCACCCGCCGACGAGGGCGGCCGGCCGCGGCCGACGCCGGAGCTGCTCGACATCGTGTCGCGGGACAACCGCCGCGTCTACGACATGCGGGCGGTGCTCGATGTGGTCTTCGACAGCCCCGATTGGTTCGAGGTGCAGCCGCAGTTCGGCAAGGCGATCATCTGCGCGCTCGCCCGCCTCGGCGGCCATCCGGTTGCGGTGGTGGCCAACCAGCCTCAGGTGCTGGCCGGCTCCATTGACGCCGACGCCGCCGACAAGGCCGCGCACTTCATCATGGTGGCCGATTCGTTCCACCTGCCCATCGTCTTTCTCGCCGACAATCCCGGCATGCTGCCCGGCAGCCGCTCGGAGCGCACCGGGGTGCTGCGCGCGGGCGCGCGAATGTTCGCCGCGCAGACGGCCGCCACCACGTTGAAGCTGCACCTGACGCTGCGCAAGGCGTATGGGTTCGGCTCGATGGTCATGTCGCTGTTGGGCTTCGACCATCAGGTCGCGACCTTCGCGTACCCCGGCGCGACGATGGGCGCCATGAGCGCCGCGGCGCTGAGCCGGGCGTCACACGCCGGCGAAGACCTCTCGGTCAAGCTGCGCGACGCCGAACTGCAGGCGTCCTTCCGGTCGGCCGAGAACATGGGATTCGACGAACTCATCGACCCCCGCGAGACACGCGACGCACTGCTGAGCTCCCTGCTTCGGGGCCTGTCGGCGCGGCAGGCCGCCGCCGAGCCGGTGTTGCGCACCGTCATCATGCCGTGAGCCGCGCGCGGGCACAGTGGCTGTTGCCCGCCTTTTAGCGACAGCCTTCGTGGGGCGTCCCCCGAGGCGATGAGCAGTCGCTGCGAGGCGGGCAACTCCCCTGATCCCCCGCGCGGTAGGCCGCGACGATCGGCTCGAGCTCGTCGGGCGTGGCGCCGTGCATGATGACCGCGTCGGCCCCGTACTCGAATTCCTTGCGGATGCGATCCACACAATGCTGCGCTGACCCGGTGGCCGAGGGAGCGAGCCATTCGTCGGGAATCAGCGTCGCGATGTGTTCGATCTGCTCGGCCGTGCCCTTGTGGTCGATCCCGCCCGCGATCGAGGTAACCACCGGATCCTCCCGGAATCGTTGCAGCACAGCGGGATCCCAATTGTTGGTTTCGACCAGCAGATCGCCGTAGCCCTGCAGATAGGTGGCCAGACGCGCGACGGTCTTCTTCAGCCGCAGTTCTTCGGGCAGGTGGTCGCCGACGGTGGCGAAGCACGACCACACCCGCACGCTGTCGGGATCGCGTCCGGCCTTCTCCGCGGCTGACTTCACGGTGTTGACACTGCGCTGCAGGGTTTCCGGCGTGAAATACGTGTGCAATATGACGTCGTCGAACACGCGCCCCCCGAGCGCGAGCGTGTTGGGCCCGAAAGCCACCAGCGCCAGCCGAATGTCTTCGTTGAAGTCGGGATCGAGAAACAGGATGGGGTACTTGCCCATCGGGCCGTCGTGATTGAAGATCAGCTCTCCGTGCCAGAGCCGGCGCATGACCTGAGCCCAGTCCTCCATCTGCGCAGTCGTCACCGCGGGGATGCCGAAGGCCCCGTAAATCGCGGCGATACCGCGGCCGACACCCAAGGTGAACCGGCCGCCGGACAGCCGATGCATCGTGGTCGCCCACGACCCGGTGATGAGGGGATGACGGGTGTTGTGATTGGTTGCGGCGGTCGCGATTTGCATCCGGCTGGTCACCGCGCAGGCCGCCCCGACCAGAGACGACGCCTCCTTGACGTTCCACCGCTCGGAGATGAAGGCGGTGCCGAACCCGAGTTCCTCGCCACGACGGGCCTCGTCCATCAAGGTTGCAGGCCCCTCGCCACCGGCGCCGGCCAGCAGGTAGAAACCCAATTCATCGAGCGCACGGTCGGTCAATTCCAAACCCCTTGCTGGTAGCCGCAGTTCCAAACCTCGGCAATCTTGCCATCGACGACGCGGAACACCTCGATGCTGGCGATGTTGGTCTCGGTGCCGTCCCTCGTGGTGATCACCGAGTCGTAGACGATCGCCACATGCTCGCCGTCGTCGCCTTCGACCACGACGTTGAGGTCGAACCGCAGCGAATCGACCGCCTGCCACATGTCCACCACCCGCTGCACCGCTTCGGCGTGGGTCAGCGTCCGCGCCCCGCCGACCTCGTGCCGAATCACGCTGTCGGCCAACAGTTCGTCGGCCATGTCGATGTTGCGCTCGTTCCACACGACCAGGTTGTAGAGCTCGACCACCCTTCGCGCGGTCGATCGGGGTGCCATCAGTCGGGCACCACGTCGTCCGGCGTTCGCGCCGCCAGGTCGCGCAGGAATCGGTCGGTGATGCGCTGCACGCGGCGCGAGAAGATGTGCCCGACATGGCTGCCGTCGTACCAGTACAGTTGGCCGCCCCAGCGCTCCTGCAATGCATCGGCGGGCTCGCGCATCGCCATCCGGTCATGCCACGCCCCCACGATGAGCCGGCGCTCCGGCGGCGGAGACGGTGTCGCCGCCAGCGGGTCGATCACCGAGGTCAATTGGGTGACCACAGGCGATTCCAGCAATTCGCGAAATCCCTGACGGGATGCGCCCCGCCGCTTCAGGTGCCGCGCGATCATCGCGTTGAGTCCCAGGATCGGCGTGTAGAGGGCGACCGCGTCGATCTGCTTCTCCAGGTGGGAAACGAGCGCGGCCACCGGGCTCCCCATCGAAATCCCGGCCACCACAATGGCAGTGGCTTGCGGCCGCACCCAGCGCACCACGGCGCGCACCTCGGACACCACGCGCATCATTCCCGCCACATTGCCCAACGGATCCATGTCGGGATAGGCCGGCCATTCGCGCCGCCGGCAACCATGGCCGGGCTGTACCGGCAGCGCGACGTTGAATCCCAGCTTGTGATGTATCCGTCCGATCCGGGACAGCAACAGGTCCTCGGTGCCGCCCTGGCCGGCGCCGTGCACCCAGACCAGCCACGGCCGCGGCCCGTCGTGATGCCGGCACAGGTGCACCACCGCCCGCGCCGGGCCGCCGAGGCCGTCGGCCTCCAGCGTGGCCGGCAGCCCCGGGTCATGCTCGAAGGTCATCCGCTCGTACGCCAGACCCGCGACGCCGCGCTTCCGGATTGAGGTCGCCCGCAGCGGTTTCGGCTCGGCGTGCGCCCGCTCGATGCCCAGCGACGAGAGTTCCTCGGCCGCCGCGGTGCACGCATCCAGTGGCCGCATCGCCGCGGCACTTCCGCCCAACAGCGAAAAGCCGCTCAGCACCAGCTCGTCGAGCATCGCCTCGCCGAACTGCCGCGCGCCCCGCGCCGACAGCGGCGCCCAGCCGGTCGACTCGTGCAGCCCGGTCACCGTGCGCGGCATCAGCATTCCCAATTCGCGGGCCACATCTTTGGCCAGGCTCAGTCCGCCAAATGCCTTCGCCATGTCGCTCACCTTCACCAGCTAAGCCGGCGTGAACCCGGTGTATCCGGCGGCCGCGATTTCGTCGCAACGGCGCCGGTGTTCCCGTAATCCGCCGGTGTACCCCATGTACATCCGTTTCTTGCCGGGCACATTGCCACCGTGGTACCAGGAGTTGCAGGACGGGTGAACCAACACCGTCGGGGCAACGAGCGCGGTGGCATGATCGACCCACTTCTGCTGAATCTCGCCGGAGAAGCTGTAGGAGTATTCGATGCTCTCGATGTCGCACCGCGCACCTGGGTATCGGTTGAAAAGCCGGGTGCCCCCGACGTTTTCGGCCATCTCCAGCAGTCGGGTGCGCGGGCCGAGCCGGCGCAGCCGATGCCGCATGCACAGCCCGGAGAATCCGGCGCCGATGACGAGCACGTCCAACGGGGTATCAGGTTCCGCCATCGTCACCGCCGGTCATCCTCAGGATGGTTCGGGTCAGATGCAGGCTCTTGATCCGCCACGCGCCGTCGCGCTTCTCGTAGGTCTCGTGATAGTGCCCGGCGCCGTACAACTCGCGGGCCTTCCCATTGGTCGAGCCGAAGATCAGCAGGTCCTCCATCGCCCAGATGCCGGTCGCGGTGCTGGGCGACGTCAGGGTGAGCTCGGGAGTGTGGCAGTGATGTTTGGTTGCCACCCCCTCGAGGCCGCCCATCACCACCGGCGCGAAGTTGTCGACGCCTTCGATGGGGGCGGCGGTCGCAGCGTCGGCTCCGCCGGTGGACACCGCCATGTCCAGGGTGACGACCACGTCTTGGGTGAACACCTCGCGCCAGGACGCCAGGTCCTTGGTGTCCAGGAATCTGCAGTAGCGCGCCTTGAGCTGCCGGATGGCTTCCAGCTCGTCAGCCGCTGTCGTCATATCGCTCCTTGCCGCGCACGGGCCGAACTGCTGAAATCTATACTGTAACGAATTTAGTATCAACGATCACGGGAGGCGCTGCGGTGAAAGTCCCGTTCACCTGGAAGGTCACCGGCTGGTTCATGGTCGGCTGGTCCCCGGAGTTTCCCGTCGGCGAGGTCCGCCCCCTGCACTATTTCGGCGAGGACCTGGTGGCCTACCGCGACGAACAGGGCGTACTGCACGTGCTGGAGGCCCACTGCAAACACCTCGGTGCCCACATCGGCCACGGCGGCAAGGTGATCGGCGACTGCGTCGAATGCCCCTTCCACGGGTGGCGGTGGGGCCCGGACGGTACCAACCGATACATCCCCTACCAACCGGACCGGCCCAACCGTGGGCTGCGGCTCAAGGTCTACCCCGCACGCGAGCAGTACGACTGCGTGTTCGTCTGGCATCACCCGGACGGCAAGGAGCCGCAGTGGGAAATGCCGGACATCTTCCTCAAGTTCCCGCAGTTCGAGACCGATCCGGCGGCGTACTACCGGGCGTACCCCGAGTTCTCCCGGCGGGCCGAGCGCGAACCGGTCCATCCGCAGATCGTGGCCGAAAACGCCCCCGACAGCGCTCATTTCGAGTACGTACACCACGCCACCGTGACGCCCCGGGTGCTGGACTGGAGAATCGTCGACCACGAATGGCGGTTCATCGCGGGCTGGCCCGATGCGCGCAGCGACAGCCCGAACGATCTCGCGTTGCGGTTCCACAGCCACTTGTTCGGCCTCGGCGGCGCGATCAGCGTCTTCGAGGGCGCGCAGAATCATCGGTTGATCTTCACCTGTACGCCGGTCGACGACGGGTGTTCGGACCTGTTCTATTCGATCTGGTGGCCCAGACGCCCCGGGGACACAGCAGCGGTCCCGGAAGGCGAACTGCGTGAGGTCATCGAGAGGCAGTTCCTGTCCACCGTATTCGACGATCTGCAGATCTGGCGGTACCAGAAGTACGTGGAACACCCCGCGCTGTCCAAGACCGACGCGAAAGGCTATATGGCGCTGAGGAAATGGGCGGCGCAATTCTACGACGTCGAGCCGGTCGGCGCGCCGGCATGACAAACCGGCTGGCCGGGTTGGTTACACCCGAGCACACCGCGATCGTCACCCAGGAGTGTCAGGGCGCGGTGATGGGTCCCGACGCGGGGCTGGCAATGCTCGCGCAGGAAGCCCGCCGCGAGGCACTCCCCAACATCGCGCGCCTGCTCCCCGCGGCCCGGGCGGCCGGAGTGCGCGTCGTGCACTGCCTGGTGCGGCGGCGGCCCGACGGGTTGGGCTCGAACCACAACGCGAAGATCTTCGCGATGGGCGGCGGCAACCGGGTGGACATCACGCCCGGCACGCCGGGCGCGGAATTGCTACCCGAATTGGGGCCGGAGCCTTCGGATCTCGTGTTGCGCCGCTGGCACGGCGTGGGCCCGATGGGCGGCACCGATCTGGACGCGGTGCTGCGCAATCTCGGGGTGTCAACGGTGGTCGTGGTCGGTGTTTCGCTGAACATTGCGATACCCAATCTCGTCATGGACGCCGTCAACGCCGCCTACCGGGTGGTGGTCCCCCGCGACGCGGTGGCCGGCATACCCTCCGACTATGGTGCAGCGATGATCGCCAACACGCTGTCGCTGCTGGCCACCATCACCAGCACCGACGATCTGCTTCGGGGCTGGGACGAGGAAGCGCGATGACCGAGACAGCGCCGGAAGTTCGTGGCGGATTCCCAGACGTCCGACCCGTCGAGGACGCGCCCGGAGAATTGGGGCCGTTCGTCGCCGCGCTGCGCCGCCTGCAGGACCTGACCGTGTCCACCAAGCCCGACCCGTCGGCCTGGGCCGCCGCGACCGCCCACCTGGAGAACGCCTGCGCGGTGCTGGACGACCACCAGGTCCCGGAGACCGAAGCGGTGGCCGGCCGGGTGCTGAGCCTGCCCGGGCTGGCCCATCCCCTGATGCCACCGTGGCAAATGACCGAGTCCGGCCCCGACGGCGTGCGGATGGCCGGCCACTTCAGCACCGCGCACATCGGCGGGAACGGGGCCGTGCACGGCGGCATGATCCCGCTGTTCTACGACTGGCTGTTCGGCATGGTCGTGACCACGGCGAAGATCCGGCCGACGCGCACGGCCTACCTGCACGTCGACTTCCGCAGCATCACCCCCATCGACCAGCCACTCACCGCTCACGGCCGGATCATCGACGTCGACGGCAGAAAGGTTTTCATTGACGCTACTATGACAGCTGCTGATGAAACCCTGCTCAGCGAAGCCAACGGCCTGATGGTCCGTTTGCTGCCCCACCAGCCGTGAGAGGCATGATGTCCGACAGCACAACAACATTCACGGTCCCGGCCGTCGCGAAGGCCGTCGCCGCCGCGATCCCCGATCGAGAGCTGATCATCCAGGGCGACCGCCGCTACAGCTATCAGCAGGTGATCGAACGCTCCCACCGGCTGGCCGCGTATCTGCACTCGCAAGGGTTGGGCTGTCACACCGAACGTTCGGCGCTGGGCGGCCACGAGGTGGGCCAAGACCTGCTCGGGCTCTACGCCTACAACGGGAACGAATTCGTCGAGGCGTTGCTGGGTAGCTTCGAGGCGCGGGTCGCCCCGTTCAACGTCAATTTCCGCTACGTCAAGAACGAGTTGCAGTACCTGCTGGCGGACGCGGGGGCAACCGCGCTGCTCTACCACGCCGCGTTCGCACCGCGAGTCGCCGAGATCCTCCCGGATCTGCCAGACCTGCGGGTGCTTATCCAGATCGCCGACGACTCGGGCAACGAATTGCTGTACGGCGCAGTTGATTACGAAGCCGCTCTGGCATCGGTGTCCCCGGAGCCGCCGCCGGTGCAGCATTCCCCGGACGACCTGTACGTCCTGTACACCGGTGGCACGACGGGGATGCCGAAGGGCGTGTTGTGGCGCCAGCACGACATCTTCATGACATCTTTCGGCGGCCGGAATCTGGTGACCGGCGAGCCGTCGAGTTCCATCGAGGAGATCGTCGAACGCGCCGCATCGGGCCCGGGCACCAAGCTGATGATTCTGCCCCCGCTGATCCACGGCGCGGCCCAGTGGAGCGTGATGACCGCGATCACCACCGGACAGACCGTCGTCTTTCCCACCGTCGTCGATCACCTGGATGCCGACGACGTGGTGCGCACCATCGGGCGGGAAAAGGTCATGGTGGTCACCGTGGTCGGCGATGCGATGGCCCGCCCGCTGATCTTGGAAATTGAAAGGGCCATCGAGAAGGGAACCGCCGACGTGTCGTCGCTGGCGGTCGTCGCTAACGGCGGTGCGCTGCTCACGCCGTACGTCAAGCAACGCTTGATCGAAACGCTGCCGAACGCCGTCGTCATCGACGGCGTCGGATCGTCGGAGACGGGGGCGCAGATGCATCACATGTCGACGTCGGGGGCGGTGGCGACCGGCACCTTCAACGCCGGGCCGGACACTTTCGTGGCGGCCGAGGACCTGACCGCACTGCTGGCACCCGGCCACGACGGGATGGGCTGGCTGGCGCAGCGGGGCTATGTCCCACTGGGCTACAAGGGTGATGCGGCCAAGACCGCCAAGACTTTTCCGGTAATCGACGGCGTCCGGTACGCCGTGCCGGGCGACCGGGCCCGCCACCACGACGGCGGGCACATCGAGTTGCTGGGCCGCGATTCGGTGACCATCAACTCCGGCGGCGAGAAGATCTTCGTCGAGGAGGTGGAGACGGCCATCGCGTCGCATCCCGCGGTGGCAGACGTGGTCGTCGCCGGCCGGCCCAGCGAGCGGTGGGGCCAGGAGGTCGTGGCCGTGGTCGCCCTCGCCCCCGGCGCCGGCGCGGAGCCCGCGGAGTTGGTGGCCCATGCCGCGCAGACGCTGGCACGCTACAAGCTCCCCAAAGCGATCGTCTTCCGTCCGGTCATCGAGCGCAGCCCGTCGGGCAAGGCCGACTACCGTTGGGCGCGCGAACAAGCGGTGAATGGCTGACCTGTCCTGAGACAGGAGTGGGTGCGTGAGGAACTCGTGAACGGCCTCGCCGAAACGCAGGCCTCGTGTCCGCCCGGGCAGGTCACGCCGTACCGCGCGCACGTCGCGGACCGCTCCGCCATGCTGAGCTTCGCCGACGAGGTGCGCCGCCAACATGGACCCGCCTCAATGGTTTTCAACAACGCCGGCGTGGCGGACATTCGCCCGCTTGGCGCGGCTGACGAACTCGGGTTCCGCGCACGCCGAGCGCTGAATCGGTCCGGCTGACCGATTGTGCCCGGCGCGCGATCGTCCCGCGTCGGCACCGATCACCTTCGGCCTCCGGGTCGACCAGCAACGTCGCCCGCTCGCGCCCATATTGCCTACTGTAATAATTACAGTACGATCTTACGAAGTAGCGGTTCCACCGTGCTGCGCTCGAGATGCGGGAGATCAGGTGACGACCAACGTGCACACCGCCGCCGGTGCCGGTGACGAGACCGTCAGCCTGCGTGACCCTTATCCGTTTTTCGCCCGCAAGCGGCGGGCGGCGGGGGTGTTCGCCGGCACGGTCATGGACTACGCCAAGACACCGGAGTCCATGACACCCAAGCAGGAGTACTCCGCGATGTCGTTCGAGGCGGTCAACACCGTATTCCGGGATGGCCGGGTGTTCAGTTCCAAACCGTACGACAAGACCATCGGCCTGTTCATGGGGCCGACGATTCTGGCGATGGAGGGCAAGAAGCACCGCGAGCACCGCAACCTGGTGTCCGCGGCATTCAAGTCCAAGGCGCTGCCCCGCTGGGAGCCCACCATCGTGCGGCCGATCTGCAACGCCCTGATCGACGAGTTCATCGACGCCGGGAACGCCGACCTGGTCCGGCAGTTCACCTTCGAATTCCCCACCCGGGTCATCGCCCGGCTGCTCGGGCTGCCCGACGAAGACCTGCCAATGTTCCACACCCGCGCCGTCCAGCTGATCAGCTACCACATCAATTACGAAGGCGCCTTCGAGGCGTCGGCCGCGTTGAAGGACTACTTCGTCGAGCAGATCGAACAGCGCAAGTCCGCGCCCACCGAAGACATCATCGGCGACCTGGTGACCGCGGAGATCGACGGGGAAAAGCTTACGGACGAAGCCATTTACTCGTTCCTGCGCCTGCTGCTGCCCGCCGGCCTGGAAACCACCTACCGCTCGTCGGGAAACCTGCTGTATCTGCTGCTCACCCATCCGGAGCAGTTCGCCGCGCTGCAAGCCGACCGCGGACTGCTGGGACCGGCCATCGAGGAAGGGCTGCGCTACGAGACACCGCTGACCACCGTGCAGCGGTTCACCACGGAAGACAGCGAAGTCGACGGCGTGCAGATCCCCGCCCGTTCGGTGATCGGCGTGTGCATCGGTTCGGCGAACCGCGACGAGCGGCGCTGGGAGCGTTCCGACCAGTTCGACATCTTCCGTAGACACGTGCCGCACATCTCTTTCGCCGCCGGTGAGCACACCTGCCTTGGCCTGCATCTGGCGCGGCTGGAAACGCGCGTCGCCCTGGAATGCCTGCTGAACCGGCTGACCAACCTCACCCTGCTGGCCGACGACGATCCGCACATCCATGGTCAGCCCTTCCGGTCACCGACGGCGCTTCCGGTGACGTTCGACGCGAAGTAGGGTCCGACGAATGATTAAAGTCATGGCGGGCTTTCGGGTCCTCGAGCTTGCGCAATTCACCTTCGTTCCGGCGGCGGGAGCCATCCTGGCCGACTGGGGAGCCGACGTCATCAAGGTCGAGCACCCGGCGCGTGGCGACACTCAGCGCGGCTTCCTGAACATGGGTGGCATCCAGATCGATCCGGAGCGACACCCGCTGATGGAACATCCCAACCGCGGCAAACGCAGCGTCGGGATCGACGTCTCCACGCCGGGCGGTCAAGAGGTGATCTACGAACTGGCCAAGTCCGCGGACGTGTTCCTCACCAATTACATGCCCGCGCAACGCCAGAAGCACAAGTTCGACGTGGAGCACATTCGCGCGGTGAACCCGAACATCGTGTACGCACGGGGCTCGGCCTACGGCGACAAAGGGGCCGAACGTGACACCGGCGGCTATGACGGAACGGCCTTCTGGACGCGCAGCGGCATCGGGTACGCTCTGACGCCCGAGGCGCTGGGCGGCGCACTGGGACAAGGTATTCCCGCATTCGGTGACTCGATCGGCGGCATGTTCATCGCCGGGGGCATCTCGGCCGCGCTGCTGCATCGCGAGCGCACCGGGGAAGCCGTCGAGCTTGACGTGTCGCTGCTGAGCACGGCCTGGTGGGCAGCGGGTGCAAGCGTGACGCAAGGCATGGAGACCGGCGAGGTGATGCGCACGCCGATGCCGGGATCGCTTGCGCCCTCGGTGAATCCGTTCATGGGCAACTACGAGACCTCCGACGGCGGCACGATCAACCTGTGCATCATCAGCCCGACCGGATTGATCCGCGACACGTTCGAACACCTCGGCATTCCCGAGGCGGCCGACGATCCGCGCTTCGCCGACGTGCTGCCGCTGATCCAGAACGCCGACGCCGCCGCCGAGCTGATCGCAAAGGCCTTCGCAGCAAAGCCCTTTGACTACTGGCGCGTGCATCTCAAGACGATGAATGGCCAATGGGCGCCGTTCCAGAGCCTTCTCGATCTGGTAGAAGACGAGCAGGCGCTCGCCAATGACATGATCGCCGAAGTCGAGCTCGGCGGCGGGGGCAAGCCCTTCCGCGTGGTCCGCGGCCCCGTTCAGTTCAATCACGAGCCGTTGACGACGACGCGGGCGCCGCAGGCCAGCGAGCACACCGAGTTGGTCCTGATGGAACTCGGCATGGATTGGGACCGGATTGAGGAACTCAAGAATGCAGGAGCTATTGCGTGACCTCCACTAACAACGATGTCGCCATCATCGGCGTGGGTCTGCACCCCTTCGGACGCTTCGCGGGCAAGTCGGCGATGCAGATGGGCGTCGACGCCATCCTCGCCGCGGTCGCCGACGCCGGCATCGCGTGGCAGGACGTCCAGTTCGCCACCGGCGGCAGTTGGACGGTGGCCAACCCGGACGCGATCGTCGGCATGGTCGGCCTGACCGGTATCCCGTTCACCAACGTGTTCAACGCCTGCGCGACCGCCGCCAGCGCCGTCAAGGCCTGCGCCGACGGAATCCGGCTGGGCGACTACGACATCGGGATCGCCGTCGGCCTGGACAAGCACCCGCGCGGCGCGTTCACCGAGGATCCCGCACTGGTCGGAATGCCGCGCTGGTATGCCGAAAACGGCCAGTACCTGACCACCCAGTTCTTCGGCATGAAGGCCAACCGCTATCTGCACGAGCACGGTGTCTCCCAGCAGACCCTGGCTAAGGTGGCGGCCAAAAACTTCCGTAACGGGGCATTGAACCCCAACGCGTTTCGCCGCAAGCCGATCTCCGAAGAAGACATCCTCGGCTCGACGATGCTGAATTACCCGCTGACCCAATACATGTTCTGCGCGCCCGATGAGGGCGCCGCCGCCGTGGTCATGTGCCGAACGGACATCGCGCATCGCTACAGCTCCAGGCCCGTTTACCTGCGGGCGGTGGAGGTCCGCACCCGCCGCTACGGGGCCTACGAGGTCAACACCACCTGCGCGCCCGTCGAAGAGGACGTGGCCCCAACGGTTTACGCGGCGCGGGCCGCATTCGAAAAGGTCGGCATCGCCCCCGCCGATGTCGACGTGATCCAGCTGCAGGACACCGACGCCGGCGCCGAGATCATCCACATGGCCGAGTGCGGGTTCTGCGGGCATGGCGAACAGGAGAAGCTCCTGGCCGACGGCGCCACGGAGATCAACGGCGCGATGCCGGTCAACACCGACGGCGGGCTGATCGCCAACGGCGAGCCCATCGGCGCTTCCGGTCTGCGGCAGATCCACGAGATCGTGCGCCAACTGCGCGGCGAGGCCGGCGAGCGCCAGGTGCCCGGGGACCCGAAGGTGGGGTTCACCCAGCTGTATGGCGCGCCGGGCACCGCCGCGGCGACCATCCTCACGACCTGAGCGGGGGACCTCGCCGCGCCGGGTGACCGGCGTCAGCCCTGAGCGGGCGCGCGGAAGTGCACGGTATGGTCGCCGCGGTGCTGCGCGGCGGCCACGAACGCGAACCCTGCCGGTTCCGCGAGTTCGCGCAACTGCGCCACGCTGAGCCGATCGGGATCGAGAAGCATCTCCTCAAAGACGAGCCGGCCGCCCGGCTTCAGCACGCGGCGCAGCGAGCGCAGGCACGCATGCGCGTCGGGCACCTCCCCGATTACCGCCGCCAAAAAGGCCACATCGAAGGTGTGGTCGGCAAAGGGAAATTCCTCGCTTGCCTGCCCGCTGGTGAACCCCACGTCGAGGAACCCGGCTCGCGCGAGTCGCCGGTGCGCCTTCTCCAGCATCTCCGGTTGCAAGTCGAATAGCTCGAGCCTGCCGTCGGTGAGCCGACGGGCAATCTCCACACTGAAAAACCCCGGCCCAGGACCGAGTTCGAGCACCGATTCGGCGCCGGTCAGGGCCAGTGCGTCGATGACGCGTCCCGGCTTGAGCACGACCCGCCGAATCGGATTGTCGAGCAGAAACGTTGCCTGGTGCGGAAATGGTGACGGCGCCGGATCGCGCCGTTTCCGCAGCAGCGCAGTCATCCACGTTGTCGACATGAGACCTCCCTATCGTGAAGTTAGGGTACCCTAACTTCACGATAGGTCGCAATGCTTCGGGCCGGCGCCGCCTCAGGAGGCTTTTTTCGCGGCCGGCGCGTACGCCGGCTTGCCCAGGCCCAGCACATATTGCGCGATCATGTTGCGGAACACCTCCAACGTGCCGCCGTAAATGCCGACCAGTGGGGCGAATCGATAGACGTACTCCGCGGCCCCGTCGTCGGCCGCGCCGTCGGTGCCGACCGGCAGGGTGGATGCCGTGCCCAGGATGTCCATCAGGTCCGGGGAGATGTCACGCATCGTCTGCGCGAGGGCGACGCGCCCGAAGATGCTGGGCGCACTCAGCGACGCTTCCATCCGCGCGACGCTGCGGCCCAACCGATAGGCCACCGCGGAGTCGTCAATAATCTTGTGCCCGTTTGGATCTCGCTCCGCGACCTTGGCCGCCGCCTTATCCAGGGCGTCGGCCATGAAGCCGGCCTGATGCATCATGATCGAGACGTCCTGCAACCCGTCGGGGGCGGCCGCCACCGCCCCGTGCTCGGTGTTGAGAGGTTCGCGCAACACCGACCAGCCCGCATTCACGTCGCCCAGCCGGTACTTGTCGTCGACGCGCACGTCGCTGTAATAGACGATGTTGGTGCGGTCGCCGTCGACGGTGCGGATGCCCTGGATCTCGATGCCCGGGGAGTTCAGCGGGACCAGGAACATGGTCAGGCTCTTGTGCTTCTGGGCGCCCGGATCGGTGTTGGTGATGAGGAAGACGTACTGGCAGTTGTGCGCTCCGGTGGTGAACATCTTGGAGCCATTGACAATCCAGCCGTTACCGTCCCGCACCGCGCGCGTCTTGCAGGTGGCGATGTCGGATCCGCCCTCGGGCTCGGTGTAGCCCAGGCACAGTCGAACGTGTCCACTGAAGACGGCCGGCAGCACTTCGTCCTGTAGCTCCGCGGAGCCGAACCGGGCGACCGAACGGGCCACCATGGCGGTCGTCCCCCAGGTCACCCAGGGCACGTGCGCCCGCCGCTTCTCCAGCTCCCAGATCCGGCGGCGCACCCGGCCGAAGCCTCCATCGGACTGCGGCTTCCATTCGCGTTCGAGGTAGCCGGCCGCGCCCAGCGCCAGGTGGACCCCTTCGTCGAAGTTGTCGCCCGTTTCCCGGTCCCGCCGCCTGACGTCTTCTGTCACATGCGTACGCAGGAAATCACGCGCTTCTTCCAGGAAGCGGTGATCGCCTTCGGACAGCGTGACTCGTGAGAAATCCACTCAGGCGCCCTTTCCACTTTCGCGTGCCGCGACCAGCTCGCCGACGTACTTGGCGCTGGCGCCGGGATCCCCACCGGCCAATGCCCAGCCACGGGCACGCAACAGATACGCCGTCGCCGCCGCCTCCGCCGAAACCCCAAGTCCCCCTTGGATATGCACCGCCATGGTTGCGGCCTTTGCCGCCTCCTCCGCCATGAACACGAGGGCGGAGGGCGCCAGCTCCGGCCGCTCGCGCGGCTCGTTGTCCAGGAACCACGCCGCGCGCCGCGCCAGATTGCGGCCGCCCTGCACGGTGATCGCAATGTTGGCCAGCGGATGAGAAATGCCCTGCAGCGTCGAGATCGGCACACCGAGTGTGTAGCGGGTCTTGGCGAACTCGGCCGCGATGGTCATGGTCTCCTCCACCAGACCCACCAACGCCGCGGCGGTCAGTACCCGCCATTCATCGAGCGCGCGTTGGTATTCCGCCAGCGCGTCGGCTCCGCCGGTCAGCACGGTGCGGGTGTCGGCGGCCGCCGGATCGACCCAGGCCATCGGCAACCGGCCGATGTTGTCCACCTTGGCCGGGCGAGTGCCGAACGTGAGCGCGACGACCTGGTCGCCGTCGCGCACGATGATCTGGTCGGCGATCGATCCGGTGGGCAGGAGCCGGGTCCCGGCGACGTTGTCGTGCTGCGGGTCGAACGCCGCGAGTCGCGTGCCGTGCACGATGTCGGGTTCGGCCGCGCCCAGACGAGCCAGCAGTCTTGCGGTGCACACCTGGTCGATCCACGGCACCGGTGCCAGCGACCGGCCGATCTCCTCGGCCACCAGGGTCAGATCGACGAGCGTCGCCCCGTCTCCACCTGCGGCTTCCGGAACCGCCATGGACGTTGCGCCCATGGCGCACAACCGCTCCCACAGGTTCTTGTCGAAGCCGGTTTCCTCCGCGGCGCGCACCGTCTCGATCGAACAGTGCGTCTTGAAGAAATCGCGGTAGGCGGCCTGTAGCGCCTCATGATCCGGCGTCAGGCTGTAGTCGAGCCTACGTAGTTCGTAGCGGTCCATCCTTAGCCTTCCTCCTGGCCGCCGAAGAAGAATTCTTGGGCATTGTTGTAGAGATAGTTGTCGACCACATCGGCGGGCAGGTCCAGCCCGGCAGCTTCGGGAATGACGCGGTGCATCTTCAGCACCGGCCAGTCGGAGGCGAAGATCACCTTGTCCGGTCCGCGGGTCCGCATGTAGTGCAACAGGCTCTCCGGCAACCGCTTTGGCGACCACGCTGACGTCATCAACCGCAGGTTGGCGTATTTGAGCAACAGCCTGATCGCCACGTCCCACCACGGGTCCGCGCCGTGAATCATGCACAGCTTCAGTTCGGGAAAACGCACGCAGACCCGATCCAGGTGGATCGGATTCTGCACCTCCCCCGGGATGGGGGGCCCCGGGATGCCGGTGTTGACGCACAGCGGAAGTTCGAGCTCGGCGCACTTGGTATACAGCGGGTAATAGACGGCGTCGCTGGGCGGGTACTGCCCGTCACCCCAAAAGCTAGGTCCCACAGCGGCATAGGCGACGGGCAGGTCATCGACGAGGGCGGAGAGTTCCCGCAGGGACGGCATCGGCCGTAGCAGGTTCACCCCGCCCAACGCCAGGGCGAAACGGTCGGGCATGTCCTCGACGAATTTGCGCGCGGTCACCGACGGCTTGACGAGGCTGTCCATCAAGACGGCCTTGCGCACCCCCTGGGCGTCCATCTCGTCGAGCAGCTCCGGCAACTCGACCGGCGCGAACATGGACTCCGGCCCCTTGAAGTAGTCGTCACGCACCTTGAGCATCCAGGTGGGCTGCCGCTCGGTCTCACCGAAGTGCACATTGACCAGGCAATCGATAGCTCTCATGTCGACATCGGCGCCTTTGCTGTCGCGTGACGTTTCGCCCAACGGTAATCGGCCTTGCCATTGCCCAGCCGCTGGACCTGGTCGACGACTAGGAACTCCTTGGGTGCCTTGAATCGCGCCAGTCGCTGCGTGCAGAGCCTGTGCAGTTCTTCGGCGGGCCCGGCGGCTCCGTCGCGGAGTTCGACGAGGGCGACGAGTTCTTCGCCCCAGCGCTCGCTGGGGCGACCGACCACCAACGCATCGGCGATCGCCGGGTGGGCGCGCAGCACCTCTTCGACCTCCTCGACGAAAACCTTCTCACCGCCGGTGTTGACCACCAGCGAGTCACGACCGTACAGCCGCAACGCCCCGTCGGGTTCCAGACCGGCCCGGTCCCCGGATATCACCACCCGCTTGCCGTCGATCTCAGGGAAGGTCTTGCCGGTGGCGTCGGGATCGTCGAAGTATCCCAACGGTATTCGCCCTTCCCTGGCGACCCAGCCCACCTCCGATTCGCCGGGCGACAGGAAGTGGCTGTAGTCCTCGGACAGCACCAATCCGCCGTCACGCAGCGTGAAGGTGTCGGTCTGGGTGCCGTGCCGGCTATGGCCGAAGCCCATGTTCCCGGTCTCCGACGATCCGTAACCGTTGATGAGCGTGATGTGGGGTAGCAGCTCCAGCAGGGCTTGCTGATACTTCGGATTCGTTGCGGCACCGCCGGTGCCGATGGCGTACAGCGACGACAGCTCGTAGGAGCCGTGCTGCAACTCGGTCACCAGCGGGGCGGCATATGCGTCCCCGACCATCGTCATCAAACCGACCTTCTCGCGCTGCGCCGTCTCCCACACCGACCGCGGCTCGAGCTTCTTGCCGGTGTCATACATCACCACGGTGGTGCCCGCCATGATGGCCGAAAACGCCGTCCACATGCCGGCCGCGTGCATCAGCGGCGAGACGGCGAACCACGGCGCGCCGCCGGTGCCGCGCACCTTGTCGTGGATCTCCTGGGCGCAGGCGTGGTCGGCCCCCACCATCGACGACACGTAGATGTCGGACTGCCGCCACAGCACACCCTTGGGCCGCCCGGTGGTTCCGCCGGTACAGATCATCAACAGATCGTCCGGGGAATCCGTCCCGCCGTGGTCAGTATCCCCTTGCGCCAGTGCGTCATCCAAGGACACCGCGCCCGACAGCTCCGGGGCGCCGCTTGCGTCGTCGACCGACAGCAGCAGTTCGACGCCGTCACGGGTGAGCACGTCGGCGAATTTCTCGCCCAGCGCGCGGTGGTAGATGACCGTCCGGGGCCTGATGTAGTCGAACAGCTCGCCGACCTCGCGCGGCGTGTAGTGGTAGTTGATGTTGACCGGGACGGTCCGGGCCTTGAGGCAGCCGATGACCATGTCCGGGTACAGATCGTTGTGCATGACCAGCGCTACCCGGTCCTGCCCGCATTCCCAGTTCCGCAGGGCAAAGCGTTCTCGATGCGCCCCTAACCCGTTGGCCGCCAGGAAGTTCGCCAACCGCCGGGTGCGCTCCGCCGACTCTCCGAAGGTGCTGCGGCGGTTGCCGCACACCGTCATCGTCCGGTCGGGGATGACGGCGGCGATTTCGTCGAGAACCGCCCCGATGGTCCATTCGCTCACGGAAGTAACCGGCCCTGGGCAATCACGTCGATCAGGCGGGCGAGCCGACTTGGACACCGAGGAGGTCTAGCGCGTTGTCCCGCATGATCTTTCGAACATCGGACTCGCTGAAGGCTTTCAGCTCCTCGACGAACGACACCGGCGACTCCAGGCCCTCCCCGTGCGGCCAGTCGGAACCGAACAGAATCTTGTCGACGCCGATGGCCTCGGCAAGCTCGGCCAGGTCGTCCTCGTAGTAGGGGGCAATCCAGATGCTGTTGCGCAGCTGTTCCACCGGGTCTTCGGGGAAGTACCGGGGTTGGGTGTTCGCGGCCTTCTTCAGGCGCTTGATCAGCCGGTGCACGAAGTAGGAGCCGTTCTCGATGCTGACCGCCTTGAGCTTGGGATGACGGGTGAACACCCCGTGCACGATCATCGAGGCCATCGTGTCGTGGATGGCGCGGTCGTCGAGGAGAACCTGATCCAAGGGATCCTTGGCGCCGAATCCCTCGAACGTCGCCTTGCCGCCCCAGGCCGCCGCGATGTGCAGATAGCCGCTGTCGGACAGGTGGAATCCCACCGGCACCCCCGCCTCGGCCAGCCTGGCCCACACCGGGTCGTGGCCGGGGTCGCCCAGCGACCGCGGCTTGACCAAGCCGGGCACCGGCGCCGGCCGCACCAGCACCAGTTTCGCGCCGCGCGCCAACACGAATTCGACCTCTTCGACGGCCTTGGCCGGGTCCGCCAGCGAAATGATCGGCGCGGCAATGATTCGGTGATCGGGCCGGTCGAAACCCCAGTCCTCATCCAGCCACAGGTTGAACGCATGCACCGACGCCACGGTGGCCTCGATGTCGTGCTTGAGCGCCTCCTCGACCCCGCACGCGAAGGTCGGCAGCATGAACACCGTCTCGATCTCCTGCGTATCCATCACCGTGATGCGCGCGTCGCGGTCCTGGTACTCGGGATGGTCCGCCAGCCGTTCGACCTTCATCAGCGAGGCCGGGTCGACGCCTTCGGGGATCTCGCCGCGGAACAGCAGATCGAGACAACCCGGCACGATGATCGGGTCAAAGGTCGGGTTGGGGATGAAGTGGTTCACCCGGTCCCCGATCACGGCCCAGGTGCGCTTGCCCTCGTTGACCATCTGGACGCCGCGCCGCTTGAACTTCTTGTCCAGGTGGCGAGTGAACGAGTCCACCGGCTCGTAGTAATGGTTGTCGACGTCGATCGCCCGATAGTTCAGGGCCATGACCGTAATCCTTTCCGTCAGCCTGTTACTCGCCCAGCGGCGCGAAATCCGGCGGCCGCTTCTGTAAGAAACTGGTGATGCCCTCGATGACGTCGGGCCGCAGCAGCGACTCGTGCATCAGCCTTTCGGCGCGGTCGCTGACGTCGGCCACCTCCCGCAGCGCGCCGCCGTAGGCCTGCTGTTTGACCACCGCCATGGACGCGGGGGAACAATTGCGGGCGATGTCGTCGGCGTACTCCATGGCGCGCGCCATCAGCTGATCGGGTGCAACGACTTCCTTGACCAGGCCGAGTTGCGCGGCCTCCTCGGCGGAGAAGGTGCGCCCGCTGAGCAGCAAGTCCATCGCGGCACCCCATCCCGCGAGGCGCGGCAGAATCCAGGAGATGCCGTACTCGGCGATCAGTCCCCGGCGGGTGAACGCGGTGGCGAACTTGGCGCCGGCGGCCGCGAACCGGACGTCACACATCAGGGCGTGAGTCAGTCCGATGCCGACGCAGGCGCCGTTGACGGCGGCGATGATCGGTTTACGCAGCGCGGTGAGGAAGTGCGGGTGCCGGTCACCGACCAGCTTGGTGACGTCGGTGTCACCATTGCCCAGCTTGTCGTCGATGGCCCCCGCGCCACCCAGATTCGCACCGGCGCAAAAGCCCTTGCCGGCACCGGTCAACACGATCACCCTCACGGCCGGATCGGCTTCGGCGCGGTCGATGCATGCGTAGAAGCCCGCCGAGATGTCGGGGCCCCAGGCATTGAGCCGCTGCGGACGATTGAGCGTCAGAACCGCAACACCGGTTTCAGTGGTCTCATACAGCACCACCTCATCGGTGACCACACGGTCGGCGGCGCTCATCGAACCGTCCCCTCATAGCTGACCAGTAGGCAAGTTTGTCCCCATACTGTATACCTATCGGTACTGCATTCCACAACTGCCGCCGCCCGGCCGGGAAACCCCGACTAAACTGCGATTTCGGGCGCCGAAGCGTCGCTTCATCCACCCTCGTATCGGCCCCTCGGGAGGCGACCGTTTTGGCGGACCCGTCACCCCCGAACCGCCATCACGCGGGGCGGATCTCTCGGACGTTAACTGTCGCCGACGTGGCAAGACTTAATTCGTGTGGTGTGTGACACATCGACAGCACGTTTGCGTCGGACGGGCGATCGGGAAACCCATCACAAGCCAGCTGACAATGGGAGGGAATTTCAATGGTTGACGTCAAGAGCGGCCCGATCGAACTTGTTCGAGGCATCATCGAAGATGCCCTGGGGAAGACCAAGCAGGTCATCGGGATCATCATCGGCAACAACGGCCTGGTCGAAGAGGGTAAGGCGCAGCAGGACAAGGCGGAGGCGCAGCGCAACGCCGGCAAGAAGGAAGCCGCCGCCGAAAAGGCCCGCGCCAAGGCCAAGGCGCACGAGCAGCGTGAGCGGGCCGAGCAGAACTAAGGCCGATCAAGCGAGCGGGCCCGGTCATCGACCGGGCCCGCTTCGCTGCGCGTAATCCCTTTTACCGCAACACGGTTTCGAGAAGGCCCAGGCGCTGGTAGGCATTTTCGATCTGGGCTTTCGCGGCGTCGGGCAATTCGGCTTGCGGCGGACGAGAATGCGGATAGGCGCCGATGGGCAGGCCCAGCAGAGACGCTGCGTACTTGAATGCGCCGCCCCAGTGGGTGAAGTAGTCCGCGCGCCCCGGGTAGCACGTCCACCAGGATCCGATGTCGAGGTCGAACTGGTCCAGGCCGGACTCGCGTCCGTAGTCCATGGCCTCGACGAGTTTGTCGCTCTGCACCAGATCCCAGTACTCGGAAAACAGTCGCCGCGTGGGTGTTTCGAACAGGTAGCCCGCGGTGCCCAGCTGGGCCGGGCAGACGATCCCGTCGCGCAGCCAGCCGGCGCGGTATACCGTCTTGTCGCATTCCCACACCGCAAGACCGGGCGCCAGTTCGTGCAGCATCCGGCTGCTTGCCGGGCGGAAGGCGCCCTCCTTGGTGGCACACACCGCCGGAACCTCGTGGTAAATCCGGGCGCTTTCGGCCGGCGTCAGCACATAACCCGACGACGGTGAATTGAACATGCCCAAGGCGATATCCGTGCGCACCGCCACGTATTCGAAGAAGCGCAGCACGCCCTCGCCGCCATGCGCCTCCATCATCGGCGTCTGGATGTAGGCGATGTCAGCGCCCGCCTCCTGGGCGTGCACGGTCAATTCCACGCAGTCCTTCGCCGACATGGCCGCCGTGCAGGCCTGGACCACGACGTCGGGATTGATGCTCCGGGCCTCCTCGACGGCCACCTCAAGCAGACGTTTGCGCTCGTCGAGCGTCAGCGACCAGAATTCGGCGATCCCGCTGGTACACCACAACATCGGATGCCCGAGATCACCCACGCAGTAGCGCACCAGCGTCCGGTAGGCGTCCCAGTCGATGTCATCGCCGTCGGTGCCGCAGAACGGGGTGTAGAGGGAGTCGCCGATCCCACGCAATGCGCCAGGCGCCCACGCACGCGCCTCTGCTGCCCTAGCCACAATCGACTCCTTTTGTCTGCCAATCGATTTCCTCGACCTGTCGTCAGGTGAAGTCTGAACCGCCATCGACGTTGACGTTGGCTCCGGTCACGTAGGAGTTGCGCCGCGAAGCGCTGGTCAGCATCGATTTCGCCGCCGTGTAGGCGGGCAGCATCACGCCGTGCCGCTGGGTGGAGTGCGCCGAGAAGTTGACGATCCGCGCCCACGGCGCCGTGCGCAGCAGCGGCAGCGCCGCACGCACGCAGCGCACCATTCCCAGCACACCGTCGTCGACGGACTGGCGCCACTGGTCGTCGGTCAGATCCTCGAAGCTGCCCGCGGCGCCGGGCCCCACCGTGATGACCAGAAGCGTTGAGTTCGCCGTCCCGGCGCTGGGCGAGCTCGCTGGACACCTGGCCCACCGCGCCGTCGTCCCCGATGTCGGCCGTCAGTCCGATCGCGTCCGGGCTGCCACGTAGTGTGAGGTCGGTCACCGCGGTGTCGAGGGCATCTGGGCTACGGCCGACCACCGCGACCCGCGCGCCTTCCTCGGCGAAGCAGCGTGGCGTCGCCAATCCCATACCCCGGCTACCACCGACTACCAGCGCCTTGGCATTCGCCAGCCCTAGATCCATTGCGCGATCCGTAGCTCCAGTCCGGTCATTTTCGCCCGTCCAGCCGGTTTACCAAAAAGCCTACGATAGGTATTACAGTAGCAGAGGAAGAACGCGACACGAAGGCATATACGCAGGTCAGACAAGAAGTGCCGGTAAATTCGACTCTACCGGCCGCACGGCCGCCGGACCGCATGCACGAAACGAAATGTTGATGGAGGTGCCCGTAGTGGCAAAACAGGCAACCGCCGATAAGCGTCAGCGACGCGAACGCGGGTCCATCAATCCCGACGACATCATCAGTGGCGCGTTCGAACTCGCGGAGCAGGTGTCGATCGACAACCTGAGCATGCCGCTGCTCGGCAAACATCTCGGCGTCGGTGTGACGAGCATCTACTGGTACTTCCGCAAGAAGGACGACCTGCTCAACGCAATGACCGACCGCGCCCTGAGCAAGTACGTCTTCGCCACTCCCTACGTCGAGGCCAGCGACTGGCGCGAGACCTTGCGCAACCACGCGCGATTGATGCGTAAAACCTTCATGGGCAACCCAATTCTGTGCGACCTGATTCTGATTCGCGCGGCCCTTTCTCCCAAGGCGGCGCGGATGGGCGCACAGGAGATGGAAAAGGCGGTTGCCAATCTGGTGCAGGCCGGCCTGTCACCGGAGGATGCGTTCGACACCTATTCCGCGGTGTCGGTTCACGTGCGCGGATCGGTGGTGCTGCAACGGCTCTACGAGAAGAACCAATCGTCGGACGTCGGACCCCGGGCCATCGAGGACGCCGTGTCCATCGACCCGGAAAAGACGCCGCTGCTTGCCCAGGTGACCCGGATAGGCCACCGCATCGGCGCGCCCGATGAAACCAACTTCGAGTACGGCCTGACCTGCATTCTCGACCACGCCGGCCGCCTGATCGACGAGAGCAAGGCGGGCTCGTCGTCGGGACAGCGCAAGCCGGCCAAGTCGACCGGCGCTCGGGGCCGGGCCAAGGCGGCGGCCTCGCGCTAGGGGTGGCCGAAACCGCCTGCTACGCATCGGGTTCTGGCACGTGAAAGTGCTCGTCGCGCAGCCGGAACGCCTCGCGTGCGCCGTGCTCTGCGCGGGTTTTGACGAAGTTGAATTCGTCCGGGCCGAATTGCAGGTTGGTGCCGAAGGCGTGGAACAGATAGCCGGCGACTTCTTCACCCTGGTACGCCTGGCTCTGCTCGACAAGCCGGAATGCCTCCTTGGCGATGACGACCCCGTCAGCGGGCATCTTCGCCGCCTTCTCGGCCCAGTACCGCGCCCGCGCCGTCACCGCGCCGGGATCGCAGGTGTCGGTGAAGATCCCCAGGTGTTCGAACTCACCGGCCTCGACGATGTCGCCGGTCAACAGCAGGCGCCGGGCCAGTACCGGCCCGAGCCGGTGAAAGAACATGTGCAGGCTGCCGAGCGCGGGCCCCAGGAAACGGGTGGCCGGCATGCCGATCTTGGTGTCGCGCGCGATGACCGAGATGTCGGTCATCAGCGCCATCTCGAAGCCGCCGCCGAGCGCGTAGCCGGCGATCTCCCCCACCGTCACCTTCGGGAAGCCCATGAAGTTGTGATAGAAGCCAAAAGACTTGCGGTCCACGGTGAGTCGCCGGCGCTGGCTCGGGCGACGTTTGGCTGCGCGGTCGTCGCCGTCCGCCTGCTGTCGTGGCGCGGACGAGCCGTACCACCCGTAGGCATTGTTCATGTCGGCCCCGGTGGAGAAGACACCCTCGGCGCCGCGCAGCAGCACCACGGTGAGGTCGTCGTCTTCGGCCACCCGGTCCAGGCAACGGGCGACGGCCTCGCGCATGGTCGCGTCATAGGAGTTGCGTTGTTTCGGATTGTTCAGCGTGATGGTGGCGATCCGCCGATCCGCATCGACATCGAAGAGCACGCGATCGTCGGAAGTGCTCGAGCCGGTCATCTGTCGGACTCCTTTCGGCGCTTGCCGAATCGCGATCCGGCAAGCTTCTCCGGGCGTGCGGCCAACGTGTCGACCTCGCCGGTACACAGGACTTCGTCGTCGAGCAACAGCCGCCCGGTCGACGTGATGCCGCGTTCACCCGTGGAGCGCGCGATGTCGAAGCGCAGCTCGGTCAAGACGGGTGTCGGTCTGCGGAAGGTCACGACCAAAGATCGCGTCTTGCCGGACAGGCCGGTGACGCAATTGTGGTGCTGGATCACGCAATCGAAGAAGACACCCAGAAATCCACCGTGCACCAGTCCCGGTGGCCCCTCGTACACCAGCGGGAACTCCACACTGCCCGTTGCGTTCTCGGCATCGAACCGGTCGAACCGGTATTCGGGGAAGCACGGGTTGTACGCACCGATATCGGTCGCGTGATCGAGGTAGACCCGTCGCGGGTCATCGGGCAATTCGCCGATGCGCGGCGCGTTGTCCTTCGGCGCCGCGGCCGCCAGTTCGCTCTCCCACTCGGTGAACTTCTGCAGCATGGCATCCACCGCGTGGTGCGGATGCTCGAGGGAGACCAACAGCGAGCTCAGGCGCCGCATGGCGGCCGCGGCGGCGACGGCCTGGGCAAGCGGCGCCTCACCGAATCTCCCGTCGCCGTTGCTCGTCGACGGGGGCGCGACATGCCTCTCCTCGATCGCCATAGGCGCCGCTCCTCCTCATCGCTTCGCTGGCATTGTCGCCGGCGCGGAGCCGTGGCCGTCTCTTTCACCCTGGTTGTTCCGCAGGCAGCGTATCCTTGCTAACTTATACAGCGTATCAATCGTATTGCCTACTGTATGGGTAACCGTATCGGCGAGGAAAGGCCGGATCGACGGTGAGTCAGGGGGCCGACACGGCCGATGCCGAGGGTTCGGTAACAGTGCACCGTGACGGTGCGGTGCTGGTGCTGACGCTCGATCGCGGGTCCCGGCGTAATTCGTTGACCCAGTTGATGATCGGGACACTGGTCGATGCCCTCACCGATGCTGCCGCCGACGATTCGCTGCGGGCCGTACACATCCGCGGCTCCGGCGACGACTTCTGCGCCGGCGCCGACTGGGTCGCCGCCAACAGGTCCGGCGGGCAGCGTCCCCGCACCGGCGACCTGGTGCGGCGGATCCCCCATGCGGCGCATCGGGTGATCGAGCTCGTGGCGAGTATCCAGCTGCCGGTGGTGTGCAGCGTGCGGGGCTGGGCGGTGGGATTCGGCTGCAACCTGGCGCTGGCCGCCGACTTCACCGTGGCGGCCGACGACGCGGTGTTCTGGGAGCCGTTCATCGACCGTGGGTTCAGCCCGGACTCGGGATCCAGCTGGCTGCTGCCCCGCCTCGCCGGCCTGGCCCGGGCCAGGCGGATGCTGCTGCTCGGCGAGAAGGTCAACGCGCCGGACGCGGTGGACTGGGGCCTGATTCACCAGGCGGTGAAAGGCCCGGACCTCGAGCCCACCGCCGGCGAGCTGGTGGGCCGGCTGGCTTCCGGGCCGACGGCCGCGATCGGCCTGGCCAAACAGGCGCTGACCTTCGGCCAGCATGCGACGCTGCCCCAGTCCCTGACCCAGGAGCTGTTCAATCTGGAATTATCCTGCCGGACAAACGATTTCAAGGAGGGCCTGGAGGCGTTCCGGCAGCGTCGGGATCCGGATTTCCGTGGCCGCTGACCGGAGCAGCGCCAAGCACGACGCGCCGAGCCGCTCTACGAAGGGACGATTGATGCCCACTGGTTCGTTCGACACGATCAAATACGAAGTCGACGGGCACACCGCGACCGTCACCCTGAACCGTCCGGATGCCCTCAATGCGCTCAGCCCGCACATGGTCACCGAGCTTCGGGCCGCCTACGACGAGGCCGAAAACGACGACAACGTCTGGCTCACCATCGTGACCGGCATCGGCCGCGCGTTCTGCTCCGGCGCCGACGTCAGGGAGATCCCCGAAGACGGCAAAGTGATCTACGAGAGGCCATACCTATCGACCTACGACCAATGGGAGGCCCCGCAGGAAGGCACGCCGCCATTTCGCACGACGGCCAAGCCCGTCCTGACCGCCGTGAACGGAATCTGCTGTGGCGCAGGCATGGATTGGGTCACCACGACCGACATCGTCATCGCATCCGAGCGGGCGACCTTCTTCGATCCGCACGTCAGCATCGGACTGGTGGCCGGCCGCGAATTGGTGCGGGTGTCGCGGGTGTTGCCCCGCTCGATCGCGCTGCGAATGGCGTTGATGGGCAAGCACGAGCGGATGAGCGCGCAGCGCGCCTACGAGCTCGGGCTGATCAGCGAAATCGTCGATCACGACCGCCTGCTGGAGCGGGCCCACCAGATCGCCGACATCGTCAATTCGAATGCGCCGCTGGCCGTCCGGGGCACCCGGCTGGCGATCCTCAAGGGCCTCAACGTACCGGTGCACGAGGCGGAGATACTCGCCGAGACCTTCCGCGAGCGGGTGCTGCGCACCGAGGACGCGGCCGAAGGCCCCAGGGCGTTCGTCGAGAAACGCGCACCGAATTGGCAGTGCCGATGAGTGACCCGATGACTTTTGAAACCATCCTGCTCGAGGTCGACGCGCAGGACCATGTCGCCACCATCACGCTGAACCGGCCCGATCAGCTCAACGCGTTCAACCGCACCATGTGCGAGGAGATGGCCCGCGCGTGGCGCACGGTGAAACTCGACGAGTCGGTGCACGCGGTGGTGTTGCGCGCCGCCGGCGACCGGGCTTTCAGCGCCGGGCTCGACATCAAGACACCGTACGGCCAGCCCGAAAACATCTGGAACCACGAGGATCCCGGCGAGCTGCTCAGTCCTAAATGGCAGAAGATGTGGAAGCCGGTGATCTGCGCGGTCCAGGGCATGTGCACCGCGGGCGCCTTCTACTTCATCAACGAATCCGATGTGGTCATCTGCTCCGACGACGCGACGTTCTTCGACTCTCATGTGTCGGCGGGCCTGGTCTGCGCATTGGAGCCGATCGGCCTGATGCGGCGCATCGGCCTGGGCGAGACGCTGCGTATAGCGCTGATGGGCAACGACGAACGGGTCAGCGCCGACACCGCAATCCGGCTGGGATTGGTCTCCGAGGTCGTCGCAGCCGACCAGCTGTGGGACCGCGCCCACGAGATCGCGGCGACCATCGCCGCCAAGCCGCCGACCGCGACCGCCGGTACGGTGAAGGCGATTTGGGAATCGCTGGACAAGCCCTACCGCGCCGCACTGGACCAGGGCCTGATCTACACCCGGCTGGGCAACCCCTTGGGCACCGCGGAGCTGGCCGCTCAGGGCGATCGCCAGACCCGGCGCGGGTCGCACACACCGAAGATTCGCTGATGTCGCGTCACCCCCTGGTCCAACGCATCGCCGACGTGCTCGACCTGCAGCCCGACGCGCACGCCATCGAGTTCGGCGGCCAGTGGATCTCCTGGGCGCGGGTAGCCGCGTCGGCGCAACGCATCTCGGCCATGACCGCCGGGGCCGAAGTCGGGATGCTGTTGCGCAATCGGCCGGGACACGTGGCCGCGTTTCTGGGCGTGCTGCTGGCCGGCGGAACGGTCGTGGTGGTCAACCCGTCTCGCGGTGACGAGCGCACCAAGGCCGACATCACGCGGCTGCGGCTTCCCGTGATCGTCGGTGAGCGCGGCGATCTGAGCGCGCTGGTCACCACCGGCACGGGGACGGTCGAGATCGCGGACCTACCGGAAGACGACGACGCCGCCACGCCGCCCGATGGCGACACCGCCGCGCCGTCCGGTGTCGCGGTGCGCATGCTGACCAGCGGCACGACCGGCCCGCCCAAGCGAATCGACTTGAGTTACGACATGCTCGCGCGCAGCGTGCTGGGTCCGGACCCCGATCATCAGCCCCCGCCGCGGGAGCTGCGCCGCGGCGTCGCGATCGTGAACTCGCCACTGGTGCATATCGGCGGGGTATTCCGCGTGCTGCAATGCATCACCGAGGCACGTCCGTTCGCGCTGCTGGAACGATTCGAGCTCAACGCGTGGGCCGAGGCGGTGCGCAGCCACCGGCCCCGTACGGCCTCGCTGGTACCGGCCGCCCTGCGCGCCGTGTTGCACTCCGATATTCCGCGCGCCGACCTGGCCAGCCTGCGCGCCGTCACCTGCGGCACGGCGCCACTGTCGGCCGAGGATGCCGACGCCTTCGCCGAGAAGTACGGCATCCCGGTGTTGACCTCTTATGCGGCCACCGAATTCGGCGGGGGCGTGGCCGGCTGGACCCTCCCCGACCATCGGCGCTACTGGAAAACCAAACGGGGCAGCGTCGGCCGGGCCAATCCGGGTGCACAGCTCAGGGTGGTCGCCGAGGACGGAATACCCTTGGCCCCAGGCGAAGTCGGCCTGCTGGAGGTCAAGCCCGGCCAGCTGGGGCCGGCCACACACTGGATGCGCACCACCGACCTTGCGCGGATCGATGCCGACGGGTTTCTCTGGATCGCCGGCCGCGCCGACCAGGCGATCATTCGCGGCGGTTTCAAGGTGATGCCCGACGACGTTCGCACCGCTTTGGAAAGCCACCCTGCCGTCGCCGGTGCGGCCGTGATCGCCCGTCCCGACGACCGGCTCGGCGAGACACCCGTCGCCATGGTGGAGCTACGCGAGCGGGAATGCGCCGACGCCGGCGCGCTGGTGGAGTACTTGCGGGGTCGGCTGGCCGGCTACGAGATACCCACCGAGATCGCGGTCGTCGACACCCTGCCCCGAACACCGTCGGGGAAGGCCGATCTCCGCGCGATTCGGGACTTCTTCAGTGAGCCCGCGATGCAGCGTGACCATGGTCCTTGATTCATTGACGGTCGCCGCTATCGTCCGACGGCAAGCCCGCGCGCGCGGCGACCATCCGCTGCTGGTCTGCGACGGCGACCGAATCGGTTACGCCGAGGCCGATCTGCGGTCGGCGGTGCTAGCCCGCGGGCTGATCGCCCTCGGCGCGGGTAAGGGCACCCATGTGGGCCTGCTCTACCCGAACGGAACCGAATTCGTGGTCGGTCTGCTGGCCGCGGCGCGGATCGGCGCCGTGGTGATCCCGTTCTCGACCGTCGCCACCACTCGCGAGTTGCGCGAGCAACTGGTCGACAGCGACACCGAAATCCTGTTGACCGCAGCGTCGTTTCGGTCTCATGATTACGTACACCGACTGTCCGAGATCGTCTCCGGCGCCGACTTCGGTTCACCGTTGTTCTGTGCCGCGGCGCCGCAACTGCGCCACGTCGCGGTCACCCACGCAGGCTTGTATCCGCGCGCGGATTCCATCGACCCCATGCTCCTGGAAGCGCTGGAAGATGACGTCGCAGAGGGTGATCCACTGACGATCGTGTACACGTCGGGCTCCACCAGCGCGCCGAAGGGGGTGGTGCACACCCACGGGGCGCTGCTCGCTCATCAGCGGAACCTCAATGGGATCCGCGGCTTGACGGCCGACGACCGGCTGTTCTGCAATTCTCCGTTCTTCTGGATCGGGGGACTCGCGTTCGGCCTGCTCGCGACGTTGACGGCCGGATCGACCCTGGTGTGTTCCAACGCCACCGATCCGGGTGCCACACTCGACCTGTTGGAGGCCGAAAGGCCCACCATGACCAATGGATTCGCGGCGGGGATCGCCTACCTGGCCGACCACCCGAGCTTTCCCCGCCGCGATCTGTCTTCGATGCGGCGCGGCAACCTATACCCGATCATGGCGCCCGCCGCCCGCCCGGCCGACCCGGAACTGCGGCACAACATGCTGGGCATGACCGAGGCCGGCGGCGTGGTGCTGATCGGCGATGACGAAGCCGACCAGCCCGTGCACCGGCGCGGGTCGTTCGGCAAGGCGGCACCGGGATTTGAGACCAGGATCGTCGATCCCGGCACAGCAGCCGACACACCGGTCGGCGAGGTCGGCGAACTGTGCCTGCGCGGGCCGTACCTGATGCAGCGCTACTACAAGCGCAGCCGCGAAGAGAGTTTCGACGCCGACGGGTGGTTCCACAGCGGCGACTTGGTGCGCGTCGATGCCGACGGAATCTGCTATTTCGTCGGCCGGCTGAGCGCGATGATCAAGACGGCGGGGGCCAACGTCTCGGCGGCCGAGGTGGAAAAGGCGATCACCAGGGTCACCGGCGCGCAGGCTCACGTGGTGGGTGTCCCCGACGCGCAACGAGGAGAGCTGGTTGCCGCGGTGGTCATCCAGCCGGATTTCGACGAAGCCGCGGTGCGCGAACGGCTCAAAGGCGAGCTGTCGTCGTACAAGATCCCCAAGCGGTTCATCACCCTGCCGCCCGACGAGGTGCCGCTGCTGTCCAGCGGCAAGGTCGACATGCGACGGCTCCGAGAGCTCTTCGATGCCTAGCACCGTCGACCGGCTGGTGCGATTGCGGGCTTGGCACGACGCCGACAAGCCGATGGTGATCGATCCCACCTCCCGGGTCAGCTACCGCGAACTCGATTCGGCCACCAGCGATTTGGCCGCCGCCTTGATCGGGGCCGGTGTGGTCAAGGGCACCCGGGTGGGACTCATCATGCCCAACAGCACCCGCTGGGTAGAGGTCGCCATCGCCCTGACCCGTATCGGCGCGGTGCTGGTGCCGCTGAGCACCTTGCTGACGGCCCCGGAGCTGGCCGCGCAGCTGCGGGCGGCCGCGGTGCAGTTCCTGATCAGCGTCGACGAATTCCGCGGACACCGCTACCTCGACGGCCTGAAGACGGTCCCGCACACCGAGCTGCCCGCGCTGCGCGAGATTTGGCCGGTCGAGCGGCTCGAGACCGTCCGCGTGGGCGAGCATGCCCGTGCGATCGTCGACCCGATGGCCGCGACCGTCACACCCGCCGACGCGCTGGTGATCATGTTCACCTCGGGCAGCAGCGGACCGCCCAAAGGAGTCATCCACTCCCACGGCAGCGCCCTGGGCGCCGTGCAGTCGGGCCTCGCGGCGCGATGCATCACGCCGACGACCCGCCTGTATCTGCCGATGCCCTTCTTCTGGGTGGGCGGTTTCGGCAGCGGCATCCTGTCCGCCCTGCTGGCGGGCGCGACCCTGGTGACCGAGGAAATCCCGCGGCCGCAAACGACCCTGAAACTGCTGGAAGGCGAACGGGTCAACCTGTTTCGCGGCTGGCCGGACCAGGCCGAGACATTGGCGCGCCACGCCGGACAAGTCGGCGCCGACCTGTCCGCCCTGCGGGCGGGAAGCCTGCAGGCCCTGCTGCCGCCCGAGCAACGCGCCCCGCCCGGCACGCGGGCCACGTTGTTCGGCATGACCGAAGCCTTCGGGCCGTACTGCGGTTATGCCGCCGACACCGACATGCCCGCGTCAGCGTGGGGCAGCTGCGGCAAACCGTTCGCAGGCATGGAAGTCCGCATCGTCGACACCGACAGCGGAACGTCCGTCGCGGCCGGCACCACCGGCATGATCCACATCCGCGGCCCGCACACGCTGCGCGGCATCTGCGGGCGCACCCGCGAGGACATCTTCACCGCCGACGGCTTCTACCCCACCGGCGACCTCGGCCACCTCGACGAGGATGGATTCCTGTTCTACCACGGGCGATCCGACGACATGTTCAAAGTCAGCGGCGCGACGGTCTACCCCAGCGAGATCGCGAGCGCGCTGCGCACCCTCGGCGGCGTGGACAATGCCTTCGTGACCAATGTTCCCGGCGTGGCGGGCAATCGGGTGGGCGCGGTGGTGGTGTGCCGCGGGCTGACAGGAGAACAACTGCGTGCCTCGGCGCGAACTGTGCTGAGCGCTTTCAAGGTTCCAGCGCTGTGGCTCGTGCTGCGCTCCGATGATGACCTTCCGCGCGGCGGCACCGGCAAGGTGGACACACATCGGCTGCGGGAGATGCTGCTCGAAGCCGACCAGTCGACGGCGCCAGGCTAGGACCCCGAACGCGTGGCCGAAAAGGTCAGCGCAGCCGGCTCAGTCGGTGCCCTCAGACCAGTCCGGCGGGTAACTCGGGCGTAGGTATAGATGAAGCGGTGCCCGGCTATCCCGGAAAGATCTTGGAGCGGAATGGGTTTCTCGATGCTGGTCATGGTTTCTTTCCATCGGTCATGCGCACCGGTCCCCCGGGCCCTTCATCCACCACCACGCCGCGCGCGACAAGGTGGTCGATCAACGGAATCGCGCCCGCAGCAAGGTGTTCCGACATGGCAGAACGGGCGAGCCTGGCATCGTGCTTGTTGAGTGCGGACATGATCCGCCGGTGGTCCTGCGTCGATTGCCCGGGCCAGCCCTCGATGGCGGGAAACACCGATTCGGGTGCGTAGCGAGTGATCTGGGACATCAGCTGGGCGAGCTTGGGTGAGTCCGCCGCGACATTGATGGCCCGGTGGAATTCGTGATTCAGCCGCACGGTCCGCTCGTGGTCGTCACCGGCGTACGCCTTCTCCAGCTCGGCCTGAATCTCCTTGAGCTCGAGCAACTGCTCGGGGCTGATGTTGACCGCGGCCCGCGCGGCCAACTCGCCGCCGACGTGCGCCTGCACGTTCGCCACGTCGGCGACGTCGCGCCCGGTGACCGGCAACACCACGAAGCCCCGGCGCGGTTGCTGGTTGATCAGGCCTTCGGCGCACAGCGCGAGCAGGGCCTCGCGCACGGGCGTGACACTGACACCCAGCTCCACGGCCAGTTGATCCAGCCGGACGTACGATCCTGCGCCATACATCCCGTCGAAGATCCGCCCGCGGATGATTCGCGCGACGTCCTCGGAAAGTTGAGGCCGCGCAGCGAAATCCGGAACGCCCATCTGTTTACACCTGATACTCGGCCAGCAGCCGCTTGCTGATGATGTTTTTCTGGATCTCACTGGTGCCCTCACCGATCAGCAGGAACGGTGCGTCGCGCATCAGCCGTTCGATCTCGTATTCCTTGGAGTAGCCGTAGCCGCCGTGGATCCGGAAACTCTGCTGGGTCACCTCGGTGCAGTATTCGCTGCACAGGTACTTGGCCATCCCGGCGGCGACGTCATTGCGCTCGCCGGAGTCCTTCAGTCGCGCCGCATTGACCATCATCAGGTGTGCGGCTTCGACTTTGGTCGCCATCTCGGCCAATTGGAACGCGATGGCCTGATGCTCGGCGATCGGTTTGCCGAAGGTCTCGCGTTGTTGCGCGTAGCGCACCGCGAGCTCGAAGGCACGAATTCCGACGCCGCACGCGCGCGCCGACACGTTGACCCGGCCGACCTCGATGCCGTCCATCATCTGGAAGAAACCCCGGCCGGTGGCGCCGCCGAGGATGTCATCGGCGCCGGCGTGGTAGCCGTCGAAAATCATCTCCGTCGTTTCGATGCCCTTGTAGCCCAGCTTGTCAATCTTGCCCGGAATGCGAAGGCCGGGAACGACTTCGCCGAAGCCGACCGGCTTCTCGACCAGGAACGCGGTCAGGTTGCGGTGCGGCTTGTCCGAGCCTTCGTCCGTGCGCACCAGGACCGCCACCAGCGTCGAAGTGGCACCGTTGGTCAGCCACATCTTCTGGCCGTCGATGGTGTAGGTGCCGGCGGAATTACGCCGGGCCCGGGTGCGGATGGCGGCCACGTCGGAGCCCAGCTCCGGTTCCGACATCGAGAAGGCGCCGCGCGTCTCGCCGGCCGCCATCCGGGGCAGGAACCGTTGCTTCTGTTCGTCGGTGCCATGCTGGCGCAGCATGTACGCCACGATGAAGTGCGTGTTGAGCACGCCGGACACGCTCATCCAGCCCCGCGCCAGTTCCTCGACACACAGGGCGTAGGTGAGCAGCGACTCCCCCAGCCCGCCGTACTCCTCCGGAATCATCAGCCCGAAGAGGCCCATGTCCCGCATCTGGTCGACGATGTCCTGCGGGTAGGTGTCACCGCGTTCCAGCTCGGCCGCGTGAGGAATGACTTCCTTCTCGACGAATTGCCGTACGGTCGCGATGATCTCGGTCTGGACCTCGGTCAACCCGAGGGTCTGGGCGAGTCTGGTCATGTGCTGCGTCCCTTCCGGCTGCTCAGCAGGCGATGGTCTTGGCGTTGGTCAGGCGCTCGATGTCGGCGGCGCCCAACCCCAGCCGCGTCAGGACGTCGGCGGTGTCCTGCCCCAGGGCGGGCGCGGGCGCGCTGGCCGGATGTGTGCCGTTGAAGGCGGCCGGCAGGCCCGGGGCGAAGTAGTCGCCCAGGCCTGGTTGACGCAATCGCGAAAACATCGGATTATCAGTTACTTTCGGCCCTGCCGCGACCTCGGCGAAGGTGCGGTACCGCTCGAACAGCACCGTCGTGTCCGACAGCGCGGCGGTGATCTCGTCGGCCGTGTGATCGCCGAACCACGTGGCGAACAGACTCGACAGCACGTCGCGGTAGCGGTAGCGGTCGCCCTCGGACCCGAAGTCGGCGCCCAGCGCCTCGCCGAGCGCCGACACCGCGGCGCCGGTGCCCGTCACCGCGAGCAAGTCGCGAAAGTGCCGACCGGTCAAGGTCACCACCATGAACCTGGCCCCGTCGCGGCTGACGAAGTCCTGCCCGTACTGGCCGTAGATGGCGTTGCCCAGCCGTTCGCGTTGTGTCCCAGTGACTTGCGGCTCGGTGAGCAGCCCGAGGTTGGCGGCTGTGGCCAGGGCGACGTCCTCCAACGCCAGGCTGATCCGCGCCCCCTCCCCCGACCGTTCGCGGTGACGAACGGCGGTGACGACGGCCAGCGCGGCGTACAGTCCGCAGCACACATCCCAGGCCGGCAGCACGTGATTGATCGCACCGCCATGATCCGCCGGACCGGTGACGAGCGGATAGCCGAGACCGGCGTTGACCGTGTAGTCCACCCCGGTGGAACCGTCTCCGCGCCCGAGCAGCTGGACGTGGATCACGTCGGGCCGCCTGGCCGCCAGGACTTCATGGCCGAGCCAGGACAAGCCCGCGGCGTTGGTCACCACGATGCCGTCTCCCTCGACGATAAGCCGCTGGACCAGTTCGTGCCCCTCCTGAGACCGCAGATCGATTGTGGCCGAACGTTTTCCCTTGTTCAGGCCGGTCCAGTAGATCGATGTGCCGTCCGCGGCCAGCGGCCACCGTTGCACATCGGAGGCGCCGCCGATGGGGTCGACGCGGATGACTTCCGCGCCGAGCTGACTCAGCGTCATGCCGCACAGTGGCGCGGCGACGAAACTCGACACCTCCACCACGGTGAGGCCGTCCAGCGGCAGGCCCGGCGCGGTCATCGCGACGCGACCCGCTCGAAGACGGCGGCCAGGCCCTGGCCGCCGCCGATGCACATGGTCTCCAACCCGTAGCGCGCCTCGCGGCGATCGAGCTCGCGCGCCAAGGTGGCCAGCATCCGTCCGCCCGTCGCGCCGACCGGATGGCCCAGCGAGATCCCCGAACCGTGCACATTGGTCCGGTCGTGATCGGCGGCGCCGAAGTTCCATTCCCGCATCACGGCCAGCGCCTGCGCGGCGAAGGCCTCGTTGAGCTCGATGAGGTCGATGTCGGACAGCCGCAGGCCCGCCTTGGCCAGCGCGACCTCGGTGGCGGGTACCGGGCCGATGCCCATGACGTCGGGCGCAACCCCCGCCACGCCCCACGACACCAGGCGCACCAACGGCCTCATGCCGTACTCGTCGGCCTTCTCCGCAGTGGTGACCACGCACATCGATGCCGCGTCGTTCTGCCCGCTGGCGTTGCCCGCGGTGACGGTCGCCTCCGGATCACCCTGCACCAGAACGGGTTTGAGCTTTCCGAGCGACTCGACCGTGGTGTCGGCGCGCGGGTGCTCGTCGGTGTCGACGAGTTCCTCGCCGCTACGGGTGCGCACCGCGACCGGAATGATCTCCGCGGCCAGTATGCCGTCTTTCTGCGCGGCGACGGCACGCTGGTGGGACCGCACCGCGAGCTCGTCCTGCTCCCGACGTGAAATGCGGTACTGGCGGCGCAGATTCTCGGCCGTTTCCAGCATCCCGCCGGGCACCGGGTAGTTTCGGCCTCCGGCGGTCGTGCGTCCCCGGGCCAGGCCGTCGTGCACCCGCACACCGTGGCGCGCGCCGCCCCAACGCATGTCGGTGGAGTAGAAGGCGACGTTGCTCATGCTCTCGCAACCCCCGGCGATGACGAGGTCGTTGTCCCCGGAGCCCACCTGCAGGCACGCCTGGATGACCGCCTGCAGGCCCGAGCCGCACCGCCGGTCGATCTGCATGCCCGGAACCGTCACCGGCAGACCGGAATCCAGCGCAACCACCCGCCCGATCGCCGGCGCGTCGCTGTTGGGGTAGCAGTGGCCGAGGATCACGTCCTGCACGGCGTCGGGCGCCAGTCCCGTTCGCTCGAGCAGCCCTTTCAGCGCGGCGACACCGAGGTCGACGGCGCTGTGCGCCTTGAAAATTCCGCCGTAGCGGCCGATCGGGGTCCGAACGGGTTCACAGATGACCGCCTCGCGCATCGCGCTCATAGGTGGCGTCCGCCGGTGATCTCCATAACGGTGCCGGTCATGTACGACGACAGATCGGAAGCCAAGAACAGCGCCACGCTGGCGACCTCGCTCGGCTCGCCGGCACGGCCCAGCGGCACCTCCGACACCTTGGAATCCCAAATACGCTGCGGCATGGCCTCTGTCATGGCGGAGCGGATCAAGCCGGGAGCGATCGCGTTCACCCGGACGCCGAGGTAGGCGAGCTCTTTGGCGGCGGCCTTGGTCATGCCGACGATGCCGGCCTTGGCCGCCGAGTAGTTGGTCTGGCCGATCATGCCGACCTTTCCCGACACCGAGGACATGTTGATGATCGAACCGCGTTTGTTTTCCCGCATGACCGCGGCGGCCAGCCGGGTGCCGTTCCACGTCCCCTTCAGGTGCACGTTGATCACCTGATCGAATTGCTCCTCGGTCATCTTGCGCATCGTCGCGTCCCGGGTGATCCCGGCGTTGTTGACCATGATGTCCAGGCCGCCGAAACGCTCGACCGCGGTCTGGATCAGGGTTTCGACGTCGGAGGACCGCGTGACGTCGCACCGCACCGCGATCGCGACGTCATCGCCGCCCAACTGCTTGGCCACCACCTGGGTTTCCTCGAGGTTGACGTCGCCGAGCACCACGCGCGCACCTTCGGCGACGAACCGCTCCGCGATGGCCAGACCCAGCCCTTGCGCTCCGCCCGTGATTACCGCGGTCTGACCTGTCAACATCGCCACCTGGCTCACATCCTTCACAGTCATCGCCTCCATGGGCGGGCTCGAAGCAAATATCATATTTGATATAGGATCCTGCTCGGAACCGGGGTGCCCCGGGACCGGGAGAGGAGTGAGGAATCCATGGCGACCACCGAAGCCGCAGCAGTCTCCGACGAGGACTTCGGCGAGATCCTCGCTCAGACAAGGCAATTCGTCCGCAATGTGGTCGTCCCCCGCGAGCAGGAGATCCTCGACACCGACCACGTCCCCGACGGCCTGCGCGACGAGGCCAAGAAGATGGGCCTGTTCGGGTACGCGATTCCCCAGGAGTGGGGCGGCCTTGGCCTCAACCTGATGCAGGACGTCGAGTTGGCGATGGAGTTGGGCTACACGTCGCTGGCCCTGCGGTCGATGTTCGGCACCAACAACGGAATCGCCGGGCAGGTGCTCGTCGGCTTCGGTACCGACGAACAGAAATCCCGCTGGCTGGAGTCGATCGCGTCCGGCGACGTCGTCGCCTCCTTCGCGCTGACCGAGCCCGGCGCCGGATCGAACCCGGCCGGCTTGCGCACCAAAGCCGTTCGCGACGGGTCGGATTGGGTGATCTCCGGGCAGAAGCGCTTCATCACCAACGCGCCCGTCGCCAACCTCTTCGTGGTGTTCGCGCGGACCCGTCCGGCCGACGACCAGGGTCCGGGGATTGCGGTCTTTTTGGTTCCCGCGGATGCCGCCGGCGTCGAGGTGGGCGCCAAGGACGCCAAGATGGGCCAGGAGGGCGCCTGGACCGCCGACGTCAACTTCACCGATGTCCGAGTCGGTTCCGACGCGCTCGTCGGCGGTAGCGAAGATCACGGATATCGGGCGGCCATGACGTCGTTGGCCCGGGGCCGGGTGCACATCGCCGCCCTCGCCGTGGGCGCCGCGCAACGCGCGCTCGACGAATCGGTGTCGTATGCCGCCACGGCGACGCAGGGCGGAACGCCGATCGGAACCTTCCAGTTGGTGCAGGGCATGCTCGCCGACCAGCAGACCGGCGTGATGGCCGGCCGTGCACTGGTGCGCGAGGCCGCTCGGCTGTGGGTCAGCGACGAGGATCGCCGGATCGCGCCGTCGGCCGCCAAGGTCTTCTGCACCGAAATGGCCGGCAACGTCGCTGATCTCGCGGTGCAGATCCACGGCGGCACCGGCTACATGCGTGGCGTTGCCGTCGAACGCATCTACCGCGATGTGCGCCTGCTACGGCTGTACGAAGGCACCAGTGAAATTCAGCGTTTGATCATCGGATCGAACCTCGTCAAGGCCGCGCGGCGATGAGAGTGGCCGAACCGGCACAGGAGCAACCATGAGCGGCAAGCTTGCCGGAAGAGTGGCGTTCATCACCGGCGCGGCGCGCGGGCAGGGCCGGGCACACGCGGTGCGGATGGCCTCCGAAGGCGCCGACATCATCGCCGTCGACATCGCAGGCAAGCTGCCGTCGTGTGTCCCCTACGATCCGGCGACTCCCGACGACTTGGACGAGACCGTGCGCCTGGTCGAAGCGGCGAACCGCCGGATTATCGCGTCAGTCGTGGACATCCGCGACTTCGAGGGCCTGCGGGAGGTCGTCGCACACGGCGTCGCCGAGCTGGGCCGGCTGGACATCATCGTCGCCAACGCCGGGGTCGCGGCCCCGCAGGCATGGGATGACATCACGCCGGAGAACTTCCGCGACGTCATGGACATCAACGTGACCGGCACGTGGAACACCGTGATGGCCGGGGCGGACAAGATCATCGAAGGGGGCCGCGGCGGCTCCATCATCCTGATCAGTTCCGCGGCCGGCATGAAGATGCAGCCGTTCATGATTCACTACACCGCCAGCAAGCACGCCGTCACCGGGCTGGCGCGGGCCTTCGCCGCGGAACTGGGGAAGCACTCAATTCGGGTGAACAGTGTGCACCCGGGTCCGGTGAACACCCCGATGGGCTCGGGCGACATGGTCAGCGCGGTGGGCAAGACCATGGAGACCAACCCACAGCTCTCGCACGTCCTCACACCGTTTCTGCCCGACTGGGTCGCCGAGCCCGAGGAGATCGCCGACACCGTGTGCTGGCTGGCCAGCGACGAGTCGCGCAAGGTCACGGCCGCGCAGATCCCGGTCGACCAGGGATCCACGCAGTACTGATCATCGGTCACCCGGGAATAGCTCCATCGCCGCGACGTTTGCACTCGTCATGAAAGCCTTCAGCGAAACCGAGCGCAAAGAGTTCCTCGCCGGCACGCACGTGGCGGTGCTGTCCGTCGCCGCGACCGAGGGGCGGCCGCCGGCCAGCGTCCCGATCTGGTACGACTACACCCCCGGTGGGAACGTCCGGATCATGACCGGGGCGTCCAGCCGCAAGGCCCGCCTGATCAGGCAGACCGGCGCGGTGACGCTGGTGGTCCAGCGCGAGGAGCCGCCGTATCAATACGTGGTGGTGGAAGGCACCGTGGTCGAGACCACCCAGCCGGCCCCGGCGGACCTGCAGGAGTCGATCGCCATCCGTTACCTCGGGGAAGAAGGCGGCCGGGCGTTCGTGCAAAGCATGGAAGGCGTCGAGGAGGTGCTGTTCACCATCCGGCCCGACCGCTGGCTGAGCGCCGACTTCACCGGCGACCTCTGAGGACTCAGCCGATTAGGTCGAGCGTCCCCAGGTCGCGGATCGCCTGGCAGCCGCGGCTCAGCATCGTCAGCACCATGTCATCGCCACGCTCGGTGGCCGCGGCGAACGCGAAACCCAGCGCCGAGATCAGCGGTGCCTGCAACACCCCGAGCCGGTAATCGCGCCAACAGGTTTCGCGGTCATAGTCGCCGACGCCGCCGGCCGTCAACGTCCGGTGATAGTCGGCGACCAGCTCTTCTTCGATAACGGCGCGCAGCTGCGAATTGAGGCTGGTCGCGGTGAAGTAAGCAAGATCTCGCGCCGGCAGGCCCACGCCGAGCGTCTGCCAGTCGACCACGCTGACCCTGGTTCGCTCGGGATCGAACAGCAGGTTGTCCAGCCGGTAGTCGCCGTGCAGCAAGGCGAACCGGTCATACTCCGACAGCAACCACGGGGCAATCAAACCCATTGCCGCGCCGAAGGTGTCGCGGTCTTGTGCGCTCATCCGATCGCCGAGCCTGTCCAGCGTGATGTCGGCGCTCATCTTCGCCACCTCGCCCATGCCGCCCGCCGCGGCCTCATCCGGACGCCCGAACGCGATGCCCGGAAAATCGAGCCAGACGGGATCGCACCAACTGGGTGCGTGCAGGCCTGCCAGCGCGGTAACCGCAAGGCGCGCTTCGGCTTCGCCGCACCCGACGAGCTGGTCACCCTGAACCGCCGGTGCCTGATCGGCCAGCAGCAGGGCGAAATCCATTGCATCAGCGGTGATCTCGGAGTAAAAGCACCGCGGCGTCGGCACGTGGACCCGATCCGCCACCGAGGAGTAGAACGCGCATTCGCTGCGGTAGCCGATGACCACCCGGTCACGGACGGTGTCGTCCTGGGCCGGCAGCTTGATCACGAACGTCTGCGGCAGGTCGCCGGGATCGCTCGCATAGCGGGCGGCCACCCGGTAGGTCGCCCCGGTCTGTCCGGTGCCGATCGCGACCACGTTTACGTCGACGACCTCGACGGGTGCGCCGCTCCCACTGAGCGCTGCCGACAACCATTGCGGGGTCACGTCGCCGGGGTACCGCGGTATCGACAGCACAGCACTCATGAGCAGCACGCCTCCTGTACGCAGACAGCTCGGTCCGACCGACCAACTGTAAGGCATACCGCAAGAGTTGCGGTCAATCGCGGTGCGCTAGTCGGCCAGAATCCGCCATTCCGCGGCTTCGTGCTGTTGCCGCCAGAATTCGTTGAAACGGCCGCCCGCAGCAAGCAATTCGTCGACGGTGCCGTCCTCGACCACTCGGCCGTTGTCGACGAACAGGACGCGGTCGGCGTGACTGATGCTGGCCAGCCGATGCGCGACGATCACCTGGGTGCGTGCATGGGGGTCGGCGGTGAGCGCGTCGACCACCGCGGCCTCGTTCTCGGTATCCAGGGCGCTGGTCGCCTCGTCTACCAGCAATATCGGTGCGAGCTTGAGCAAGGCGCGCGCGATGCTCACCCGTTGCCGCTCACCACCGGACAGTGCCGAGCCCGCCTCGCCGACGACGGTGTCGGCGCCGTCGGGCAGCCTCGCGACGAGCTCGTCGACGCGCGCGAGTGCCACCGCCCGCCCGAACCGCCCGTCGGCGGCGCTGGGGTCTCCGGCGAGCACGTTGTCGCGGATCGACCCATGGAACAGGTAGGGGTGCTGGAACACCACACTGCTCACCGCTTGCCGCGCATCGCCGTTCAATGTCGCCGCGTCCACCCCGTCGATCAGCACCCGGCCGGCCGTGGGCTCGTGCAACCCGGCGATCAGCGCCAGGATGGTGCTCTTACCCGAACCGGACGGCCCGACGATCGCCGTCGTGCCACCCGGCTCCAGGGTGAAGCTCACGCCATCGAGCACCGGCGCGCCGGCATCGTCGTAGCGGAACACGACGTTGTCGAACTCGACGCGGGGCTCAGTGGTACCCGCCAGTGCGGCGGCGCCGACGTTGATCAGCGGTGCGGTGAGCACCGAACGGATGTTGTCGAGCGTGGCGCGAGTGCTCTCCAGCGCGGGGCCCAGCTCGCTAATGGTGGTGAACGGCTCGAGGTAACGCACGATGACGACGATCAACGCGACCGCCTGGGCCACGGTGAGCGTTCCGTGCACGGTCAGCACGGTGGTCGCCCCGGCTAGCAGGATCAGCGCGAGCTGGCTGGCGAGGCTGAACAGCAGCTGGCCGGGGACCTGCATCGCGAGCAGGCGCATGGTGGCGCCGTGTTGTGCGGCCAGCGCGTCGCCGACGAGGCTTCTCGCCGGCTCGACGCGCCGCGCGGCCCGCAGCGCCTGCTGGGTCCGCGCGAACTCGATGATCCGCTCGGTGAGCGCGCTATTGGCGTCGGCGGCCGCGGCATCGGCTCGCCGGGCCAGGCGGGCCGATGCCCACAGCGCGCCCAGCAGCAGCGGCAGGCCACCCAGCGCTGCGGCCCCCAGCTGCCAGGAGACCGGCAGCAAGGCCACCGCGATGGCCGCGGGTAGCAGGACGGCGGAGATCAGAGGCGTGAGCAGGTTGACGACCAGTCCGACAAGTTCCGGGCCGGTGGCCGCGATCGCCTGCCGTGCCGTCGCGGTGTGCCCGGTGGTGAACCAGTCCAGCCGCACGCCGGGCAGCCGATCCGCCACGTCGTGCTGACTGTGGTCCAGCACGGCGAAACCCAGGTTGAAACCGATACGCGCCGTTGCGGTGTCGATCACCCAGCCGGCCACGGTGGCCGCGGTGAGCCAGCCCACCCACGCCAGCGCGCGCTGCGGGTGGTCGCCGAACAAGGCGCCCACCAAGGGGACCAGCAGCACGGTGGCCACCGCGCGGACCACCACCGAGATCAACGCGAGCACCGTGTAGGTGATCACCCCGTTGCGGCGATCCGCGGGGATCAGCCTCAACCATGTGCGGATCATCGTGCCCCCTCGCCAGTGGTCCCGGCGGCAACCTCATCGCGGCGGCCGCCGTCCCATAGCCGCCGGTACCGGCCGTCGGCAGCCAGCAGCTCGTCGTGGGTGCCGCGTTCGACGATGCGGCCGTGGTCGAGCACGACGATCTGGTGGGCCCGGGTGATGGTGTGCAATCGATGCGCGATCACCAGCACGGTGCGGTCTTGCGTCAGCCGGTTGAGTGCTTGCTGCACCAGATATTCCGATTCGGGGTCGGCAAAGGCCGTGGCCTCGTCGAGGATCAGCACTGGGGTGTCGGCCAGAATCGCGCGGGCGATAGTGAGCCGTTGTCGCTCGCCACCGGAGAGCCCGCTCGCGGCGCCCAGCATGGTGTCGTAGCCGTCCGGCAGCCGCACGATGCGGTCGTGGATCTGCGCCGCGCGCGCCGCCTGTTCGATTTGTGCCACGTCGGCATCCGGGACGGCCAGCGCGATGTTTTCCGCGACGGTGCCGTGCACCAACTGCGTCTCCTGCAGCACGAATCCGACCCGGGCATAGAGTTGGTCGGCGGTCAATGACCGAATGTCTTGTCCCCCAACCCGTATCGAACCGTGGCCGACGTCGTGGAACCGGGCCAGCAAGGCGGCCAGCGTCGATTTGCCCGATCCGGAGGGGCCGACCAGCGCGGTGACCGTGCCGGGCCGCAAGGTCAGCGAAAAGTCGTGAATGACCGGAACGTCGGGGCGGTAACCGAAGCCGACGTTGTCGAACACCACCGTGGCCGCCGGATCCCGCGGTGCCTCGTCGTCTCGCACGGTGAGCTCGGCCTCGTCGAGCGTGTTCTGCAGTCGCCGGGCGGCCAACAGGCCGGCGCGGATGCCGCCCAGGCCGTACGCGATGCCGAGCAGTCGCGCGCCGAAGGTTGTGCCCAGCAACAAGAACGGCAGCAGATCCACCGGATTCATCCGGCCCGCGACCACCAGCAAGGTGCCGGTGACCGCGATGATCCAGAGGAATGTCGAGGGACGGGTCACCAGGTCCATGAAGGTCTTCTTGCCCGCGAGTGGCCGCTGCCAGGCGACCAGGAAGCCGACGTACTCGTCCAGGCGACGCCGGAAGCTGGAGGCGGCGGCGCCACCGAAGACGCGGATCACCGGCTGGCCCTCCAGGTAGGCGCCGGCCTCGCCGTTCATCGTCTCAGCCCAGCGCTGCGATTGCGGGATGCGCGGGCCCGACTGAATCGTGAGCGACGACGTCAGCACCAGGTACACCAGCACGGGCACGAACAACACCAGCGCCACCCGCCAGTCCACGACGAACAGGTAGACCAGCACCGCGACCGGCGCGACGGCCGCGGCGACGGCATCCGGAATGGCATGGGTGACCAGGTAGTGCAAGGACAGCGTGTCGTCCTGCAGCAGTTGCTTGATCGACCCCGACCCGCGCGCGGTGAACCAGCCCAGCGGTAGCCGAGACAGCTTGCTCAACAGTCGCGCTCGCAGATCCCGGGCGAATCGCGCGTCAACGATATGGAGCCAGAGTGTGAGGGCGGCACCGAGCAGCGCGCCCAGGCCCAGCAACGACACCGCAGCGATGCCGACGTCCCATAGCCGCGAGGCGGGCGCCCCGGCAACGAGGCGGCGGGCCAGCTCGACCAGCAACACGAACGGCGCCAGCTGCACCAGCGTGATCACCGCCTGCAGCACGCCCGAAAGGATCAGCGCCGACCGCAGCGGCGAGAGCAGCCGGCCGGCGCCCTGGGCACGCCAGTTCCCGCGGGCCGCCGGGACGTGCGTCGCGTCGGATACCTGCTGAACCGACTCCAGCTGCGCCGCAACGTCTTCCGCGGACGCGCTGGGTGCGACCCCCTCGGTTGTCGCCCCCTCGTCACCGCGTCGGGTGCCCATCGCGCGCCCGGCGCTCCAATAGGCCTGGGCGTGTATCTCCGATTTGGGAAAGCCGAACTCGTCGCGTAGCCGCGCGCGCACATGCTTGAGCGTGGTGGCTTCCGGCGTCGCCCACGCATACCAGTTCGACCAATCCCGGCTCTCGATCGCGGCGGCGAGCGATTTCTCGTCATGGCGGGCCACCCAGTGCAGCCGCAGCCGTGGATGCGACGTGACCGGGATCAACGGATCGTTGTCGTCGTGCTGTTCCAGGTACATCTCGATGGGGACGTCGTCGGGGACGACTCCGATGATGCCGTTCATGCCCGGGATGGACGCCGAGTCACCGATCAGCAGGTAGCCGGCCGGTTGCTCATCGGGCACGTCGAACCGCGACGAGCCCATCAGGGCCATGACCGCGATGGTGGCGCCGGGCTGCACGGTGCGCGCCCACAGCGACGCCGGGCCCGCGGGATCGTGCAGCACGATATCCACCGCGAAACGTCCGGCGGGAACGTCTGCCTCCGAGATCGTGTACGCGCGCTGGAATTCCGTTTTCGATCCGTCCGGATCCGGGAACCAGAACCGCAGCCACGCGGCCGGTTCGGCATCGACGTCCTCGAAGAGCGTCGGCGATATCATGCGCACCCGCACGAAGTGCGGAGCGATCCGGACGGTTTCGACGACCGTCGCGATGTGGTCGCGCGCGCCGAAGCTGCGCAGCACCACACCCTGGAATCCGCGTGCCATTAGCGGTCCTTTCTCGCGGCGCTCCGCGCCCCGACGGCCTCGGCGACTGGATGACCCGGCGGATTCACCGTTACGGAGCCACGGGCCGGGGCGGCCGGCATGGGCCGCGCAGACCCTGAATTGGGAGCCTGCCCCGACCCGCCGCAGGTGGCACGCGGGTCACGCCTTGGTAGGTTACCCCCACAAACTAAGGGTCGCCTAACCATGGGTCAACCTCGGTGCGCGCCCCATTCACTAACCTGGGAGACATGAACGGCGAATCGGCGGCGCCCGTGTTGCTGTACGACGGGGTCTGCGGGGTGTGCAATCGGTCGGTGCGCACGATCCTGCGCTTCGACCCCACCGGCCCCCTGCGCTTCGCGGCGTTGCAGGGCGCCTTCGCCAAAGCGATCGCCGAACGGCACCCGGAGATCGGCGGCGTCGACTCAATGGTGTTTGTGGACGACCCCGGCGGGCCCTCGGAACGGGTGGCTGTCCGATCCCAGGCGGTGCTGCGCGCGGCGAAGTATCTCGGCGGAGCGTGGCGGTTGTTCGCGGTCGCCCGCGTGATCCCGGGGCCGCTGCGCGACTGGCTCTACGACAGGTTCGCCGCGATCCGGTACCGCGTCGGCGGCAAGTACGACAGTTGCCCGCTGCCGGCGCCGGAAGTCCGCGCCCGCTTCGTGCAAGAGTGACCCGCGTCAGTCCATGACCGGCGGCCAGGCAAGGTCCGCTTCCGATTCTTTTCGCTTGCGCTCCGCCAACCTGCGGTCTTCTTGCGCCGCCTGCCGGTGCTTGATCCCGGACCTGCGGTGCACCTCCGTGTGCAACACGCCTTGTTGGACAGCTTGATCCTGGACGCGCGCGACCCGCTCGTGCCGAGCCGCGGACTCCTCGAAGCTGCGCGCCGCGGACAGTCCCGCGCGAGCGGCGCGTTCGCGCGCGACGGCGACTTTCTGTTCGGCGAGCTCGATATCTTCTGCGGTGACGGCTTTTTCGCCTCGTGCTGACGGCTCGTTTCCCGTGGGCATGGCATCTCCCTTGTGTTCCGGTGAGTTCGGAGATACCCGCCAGGACGCGTTTGACGCTGACGCCGCGCAAGATTTCGTTTCGGGGCGCCCGGGCCGACCGGCAATCGGGGCTGCGCAACAAAGGGGGTTCTTAATGGGCGCGCGGCGAGGCGCCCTTATGTCCGCAATCCGGGGCCATTGCCCAGGACGAGCGGGGCCCAATAGAAAGCGGTGCGCCAGCAGCGCTTTCTATTGGGCATTCGCGTAAACGTCTAGGCCCTGGAATGGCGTGTCGTAATTCACCGGTCGGCGATTGCCTCTCACCGCAGCGGGGATCGCAACAGCTTTCCGGCAGCCGCAATGGCGAGCCTCAGGGGCTGGGCGACGAATGGGCTATTCGCATTGCGCAATCGGTCGCACGCCGGCCAGTTCACGAGTCACTGGCCGCTGCCGACGTCGGCGATTAATCCGCCGCGACTACGGGTGCCCCGTGGGTGATCGTTATGCAGCCCGACGACCCGAGCATCACACCGGTCAGCACCGCTGCCACTGCGACAGCCTTCAGCATCTTTTTGGTGGTCTTCGTTCTCATCGGTCGCGCCTTTCTGTTAGGCAAACGCCGTGGCATATAAGTGCCTCCGGTTATGTGATGCTATCGCCGCCATTCGCCGCGTGTGCAATATTCCGTGGACCGCCGGAAGGGTTTTGAAAACTTTCCGAAAGCGGTGCCGAACGCATTTTTCACGGCGGTGCGACGAGTGCAGCGACGATCAGACAGAGGCGACGATTCCCCCGTCGATGCGATAGTCCGATCCGGTGGTATTTCCGGCGCGGTCGCTGGCCAGGAAGACAACGAGGTCCGCAACCTCCTCGGGGGTGGTGAATCGCCCCGTCGGCGCCGAGGCCGCGAACTCCGCCCTGACCTCCTCGGCCGTCTGACCGCTGACGGCGGCGAACCCGTCGGCCAGCCCACCCCGCTCCATCCACCGCTTGGTGGACACCACGCCCGGGCTGACCGAGTTCACGCGAATATTCTTTGGCGCCAAGCCTTTTGACAATGCTTTGGCGAAATTGGCGACAGCCGCCTTGGCGGCACAGTAATCGTAGGTGTTCGAGCCGGGAGCATAGGCACTGATCGAGCTGACGATGACGATGGAACCGCCGCCGCGGCGCTCGATCTCCGGCAGGGCCGCGCGGGTCGGTCGCACGACGCCCATCAGGTTGAGATCCCACGACGCGCGCCAGTCGTCGTCGGAAATGCCGGCAAGTCCGCCCGGGCGAACCTTGGCACCGCCGACGTTGTTGACCAAAACGTCGATCCCGCCGCGGCGGCCCGCCGCGGCGATCAATTCTTCGGCGGCACCGGGCCGGGTAAGGTCCACGGATACATACGACACCTGCCCGCTCCCTTCGAGAAGCGGCAGCTGCTCACCGGGGGTCCGTGCCCCCGCCACCACATGGGCGCCTGCGTCGACGAGAGCCCTGGTGACCGCGAGACCAATGCCTTTACTGGCTCCCGTGACGACGGCGATTTTTCCCGACAGATGCAGATCCATGCGCGCTCCTTCATCCGCCGTGCGCGCACGACGCTACTCGGTCGTCACGGCCGGTGGCAGCGCTTTGCCGGGCGCCTCGGGAGCTACGAGGTCGCTGCTTTCGGCAGTTGTGGACCGGGCGGGGCAGACGATTTCCGCTTGAGACGAGACTTCAACGACAGCGCGCGCTTCTCCACTATGAACCAGCTCAGCGCGGCTTGCGGCAGGGTCGCCATCGTCGACAGGACGAAGAACACCAAGGGGTTCAGGTTGACGAGTCCACAAACGGCCATCAACTGTTGAGTCGGACACCCGTAAATGTATGTGCCATAGGACAAATCGGTCCGCAGTCTCAGTCTCTTGTTGCGGACCAACGCACCCGACACGATCACGGCGTAGGCCAGAGGGACAGCGGCGACCACCCGATAGTCAGGCAGCAGGCTCGCCGCCAGCAGGACGGCCACGCTCACCGTGACAAAGGACCATCGAGCCGGAATCACGTCTTTGAAGTGGTACAGCAGGGCTCCCGCCGCAAACATCAGGGCGAAACGCGCAGCCAGGCCCGGGACTGTCCACAGCGCAGCCTCGTCGGTGATCGGCGGAAGCAACACAGCCGCGACCAGTGCCAGTGCCAACAGCACGGGCGAAATCCAGCGGCGGCCGGCCAAGCCGATCACGCCGAGGCCGGCAACAGCGACGTAGCACATCACCTCCCATATGAGGGTGTACAGGGGACCGTCCCAGCCGCCCGCCCTGGGAACGCCGCGCGGGGTCCCGCCGACATCGGGCTGAAGCCACACCACCGCGCTGTTTTTCAGGACGTACCCGAACGGCGCCCGGGACATCAGCAGATCCGCGGCCTGTCCGCCCTGTATCGCGACACTGATCGGGGCCAGGACAAACGCGGTGACGATCAGGCAGACCCACAACCCGGGAAGGATGCGAAGAGCGCGAGCGACGAAGAACTCACGTAGCTGAGGATTGTTGAGCCAACTCGCGGTTATCAGGAAGCCTGAGATTGCAAAGAATCCGTCGACACCCACCGACGAAAGTAGGTGGCGAACCGGGGCGGGCGACAGCTGGCGACCGGTCAGGGGGAAGGAGTGGTACAGGATCACCGACGCCGCGAACGCCAACCGAAACGCGTTGAGTGCATTGTTTCGCGGATCGAATGCCTGCCCGAGCTTCATCGCCCCCCCGTATATCGCGCACCGACTCCCAGCACTACGCGTCGCTGCGTTTTATACAACTCGCCGTTGCTGTATCACAAACCCGGGGACACTTGGCGCCCTCTGCATCTTTCGCGCGGCAGCCGCTTGCGTAAGCCTCAGTGCGGGCGGAGGGACTCGAACCCTCACGCTCTTTCGAGCACCGGCACCTAAAGCCGGCATGTCTGCCAATTCCATCACGCCCGCGGCGTGGCGATCGTACCTCTCAGTTCATCGCCGGAGTTGTCGGCGGTGCGTCCCACTTTGGGTTCATTACAGCGGCATTAGGAGAGACGCGGGACGCAACCGGTGGAAGACTTCGACGGCATCCGGCGCCTCATTACTACGGGTTTGAATGACCGCACTACGGGTTTGAATGACCGCGCGATCGCGCGTCAGGCGGGCATACCGCGAAGGACCGTATGGGACTTGATAGCCCAGCGCGGAATGCCGGCGGGCGCCGAGAAGCATAATTTCGTTGATGGCGCGTCTTGAGCGCAGTCTTCCAACGAGCCGCACTCGTCGTCGTTCATCCTGGACAGCTTCTCCGCCTCTTTTTGGCGACGGCACGCTGATCTGATCGCGGTATGCCGAGGATGTCCGTGATCGTCACGGTCAACAGCCGGGCCGAGGACGCAGTCGCGAAATCGACGTCTCCGACGCCGACGGTCGGCGATTGCACAGACTCGACAACCGGTATTCGCCTGCTCGGCCCTATAAGCGCGACGTCGCGGCCTACTCACGAATGAGAACCATCATCGGATCTCAGTCCTGAGATCAGCCGGGACAGGGCCGCGCCGGCGTCGCGGCGGGCGGTAGCGCGGTCGTCGGCCGCCGCGATCATCAGTGCCGTGTCGTTGACCAGCATCAACAGGATCATTGCCAGCGGCCGGGCCGGCTGCTCGTCGATGACGCCGGCGGCGATCGCCGCGCCAACCCGTGCCTCGATGGGCGCCAGACCACGCGCCTGTTCGGCCTGATGCCAGCGAGTCGGGCCGAACACTGCGGGCCCGTCGACCAGCAGGGCCTGCACATCGGGCGCTTCAACGACGATGTTCAGGAATGCCAGCAGCACCATCTGCAAATCGATGAGCGGATCTTGCGAAGGCGTCACCTGCTGGTCGAGTTCGTCGGCCAGCCGCTGGCTCACATCGTCGAGGACCGCCAGGAAAAGCTGCTCGCGATCGGAAAAATGAGCGTAAAAGGCACCGCGGGTGCCAACCGCCGCCGCAACGACGATGTCGGACGTGCTGGTCGCGAAAAATCCTTGGCGGGACCATAGTTCGCGTGCTGCACCGATTAACGCCGCGCGCGTGGCGCGTGCTTGTTGCTGTCGGTTCATCGGTGTTATCGTATCCCACATGCAGCCTGCATCTGAAACAATTGGCGGCGATGCGCGCACTGATTCCGGTTATGACGAGGCGTCGTGGAAGCTCTTCCAGGCGTTCAACCTGAGCGTTGGGTTCGGCCAGCCCGCGCCGTACGAGGCCTACACGGCGTTGCGCGCAGAGTCCGCGGTGCATGCAGGTCTGCCGCACCTGGGCATGCCTGGACACGTCGAGGGCATGCCCCCCACGTTCAGCGTCTATTCCTACGACGCGGCGTCGACGGTGCTGCGGGACACCGAAACGTTCAGCAGCATCGCCTATCACGACATGATCGGAAAGGTCATGGGCCGCTCGGTGATCGAGATGGACCCGCCCGAGCACAAGGGCTATCGCGGCCTGCTGCAGCCCGCGCTGGGACCCAAGACCATGCGCGGCTGGCAGTCCCGGATCGTGACACCGCTGCTCGCCGGCATGGTCGCCGATTTGCGTCCGGCCGGCCGCGCGGACTTGGTGCGCGGATTCCTGTTCGCCTTCCCGATGCGAACGTTCGCCGCCATCCTGGGCCTGCCGCCCACGCAGTATGCGGCATTCCATTACACCGCAATCGAACTCGTCACGTCGTCCCATGACCCGGATACGGGCCTGGCTAACGCGGCCAAGCTCGCCGACATGTTCGCGCCGCTGCTGGCCGAGCGGCGGCGGGACCCAGCCGAAGACCTCATCTCTGTGCTGGCTCACTCCGAGCACGACGGCCAGCAACTCACCGACGAGGAGATCTACTCATTTCTGCGCCTGCTGTTGCCCGCCGGCGCAGAGACCACCTATCGGTCGTCGTCCTCGCTCATGGCGGCACTGCTGTCGGAACGCGACCAGCTTGACGCGGTGCGTGACGATCCGGCCGCGCTCACCGCGGCGGTCAACGAAGCCGTGCGATGGGAAACCCCGCTACAGTTTGTGCCGCGGTTGACCACCCGGGACACCGAGCTGGCCGGGGTACGAATACCGGCGGGAGCGACCGTCATGGTGGTGATCGGCGCGGCCAATCACGACCCGGATCGTTGGGAAGCCCCTGAACGCTTTGATCTGCGCCGGCCCTACAAGGCCGCGCTGGGTTTCGGTCACGGTGTGCACATGTGTCTGGGCATGCACCTATCCAAGATGGAGACCGAGGACCTGGTGCGCGCGCTGCTGGATGGGTTGCCAGGGTTGCGACTGGATCCCGCAAGCCCACCGCCGAGCATCGAGGGCACCCTGATGCGCTCCCCGGCCACGCTGAATGTGGTGTGGGATGCCTGAGGCGCGCAAGCCTATCCGGGTCGCTCAGTGGACCAGTGGCATCGTCGGCGCCAGCGCGATCCGCGCGATCCTCGACGACCCGCGGCTGCAGCTAGTCGGCCTCTACAGCCACGGCCCCGACAAGCGCGGACAGGACGCCGGTGTCCTGGCAGGGCGTGACCCCGTCGGCGTCACCGCCACCGACGATGTCAACACCGTGCTGGCATCCAAGCCGGATTGTGTTGTCTACATGCCACATTGGCCCGACATCGCCGAATTGGAGCGCATCTTGTCCGCCGGCATCAATGTGGTCACCACAGCCAGGCTGGTCAACGGCGACCACTACCCCGACAATGCCGGCGCGCGTTTGCGTAGCGCTGCACATACCGGGAACGCCACGTTGGTCGGCACCGGGTGCAACCCCATGCACGTGCCCACGATCGCCCTGGCGGCCACCGCCATGTGTCGGCACGTAAGCCGGATCAGCGTCACCGAATCGATGGACTGCTTTCTCTACGGCAACGCGCCCACCTGGTCGGGATACGGCTTCGGCGGCCGACCCGACATCGAGACCATCTCCGCGGGACTGCGCAAAGCCGAGCCCGACTACCCCGAAACCGTCGTAGCGATGGCGCGCGCGATCGGCGTCGAGATCGACGACGTGGAGCTGACCGTGGAGTTGGCAGTCGCCCTGTCCGACCGTGATCTGGGATTCCTTCAGATACCTGAGGGTTCCGTCGCAGGGATTGACGCCACCTGGACGGGAACCCGCAACGGGGAACCGGTCACCGACCTGCGTACCACCTGGACGCTGGGCACGATCCTCGGGCACCCGCAGGAGCCGGAGTGGAAACTGGCCAACGGCTACCTGATCGATATCACCGGTGATCCGAATATCAAACTCAAGATGTCTTTTGCACCAGCCGATTTCGAGACGTTCGACATCGGAACCACCACGGCGATGCCCGCCGTCAACGCCATCCCCGCCGTGGTGGCGGCACCTTCGGGCGTCTTTACCCCCTTGGACCTGCCGGTCATCACCGCTCGGTCGCCATATGCCACGGTCGGTTGAGTCCACCAACCCTCGGCACTCAGCACCTATTCACTGCATAGAAGGGACCGGCTAGCCGATGAACGACGTTGAGGAACAAGCTATTCAGGGCCGCAAGCACGCGATCTACGCGTTGACCGCATTCTGCTTTCTGTTCTTCGGCGGATGGATCGTCGCCAGCTACGCGGTGGCACTGCATTACGGCTACGGCACCGGTATCGGCGACGGCGTCGTGAAGCCGATCGGCCCTTCACATGGTCACGGATTCCTCGGCGACCTCTTGATCCTGGCCGGCAACGCTGCGGTCGTCGGCGCCCTGCTGTACTGCTGGCACTGGCTGCAGAGCCGGCTGGAGGCGATCACCGCCGACGACCCGCTACCGCCCGATGACGGCGCGGATCTGAGCAAAGATGCGAACTGGTACTACATCCAGATTCCCGGACTCACCAAGTTCCTCGTCGCAATCGCCGCGTTCTGCACCGTCGGGGTGTCGGTGCTGATGGCTGCGGTGCTGCCGGTCGTGCTACTGCGGTTCGGGTGGTAAGGCGATGACCGCTCTGACATCGGCAACGAACTCCCGGCACGCGACCCCACTGGTCGACGATGCCGACCGCTGGTTGTTGTCGGGAGCGCTGTGCTGCGGGACCGTCGTGCTGGCGCCGATAGGGCTCGTACTGATTGTTGTGGCGCTCCGGAAGTTGACTCGCGCCCGCACCGCCGGCGAGGTCGTGCGCCCGGCCGCGGTCACGATCTTCGGCGTGTTTTCCATGGTCGACGCCAGCATCAACTTCGTCGGCTGGTCGATGGACCTGTTTTCCCACAACACCCATCTGCTGCAGACGATGTCACGGGGCTTCGGCCGATTCATCGACGGCGGCTACTACTTCGACTACAACTCCACGTGGTTAGGTGGCGTCTTCGACGACGGCGAAAAATCGATGGCCTCCATGGCGGTCTTCATGATATTTCCGGCACGGATCATCGCCGCATGGGCGTTCATCAAACTCAAACGTCGAGGACACCGCTGGATGGTGCTGACGTCCTGGTGCTACGTCCTGCTGTGGACGGCCTACATGGCCAACCTGCTGCAAAACTTCCCGAATCGACTCGGCAACACGCTATTTGGAGTCACCGGCTGGTGGGTGTTCGACATCTTCTACATGACACCGTTTTTGACGCTGCCCTGGCTCTACGCCCTGGACCGACGACGATGGAATCGCTGACCCCAATAGTGAAGGCCGAGTTGAAAAGAGCCACCGCCCATATGACGACCGCCGGCATGTACAGATGTTTGCGACCGGGGCGGTTCACGACCACACCCTGCCCATATGACCCAACGGATTTACCTACGCTGGCTATGCTTCGGTGATGCATGAGTCTGTGACGCTGCACATGAATGCGTCAGCCGAGGACATCTGGCGGCTGGTAGCCGATGTTCGCAACATCGGACGCTTCTCCCCAGAGACATTCGATGCTGAATGGCTTGACGGCGCAACCGGCCCTGCCGTCGGCGTCCGCTTCCGCGGCCATGTCAGACGCAACGAAGTCGGCCCAACCTACTGGACAACGTGCAGGATCACGGCGTGCGAACCGGGTCGTGAGTTCGGCTTCGAAGTGCTTGTCGGTAACACACCAGTCAACAACTGGCACTATCAATTTGACCCGGCGCATTCGGGGACCGACGTGACGGAATCGTTCCGAGTAAAAGATTATGGCATGCCGCGGTTCGTCCAATTTCTGTTTGGCGAATTGCGGCGAAGACGCAACATCCGCGATATGACAACCACGCTTGAACGGATCCAGAGCGCGGTCGAGACGACCTAATGGAGTTCTTCGGCTCAGCCCTGATAGATCGATTGACGGGAGCCCGTGAACTGGTCCACGGCTGACGAAAGCCGTGCATTGGTGGGTACAGGGGTTGGTTTCCCAGCGCGGAGTGTCGGCGGCAGTGGTTGTAGTCGTGTTTCCCGTTGCTGATGACACACGGGCCTGGGCCAATGACCAGAAGCTGTTGATATTGAGGCGTTCGTAGAAGATGCGGGAGTTGAACGATTCGACGTAGCCGTTGCGCCAGAGCTCGCCGGGCGGGATAAAGTGCATGCTGACCTGTCCTGCTGACCAGTCAGCCAATGCGGCGCAGGCTAATTCGGGTCCGTCGTCGCACCGCAGCACCGCCGAGTAGGTGCTGGGTCAGTCGGCAGATGGGTGAGTTCACCGATCAGGTGCCCACCAGTGATTCTGCGCTCGATCACGCCGCCGAGGCATTCGCGAGGTGTGCTCGTCGACGATCGAGACGATTTTGACCGGTCGCCCGTCGATGGTGACGTCGAACTGGAAGTCCACGGCCACATCGGGTTGGTGCATCAGCGATCACCTCGGGCGGCGCGGTGGAAGGCATCCGCGGGTTGTCTACCGCGTCGCTCGGCGACCTTGCCATTCCGTGGACCCAGCCGAGCCGCGGTGGCTCCGCCTCGATGAATTCGTCGAGCCCAAATCATGAGCGGTACGGTCAAGGGGTGTCCACTACACACCGTCGCAGACCCGCGCTGATCGCCTTGGTGATCATCGCCGCCTGCGGCTGCCTGGCCCTGGGCTGGTGGCAGTGGACCCGGTTCCAGTCCGTCTCCGGCTCGTTCCAGAACCTCGGCTATGCGTTGCAGTGGCCGCTGTTCGCGTGGTTCTGCGTGTACGCGTACCGCAAATTCGTGCGCTACGAAGAGGAACCGCCCCCGCCGCGCAGCACCGAGGCCATGACGGAGATACCCGCCGGGCTGCTGCCCGAGCGACCGGTGTCCCCGCCGCCGGCACCGGATGACCCGGCGCTGCGGGAGTACAACAACTACCTGGCCGAGCTCGCCGCGCAAGACGCCGAAAAGCAAAGAAGGACGATTGCATGACCACACCGGAGACGCCGGGCGGAGCAGTGCCCGCGGTGCCCGCCGACAAGATCCGCACCGCCTTGCTCGGCTACCGGATCATGGCCTGGACGACGGGCCTGTGGCTCATCGCGCTGTGCTACGAGATCGTCTCGCACCTGGCCTTCGACCACGAGATCCGGTGGATCGAAGTGGTCCACGGCTGGGTGTATTTCATCTACGTGTTGACCGCTTTCAACCTGGCGATCAAGGTGCGCTGGCCGATCGGCAAGACGGTCGGCGTGCTGCTGTCCGGGACCATCCCGTTGCTGGGGATCATCGTGGAGCACTTCCAAACCCGCGACGTCAAAGCCCGCTTCGGCTTGTAGGCCAGATCGGTCAGACTCGTCTCTCCGCGGGACGAGACGAGAAGTGCCTGTCACACGACCCAGGGGACCGGTGTGACCCGCGTTGCCCATGCCTCGCAAAGCGAGGGGATTCATCCCCCAGACCGGGCCAGCGCTTCGAGCGACGGCAACAACAGCCGCAGCGCCCGGCCGCGATGCGAGACGGCATCCTTTTCCATCGGGCTCAGCTCCGCCGCGGTCCGGTCATGCCCGTCGGGAACGAAGACCGGGTCATAGCCGAAGCCACCGGCGCCGCGCGGTTCGCTGGCGATGCTGCCCGGCCACTCGCCCCGGACGACCACCTCCCCTGCCGACGAGACGAGCGCACAGGCGGACACGAACGCCGCACCGCGACGTCGGTCGGGCACGTCGCGCAGTTGCGCCAACAGCAACGCGGTATTCCCCGCGTCGTCGCCGTGCGTCCCCGACCACCGCGCCGACAGCACCCCGGGCATGCCGTTGAGCGCGGCGACCTCTAGCCCGGAATCGTCGGCCACACTTGCCAGCCCGCTCGCGGTGAACGCATCGCGCGCCTTGGCCAGGGCGTTGTCCTCGAAAGTCGCGCCGGTCTCGGGCGCTTCCTCGAATGGCGCGACGTCGTCGAGCGACACCAGGGTCAATCCCGTCAGACCGGCGGCATCGAGCACCCGGCGCAGCTCGGCCAGCTTCTTCGGGTTGCGGCTGGCGACCAGGAGCTTGGCTGAAGCGCCGCTCCGCCCCATCGCTTCGCTCTGCATCGTCGCCGGCGCGTCAGCTGCCGAATGCCTTCGGCGTTGGCGCCCCCTCGGGCAGCACACCGGGGTAGGGGAGCTCGAGCGCCTCGCGCTGAGCGGCGAACAACTTGTCGCACGCGGCCAGCGCCACGTCGAGCAATTTGTCCAGCGTCGACCGCGGGAAGGTCGCCCCCTCGCCGGTCCCCTGGACCTCGACGAGCGTCCCCGTGTCGGTGGCGACGACGTTCATGTCGACCTCGGCGCGGGAGTCCTCCTCGTAGGGCAGGTCGACCCGGATCCGGCCGTCGACCACGCCGACGCTGATCGCCGCGATCGCACAGGACAACGGTCGGGGATCCGACAGCTTCCCGGCCGCCGCGAGATAGGTCACCGCGTCGGACAACGCCACGAAGGCGCCGGTGATGGCCGCGGTGCGGGTGCCGCCGTCGGCCTGCAAGACGTCGCAGTCGACGGCGATGGTGTTCTCCCCCAGCGCCGCGAGATCGATGCAGGCGCGCAGCGACCGCCCGATCAGCCGGCTGATCTCCTGGGTACGCCCGGACGGGCGGCCCTTCACCGACTCGCGGTCCGAACGAGTGTGGGTCGCCGACGGCAACATCGCATACTCCGCGGTCAGCCACCCCAGGCCCGAGCCCTTGCGCCAGCGCGGCACCCCCTCGCTCACGCTCGCGGTGCACATGACCTTGGTGTGGCCGAATTCGATCAATACCGAACCGGCGGGATGATCGGTGAAACCGCGGGTGATGACTACGGGCCGCAGCTCGTCGTCAAGGCGGCCGTCTTCTCGTCTGGTCACGCCGCCCACCCTAGCGGGCGATTCGGCACCGCCGCGGCTGACTCAGACCCGCTCGGAGCGGCGGATATCGAACGTCTCCCCACACACCACCGCATGCACGGGACCGTCGAACTCGGCCTTGGCCTCGCTGATCACGTCCTCACGCGAGGTCCACGGCGGGATATGCGTCAGCAACAGTTCGCGAACGCCGGCCTCGGCCGCGGCCCGGCCGGCTTCGGTGCCGGAAAGATGCAGCGCGGGCGGACGGTCCGGCGAGTGCGTCCACGAGGCCTCGCAGAGGAAGACGTCGGCGCCGCGGGCCAGCTCGACGAGCTGATTGCAGGCGCCCGTGTCGCCGCTGTAGACGAACGAGGCACCGGAGGGATCGGTGATCTTCAAGCCGTAGGACTCGGTCGGGTGAGCCACCACGCGCGGTGTCACGGTGAGTGCGCCAACCGTCACCGGCTCACCGTCGACCCAGTGACGCACGTCGAAAATGTCGGAACAGTCATCGATCTCACCGCCATAGGGCGACGACGCGGCACCCAACCGCGACCAGGTGTCCCCCGGGCCGTAGAGCAACGCCTTACCCAGCGGACGCGTCGGGTGGTAGCGCCGCCACACGAACAATCCGGGCAGATCCAGACAGTGGTCGGCGTGCAGATGCGACAACAGCACGTGCACGGAACCGGGATCGGCATACCGCTGCAGCGCGCCGAGCACGCCCCCACCGAAGTCGATGACCAACGGCGGAGTGTCCGATGCCCGAAGCAGGTAGCCCGACGCGGGCGAATCCGGACCCACCACGCTGCCCGAGCAGCCGAGCACGGTTATTCGCACGGACACTACTGTGCCATGCCCGATGGGACCGTGACGAAAACATCGCCGCATTGATGTGACGAGAATCTCGTCCGGTCGCTAGCCGCTACTCAATGTGCGCCTGATGCACGGGCCGCACACCGGTGACCGCGGGACCGAGGAATCGCGCCGCCAGGGCGGTGAAGGCCTCGGGGTCGCCGGTGGCTTCGAACACCCTGGAAGGCGGGGCGGTGCTGGGATCATCCGGGTGTGGGCGCAGCAGGTCCCGTTCGGTCAGCACCCGAAGCACTTCCTTGGCGGTTTCCTCGGCGCTGGAAACCAGCGTCACATGGTCACCCATCGCCAACTGGATGAGCCCGGAGAGCAGCGGATAGTGCGTGCAGCCGAGCACCAGCGTGTCGACCTGCGCGCGCTGCAACGGCTCCAGATAGCCCTCCGCCAGTCCGAGCACCTGACGGCCGCTGGTCACGCCGCGCTCCACGAAGTCGACGAAGCGCGGGCAGGCCACCGCCGTGATCTCGGTGTCGCGGGCGGCGTCGAACGCATCCTGATAGGCGCGCGAGGTGATGGTCGCCTGGGTGCCGATGACCCCGATACGCCCGTTGCGGGTAGTGGCGACGGCGCGGCGCACCGCGGGCAGGATCACCTCGACGACGGGTACGTCGTAGCGTTCACGCGCGTCCCGCAGGCACGCCGCGGACGCCGTGTTGCACGCGATCACCAACGCCTTGACGCCGCGGCCGACGAGGTCGTCACCGATGGCCAGCGCGTGCGCGCGGACCTCCGAGATGGTCAGCGGTCCGTACGGACCGTGGCCGGTGTCCCCGACATAGATGATGTCCTCGTCGGGCAACTGGTCGATGATCGCCCGCGCGACGGTCAGTCCCCCGACACCGGAGTCGAAGACCCCGATGGGTGCCAGCGCCGAGTTCATGCCTTGGGCCGCGGCACGGCGGTGCCGGCCTTCCTCGCCGCGCGGCCTTTGCGCTCGGGACCGGACAACACGTACGCGGCGACAACGCCGGCGACCGCGCCGGACAGATGTCCTTGCCAGGACACCCCGCCGCATTGGTGCAGCACCGGCATCGCGCCCAGCAACACGCCCCCGTAGAGAAACAGCACCACCAGCCCGATGACGATGTCGCGCATCCGGCGGACGAAGATGCCGAACACCAGCAGAAACGCAAGGTAGCCGAAGATCAGGCCGGACGCGCCGATGTGGTCGGTCGGGCCGCAGCTGCTGCCCACATTGCCGATGAGCCAGGTGCCGAAGCCGCCCAGGATCCAGATGATCGCGGTAGCCCACACGAACCGCGCGATTCCGGCCAGTGTCATGAGAAATCCCAGCACCAGCAGCGGGATCGTATTGGCCATCAAATGTGCCCAGTTGGCGTGCAGGAGCGGGGCGAAGATGATGCCCCGCAAGCCGTCGGTCGTCTTCGGCCGGATGCCGTTGTCCTCCAGGGAGTGGTTCGTCAGCAGGTCGATGAGTTCCACCAAATAGAGCAGCGCCACGAAAGTGAGGATGGTGACGGCTCCCACGGCCGCGGTGGACCGCTTCCTGGTCTGAGCGGCGGCCGCGCCTTGACCTCCCCGCGATTTAGTCACGGGCGCCGCTCCTCATACATTGATGCCCTTCCGGCCTGTTACCAGCATCGTCAAGGCTACCGGCGCTGCGGCCGTTGGAGCTCATCGACCGAATGCGCCGGGCAGCACGTCGCGGTAGCTCGGGATGCCGGCGACCGACTCGGCCGCCAGCACACCGCCCAGCACCGCGTGCGCGAGGCAATCGGCCGCTGCGATGCCCACCTCGGTGACGAGCCGGGTCTCCGGCGAGAACGCGGCGGGCACCGGCTTCGAACCGGCCGCCGCGCCTACCTCCACCGCCCCGGTAGCCAGCACGAACACCGCGTCACCGTCGACCGGCGTGTGCGCAGGCCGGATCGCGCGGGCCAAGCCGTCGTGCGCGGAGATCGCCACCCGCCGGCAGGCTGCCGGGCTCAGGGCGGCGTCGGTGGCCACCACCGCGATGACGGTGTTGAGCGGGCTGTCCGCCGAATTCAACGGGGACGGCAACCGGGCGAAGGCCTCGATCTGCCCGGGTGGCGGCGGCTGCAGCGCGAACTCGCGGGTCAGGTCCGCCATCCACGGCAAGCCGGTGACCGGGTCGACCACCTCGCCCGCCGCGTTCGCCACGGCCAGGGCCCCGACGGTCACGCCGGACGGCAAGGTCCTCGACGCGGTCCCGACGCCGCCCTTGAGCGCGCCGGCGCGGGCACCCACCCCGGCGCCGACGGTCCCGACGCCCACCGGCGTGCCGTCGTCGGCGGCGGCACAGGCCGCGTAACCGAACTCGGCCGTCGGACGGCATTCCCATCCGCCGACCGGCAGGTCGAAGATCACCGCCGCCGGCACGATGGGCACCACGCCGCCGTCCATCGCCACACCACGTTCGCGTTCTTCCAGATAGCGCATGACGCCGTCGGCGGCGGCCAGCCCGTAGGCGCTGCCCCCGGCGAGCAACACCGCGTCCACGAACCGCACGGTGTTGGCCGGGTCCAGCAGGTCGGTCTCCCGGGTGCCGGGTGCGCCGCCGCGGCAATCCACCGCGCCGACGGTGCCCGGGGGGGTGAGCACGACGGTCACGCCACAGGCCCAGCCGGCGCCCGGGGACGCGTCGGGATCCAGTCGCTGGTAGTGGCCGACCCGGATGCCCCCGACATCGGTGATGGCGCCGGCCGGCGAGGTCATCGGGTTCCCATCAGCACCAGCACCAGGTACTCCTGCAACACCGTCAGCCACTGATACACGTCGAAGTGCACGGCCAGCGGATGGTCGGCCGGCAGGCGCTCCGGGCCCTGGGGCCCGACCTCGAGCATGACTCCCAGGGTCAGCCGAATGTCGTTGACCGCCGTGACCCACGAGTTGGCGTCGTCCTCGGTCAGCTCGAACTTCCCGCCATCGCCGGGGACCGTGCCCAGCAACCGCTGTGCGGCAACGCGTTTGGCGTTGACGATGGCGGGCTCGTGCAGGCTGCGCAGGGCGGCATTGAGGCTGTCCGCGGCGTCGGGCCGGGCGGTGTCCTGGCCGTCGGGGCGGTAGAAATCGGGCAACAGCCGGCGCAGCGTGGGATCTTTCGGCGGCTCGGCGTTGCCGGTCTTGATCCCGGTGATCTCTTCGAGTTCGTCTGCGGGCGAAGAAGAGTCACGCTCGTCGAGCAAGCCGATCATCGCCGTGGCCAGGTTGGTGAGCAGCGCAGCCTCATGCGATGCCAGCGAGGACCGAAAACGGGGACCGCTCGCGGTCTCGACCCGCTTCCATTTGCGCACAGGGAATCGCCAGCGCCTCGAGTTTCAGCGGTCCTGCTGCAGCGTCGCCCACAATCCGGCGGCGTGCAGCTTGGACACATCGACTTCCATGGATTCCCGGCTGCCGGCGGAGACGACGGCCTTTCCTTCGTTGTGTACCTGCAGCATCAGCTTGGTGGCGTGCGGTTCGCTGTAGCCGAACAACTTCTGGAACACGTACGTCACGTAGGTCATCAGATTGACCGGGTCATCCCAGACGATCGTGACCCACGGGCTCGCCGTGGCCTCTACCGGAGCGGACTCTCGTTGTCCTGTAGTGCCCGGCTTAGTGGGCGCTGACATAACAACCATGGCGTACACGATACCGAGGGATGGACGAGGTTACCGAGTCTTGTCCGGCGGCCGATACCTTTACGGAATGGACGGCCCGGTCGTTAGTGGGATGCTGACCGACAGGTACGAGCTGACGATGTTGGCGGCGGCGCTGCGCGACGGCAACGCCAATCGGCGGACCACCTTCGAGCTTTTCGCCCGCGGGCTTCCCGAAGGCCGACGGTACGGCGTGGTCGCCGGAACCGGCCGCCTGCTCGAAGCGTTGCCGCAGTTCACCTTCGATGACCAGGCCTGCCGGTCGCTGGGCCGGTTCCTGGACCCGGACACGCTGCGGTATCTCCGCGAATTCCGGTTCGGCGGTGACGTCGATGGCTACGCCGAAGGCGAGCTGTACTTCCCCGGATCGCCGGTGTTGTCGGTGAGCGGGACGTTCGCGGAATGCGTGGTGCTCGAGACCCTGGCCCTGTCGATTTTCAATCACGACACCGCGGTGGCGTCGGCCGCGGCGCGCATGGTGGGCGCGGCCCGGGGACGCCCGCTGATCGAGATGGGGTCGCGGCGAACCCACGAGCACGCCGCGGTCGCCGCGGCCCGCGCCGCTTACCTGGCCGGCTTCGCCGCGTCGTCCAATCTGGAGGCGCAGCGCCGCTACGGAATACCGACCGAGGGCACTTCCGCGCACGCGTTCACCATGCTGCACGCGCGCGCGGACTCCCCCACGAAATCGACCGAGCTGGCGGCGTTTCGGGCACAGGTCGACGCGCTCGGCGTCGACACCACCCTGCTGGTGGACACGTACGACGTGACGACCGGCGTGGCCAATGCGGTGGCCGCCGCCGGGGCCGGGCTCGGGGCGGTGCGCATCGACTCCGGCGAGCTGGGCGTGCTGGCGCGCCAGGTGCGGGACCAGCTCGACGGGCTGGGCGCCACCGGCACGCGCATCGTGGTCTCCGGTGACCTCGACGAGTTCTCCATCGCGGCCCTGGCCGCCGAACCGGTCGACAGTTACGGCGTGGGCACGTCGCTGGTGACGGGCTCGGGCGCCCCGACGGCCAACATGGTGTACAAGCTCGTTGAGGTGGACGGCTTGCCGGTGCAAAAGCGCAGCAGCCACAAGGAATCCCACGGCGGCCGCAAGGAGGCGCTGCGCCTGTCGCGCGACTCCGGCATCATCACCGAGGAGGTGGTGTATCCCGCCGGCCGTCGGCCCGCCGTCTCCGGTCCGGCCCGGGTGTTGACCGTCCCGCTGGTGCGTGGCGGCGAGCTGGTGTCCAAACCGAACCTCGCCGCGGCGCGCGAGCTGGTAACTTCCGGGCTGCGCAGTCTGCCGTGGGAGGGATTGAACTTGTCCCACGGCGATCCCGCGGTCACGACGACGCAGATTCCCGCCGGCAGGCGCTAGCACCGCGGCAAAGACGCCGCGGCGCGAGCGCCGCCTCCAACAGCGAAGAGGGTAGCCACGTCCGACGTTTCCGTGTCTGAGCTGCTCGCCACCGCGGTCGCCGCGCTCGGCGGTAGTGAACGCGGCGGCCAGCAAGAGATGGCCGCCGCGGTGGCTCGGGCCTTCGCCACCGGGGAGCACCTGGTGGTGCAGGCCGGCACCGGTACCGGCAAGTCGCTCGCCTATCTGGTGCCCGCGATCGTGCACGCACTCGACGACGACTCCCCCGTCGTCGTGTCCACGGCCACGATCGCGCTGCAGCGCCAGCTCGTCGACCGCGATCTGCCCCGGCTGATCGATTCGCTGGCCGACGCGCTGCCGCGGCATCCGCAGTTCGCTTTGCTCAAAGGCCGGCGAAACTATCTGTGCCTGAACAAGCTTCACAACGGCGGGGCGGCCGACGGTGACGAAGACGACCGGCCGCAGGAGGAGCTCTTCAACCCGATGGCGGTCAGCGCGCTGGGCCGCGACGTGCAACGGCTCACCCAATGGGCGTCGAGCACCGACACCGGCGACCGCGACGATCTCAAGCCCGGCGTCCCGGACCGATCCTGGTCGCAGGTCAGCGTTTCCGCGCGGGAGTGCCTGGGCGTGGCGCGCTGCCCGTTCGGCACCGAGTGCTTCTCCGAACGGGCCAGGGGCCGCGCCGGCCGCGCCGACGTGGTGGTCACCAACCACGCGCTGCTGGCCATCGACGCGGTGGCCGATTCGGCGGTGCTGCCCGAACACGCGCTGCTGGTCGTCGACGAAGCACACGAGCTGGTGGATCGGCTGACGTCGGTGGCCACCGCGGAGCTGACGTCGACCGCCCTCGGGGTGGCAGCCCGGCGGGTCGGCCGCCTGGTGGACCCGGAGCTGGTCCAGCGCCTCGAGGCGACGACGGCGAACTTCGCGGCGCTCATCCACGACGGCGCGCCGGGCCGTGTCGATCGCCTGGACGAGGAGCTGGCGACGTACCTGACGGCGCTGCGCGACACGGCGACGGCGGCGCGCTCGGCAATCGACACCACGAACGACCCCAAGGCGGCCTCGGCGCGCGCCGAAGCAGTTGCGGCGCTGAGCGAGATATCGGACACCGCCTCGCGCGTGCTGGACTCGTTCGGCCCGGCCGTTCCCGACCGCACCGACGTGGTGTGGCTGGAGCACGAGGAGGTGAGGGGTTCATCGCGACCGGTGTTGCGGGTGGCTCCGCTGTCGGTCGCGGGGCTGTTGCGGTCCCGGGTGTTCTCGCGTTCGACGGTGGTGCTGACGTCGGCGACGCTGACCATCGGCGGCTCGTTCGACGCCATGGCCGAGGCGTGGGGGCTGACGGCCGACGATGACGCCGATACGCGGTGGCGCGGCCTGGATGTGGGCTCGCCGTTTCAGCACGCCAAGGCCGGGATCCTGTACGTGGCCGCGCACCTGCCCCCACCGGGACGCGACGGCACCGGCTCGGCCGAGCAGCTGAGCGAGATCGCCGAGCTCATCACCGCCGCCGACGGGCGCACGCTGGGGTTGTTCTCGTCGATGCGGGCGGCCCGGGCGGCGGCCGAGGCCATGCGCGAACGGCTGTCGACGCCGGTGCTGTGCCAGGGCGACGACAGCACATCGGCGCTCGTCGAGCATTTCAGCGCCGACCCCCAGACGTCGCTGTTCGGCACGCTGTCACTGTGGCAGGGCGTCGACGTGCCCGGGCCGTCGCTGTCGCTGGTGCTGATCGACCGCATCCCGTTTCCCCGGCCCGACGACCCCTTGCTGGGCGCGCGGCAGCGCGCGGTCGCCGCGCGCGGCGGCAATGGCTTCATGGCCGTCGCGGCCAACCACGCGGCGCTGCTGCTGGCGCAGGGGTCGGGGCGACTGTTGCGCCGCATCACCGACCGCGGGGTGGTCGCGGTGCTGGACTCACGGATGGTCACCGCCGGCTACGGCGGCTACCTGCGCGCCTCGCTGCCGCCGTTCTGGCAGACCACCAACGGGGAGCAGGTGCGTCAGGCGCTGCGGCGATTGCGCACCGCGCCGGCATCGGAAGAGGGCCTGACGGCCTGAGCCCTATTCCCAGCAGACCTCGTAGACGCGCTGGGGATCTTCTATCCCCTTGAGCTGCTCCTCGCGCGTTTCGCCAAACACGAACTCGTGACTGCCGGCAACCAGCCCACGCAGTACCGCAGAGACGAGGATCCCGTTGCCATTGGCCTTCGCCCCGATGCGCGCCGCGAGGATCACGGTGTGCCCGAAGAAGTCGTCCTGCTCGCGAATCACCTCTCCGGCGTGCAGTCCGATTCGGACGCGCAGCACCTGACCACCGGACTCATCGCGATAGGCCGCCAAGTCGCGTTGGATTCCGATCGCGCAGCGCAGCGCGTTGCGGGCGCTGGCGAAGGCGACCATGAACCCGTCGCCCTGCGATTTGACCTCGAAGCCGCTGTGGGCTGCCAGCTGACGACGGATGACCGTGTTGTGGCGGTGCAAGAGCTTCAGCCAGCGCTCATCACCATGCTGCTCGGCAAGTACCGTCGAGCCCTCAATGTCCGAAAACATGATCGTGACCGTTCCGTCCGGAGCGGCCACCTTGCTGAGGTCGGGCCGGTCCGCCTCTACGGACTCTGCAACGTCTTCCATCACCGACCACCCGAGCTGCTGCTCCCGGCGCTCCTCGTGCCCTCGGCGCAGCTGCACGAGTCGTTCAACCTCGACGCGCATGCCGTTACGCTGCGCGAAGTCAAGTCCCCGATCGATCAGGGCCATCGCCTTGTCCCAATCCGCCGGCTCAGATCTGCTGAACAGCATGCGTGCGTACTCGTAGCAGACCCGCGGCGTCACATAGTCACTGCCGATTTCCGCATTGCGGGCGAGGGTCAGGTCGAAGTGATGCACGGCGTCCTGTTGACGGTTCGCTGCCGCGGCGGCGAAGGCGAGGAACGTGTGGTTGGAGCCGAGGCACCCGGCTCCGGCCAGAAACAGAGTGCAGCGATCTGCGTAGGGCACGAGCAGCTCGTAGAGTGCGCTTGCGGCCTCTGGATCACCGATCGGAATCGACGCCATCGAGAGCACGCAGACCGAAGTCAACCAGTCGCTGGTACGGCGGAGCGCCTGGAAGCCCTCGGCCGCCAGCTCGGCGAACCTTGCTCGCGCCTCATCGAGCTGATCGATCTCGGTCAGCAGCCACACGTACGAGGCCGGCCACGCCTGGCCGTAGCGCGCAGCGGCTTCGCGGGCGGCGTCGCGCAGCTGGTCCAGGGTGCCATCCGCGAGTCGGGTCAGAAACGAGTGGGCGCCAAATACCACTGCCGCGACCTCCGGCTCGGCGCGCTGGCCGATCGACAGCGCCGTTTGGGCAAGACGCTCCGACTCCTTGTAGCGGCCCTGCATCAGCGCTCGCATCGTGCGGAACACCGCCGTCTGCCACAGGTAGCGCGGCTGGTGCAGTTCGTTGGCCAACCGGTCGCACGCCGCGATCTCTTGATCTACCGCCCGGAAATCGCCGAGCTGGGCAAGCGCGATCAGCCGCAGTTGGTGGCCCTCGAACTCCATGTCCCGGTCACCGACGATCCGGGCGAGCCGCGCCATCTCTTCGCCGGACGCAATGGCTTCGTCCGTCCGGTCGGGGCCCAAGGTCGACCACTGCCGGCTATGCATGGCGAGCAGCAAGATCTTCGTGTCGCCGACGCGTTCGGCCATCTCGGTGGCCTGCGCGCTGGCTCGGTCGGCTTCCGCCAGCGCACCCTTCCGGCGCAGCTCCAGGGCCAGCCGAGCAAGGACGGTCACTCGCAGGGCGCTGTCGCGCGCCGGCAGCACCTCGAGCGACTCGTTCAACATCGCCACCAGCTGTTCATCGGCACGATCGGTGATCGAGAAGCCGCCCGGACCTCCACCGTATCCAAGTGCGGCACGGGTGTAGTGGTCGTTCAGCGCCAGCTCACGCGCGATCGTCGCCGCCTCGCCGAATGTCTCGCGGGCGCCTTCGGCTTCCCCGGCCCGCCACCTGGCATCCCCGAGGGCCAGCAGCAGATCGCATCGGCGCTGCGGCACCACCTCCGAGATCGCGTCGAAGAGCCGCAGCGCCGTCGCATAAAGGCTGACCGCGTCCTCGTAGGCATACGTCGCAGCCGCGCGTTCCCCCGCCCACCAGGCATAGTCGGCGGCCTTCGCGGCGTCACCGTAGGGCGCCGCCTTCGCGAAGTGGAATGCGATCGCGGACAGATGGGACTCGATCCGGTCCTCGTAGAGCTCCTCGATTGCCTCGCCGGCGGCGATATGCAGCTGGGAGCGCCGCGGCGCGGGCAGGTCGTCATACAGCGCGTCGCGGGTCGCGCCGTGCGCGAAGCCGTACCGGCCCGGCTCGCCGGTGGCCTGCCGAACGATTGCTCCGTTCAGAGCCGGCTGCATCCGCGCCAACACGGCGTCTGCCTCCAGCCCGCTGACGTGCGTCAGGATCGGCAGATCGAACTCACGGCCGATCACCGCCGCCGTCGACAACAGCTCGAGTGTTTCAGCCGGCAGCTTCTCCAACCGACGGGAGACCACTTCGTGGACACCCCGAGGGATGCCGAGCTCCTCGCCGTCCCGGATGTTTGTAAACCACCGGCCGTCGCGCCAGTCGAGCACTTCGGAGTCGATCAGATGGCGGACGATTTCTTCGGTGAAGTACGGATTGCCCTCCGACTCGCGGCAAACCGCGTCTGCAAGTGCGAGTTCACTTCGTCGCTCCAGCGGTTGTTGCAGCACCGCTTCGAGCATCGCCTTGACATGTTGATCGGAGAGCCCTCGAAGCTTGATGCGTGCGTATCCGCGCTCCTTGCTGAGCCCGGTGAGCACCTCGTTGAAGTAGTGGTCGTCGGAAAGTTCGTCGTCGCGGTAAGTGCCCAGCACGAACACCCGCGAGTGAGCCAGCTCGCGCAGGACGAACGCCAACAGCATCAGCGAGGGGTGGTCGGCCTGTTGCAGGTCTTCGAGGAAGATCGCGAGGGGCTGGCGGTCGGAGGCCCCGATCAGGAATCGCGACACCGAGTCGAACAGCCGAAAGCGCGCCTGCTCAGCGTCCAGCGGTGGCGATTCAGGGATCTCCGGCATCCGCTCGCGGATCTCGGAGACGATCTGAGCGATCTCGAACGCGCCCGACCCCAGAGCAGAAGCCACCGTCTCGGTGTCGTGGCCGCGTGCGTAGTCCCGGATCACCTGCACCCACGGCCAATAGGCGGGAGCACCCGCACCCGCATAGCTGCGACCCCACAGAACCTGCGCGCCCCGAAGGGCGGCGTACGCCGCGGCCTCCGACGCAAGCCGTGTCTTGCCGATTCCCGACTCTCCACTTATCAGGACGGTACGGCCGCGGCGGCCCACGGCGTCATCGATCGCGGCACGAAGCTCACGGGTCTCCCGCTCTCGCCCAAGGAAAGTGCTGTCGCTGATCCGATCGAGCGCCGCCAGGTCCTGAGTCGCGCCATCGCCGCCCGCGACCGCACCGGCTAGCGCCCTCAGCGCATCGCGAACCTCGCCTGCTCGCTGCGGACGCGCGTCTGGCGACTTCGCGAGCATCTTGAGCAGCAACTGGTCGAACGCTGCCGGAACACCGGAGCGGTGCCCGCTCGGAGCGACCGGAGCAGTCGAAACATGCTGGGAGACAACCGCAGCCGTTGACTCACCAGCGAATGGTGCTGTCCCGCATAACAATTCGTACAGCAAAGCACCAAGCGAGTAGATGTCGGAACGGGCGTCGGCACCACGGCCAAGGGCCTGCTCGGGGGCCATATAGGCGACGGTCCCGATCACCGTCCCCACTGCCGTCAAGCGCGTGGCGCCTTCCGCGACCGCAAGCCCGAAATCTCCGATCTTGGCGGTGCCGTCGGGCGCCAGCCACACATTCTGGGGCTTGACGTCACGATGCACTACACCGTGCGCGTGCGCGTGCGCGAGCCCACTGGCGACATCCCCGCCGATCCGGACCACCTCTTCGACAGCGAGCCGGTGATCCGCCGCGTCTGAAAGCAGACCATAGAGGTCACCGCCGGACATGTACTGGCTGATCAGGTATAGCTGTCCCTCCTGCTCTCCGAAGTCGTACACGTTGACGATGTTGGGGTGCTCGCCAAGCTTCGCCATCGCCTCGGCTTCGCGGTGCGCGCGGCGCATGGAGTTCTCGTCCGACCCGCCGCCCTTGAACAATGCCGCGGCCACCTCGCGCTGCAGGCGGGTGTCGGTGGCCAGGTACACGCGCTTGCCGGCACCCTCGCCGAGCAGGCGACCGAGCGTGTAACGCCCGTCCGCAAGTTTCCGGGGGACCGGTGGGCCCGCGGGCGGCGCCGGCGCCGACCGCGCGCTCAGCTCGGTGCCGCATTCGTCGCAGAAGCGCTGCGAGCCCGGCTGACGCGCGCCGCAGCCGGGGCATGCGACCTCGGCCACGATCGGGGCGCCACAGCTGCTGCAAAATTTGGCCCGAGGCCGGTTCCGCGCCCCGCACTTGCTGCACTCGACACTCGCGGGCGCACTCATTGATCGGTCACCTCAACGCCGCCCCGGGAAGTCCACCTACCAGCAGCGTCCCTGGGCCGACATGTGTTGCGACCACCGGTCCGACCTCGGAGACGAATTCCGGCTGGGTGCCGAACTCAGTTCCCAACCGGTCCACCAGCGTATGCGCATCGTCAGGAGCGTGGACATGCTGGACGAACCACCGGTCGGCGCCCGCCGCGCGGCGCTGGCGCAGCAGCTCGACCAGCCGCTCGACGCCGCGCCGGTGGGTGCGCACGCGCTCGACGGCCTTGAGCTCCGATCCGATCGCCAGAATTGGTTTGAGGTCAAGCGCCGATCCGACCCATGCGGTTACGGTGCCCACCCTGTTGCTTCGGCGGAGGTACTCGAGCGTATCCACCAGAGCCCAGCCCTTGACTTCCTGACGTGCTTGGCGCACCCGCTCGATAACGCCCTCCGGATCGGCTCCGGCGGCCGCGGCACGCGCTGCCACCAGCGTCTGGAGCCCAAGGTGGCCGCCGAAGCCGGCCGAGTCGATCACTGCCACGCGCCCGCCGCGGTCGTCCTCTAGCTTTGCGGCCGCCTGCCGAGCCATCGAGCAGGTCTCGGAAACACCAGAGGAGATGAGCACCGAGACGACGGCGTCATGCTGCTGCAGCATCCGCTCAAAGGCCGCGACGAAATCGTCGACAGTGGGCGCCGACGTCGTCGCGATGTTCTTCGACTCTTCCAACTCCGCATAGAACCGTCCGAAATCGCCGTCGAACTCCGACTCACGCAGGGGCCCGCCACCTACGTCGTAATACTGCGACACCACCGTGATGCCAAGGCTGTCGACGAGCGCACGCGGCAAGTAGCCGGTGCTGTCGGTGACCACCGCGACATCAGCCATACGCACCAGCCAACGCCGCGCCGGGAAGACCACCGACCGTCACCATCCGCGGACCGGTATGAGTTGCGAGTACCGGCCCGACCTCGGTAATGAACTCCGGCTCGGTGTCGAACAGCCCGCGAAGGCGCTCTGCCAGTCGCTGCGCGTCGTCGTGCGCGTGAGCGTGCTGGACGAACCATCGATCGGCGCCCACCGCGCGACGCTGCCTCATCAGCTCAACCAACCGCTCGACCCCGCGCTTGAACGTGCGCACGCGTTCGACGGCCTTCATCTCCGATTCGATCACCAAGATCGGCTTGAGGTCGAGCGCCGATCCAATCCAGGCGGCCGCGGTGCCGACTCGCCCGCCGCGCCTCAGATACTCGAGCGTGTCGACAAGGACCCATTGCCTGACTTCCTGGCGCGCCCGGCGCGCCTGCTCGGTCACGCCCACGAGGTCGGCTCCTGCCGCCGCGGCACGCGCCGCCGCCAGCGCCTGACAACCCAGGTGGCCGGCCACGCCGGCCGAATCAATGACCACTATCCGCTCGCCGTCCACGCGCGCCGCCGCCTCGCGAGCGAACTCGCACGTCGGAGAGAGGTTTGAGCCAAGCATGACGGCGACCACGGCGCTGTGTTGCTGCAGCAGGCGTTCATAGGCCGCGATGAAATCTTCGACCTTGGGCGGCCCGGTCGTCGCGACGGTCTTCGACGCGTCGAGTTGGGCGAAGAACCGTGCCCAATCACCGTCGAAGTCCGCCTCGCGCTCCCCTCGGCCGGGCAGCTCATGACCGCCGGTGGGCGACGCGGCGCCAGTGATGTCGTAGTACAGGGACACCACCGTGATGTCGAGCCTCTCGACAAGCGTCCGCGGCAACGCGCAGGTGCTGTCGGTAACCACGGCGACCTTAGCCATATGCACCCTCCAACGCGGCGCCGGGAAGACCTCCGGCGGACAACATGCCTGGACCGAGGTGCGTTGCGAGCACGGGGCCGAGCTCGGAGACGAACTCGGGCGGTGCATCAAACACAGCGCCCAGACGATCGACGAGCATCTGCGCGTCCTCGTGCGCATAAGTGTGTTGGACGAACCATCGATCCGCGCCCACCGCTCGGCGCTGGCGCATCAGCTCGATCAACCGCTCGATGGCGCGCTTGCGTGTCCGCACGCGTTCGACGGCCTTGAGCTCCGACTCGACCATCAAGATCGGCTTGAGGTCGAGCGCCGAGCCGATCCATGCGGCCGCGGTGCCGATCCGGCCGCCGCGCTTCAAATACTCAAGCGTGTCGAGAACAAACCACTGCCTGACCTCCTTGCGTGCCTTGAGGGTCCGCTCGATCACGCCCTCCAGGTCGGCTCCCCGAGCCGCCGCATGCCCCGCCGCCAAGGCCTGCATACCCAGGTGACCGGCCCCGCCGGCCGAGTCGATCACCACCACACGCCCGCTGCCACGGCCCTTAGACTCGACTTGTTCGGCTGCTTCCCGAGCCAGCGCGCAGGTCGGGGAAAGGCTTGTGGCGAGCATGATGGCGACCACGGCGCTGTGCTGCTGCAGCAGCCGTTCATAGGTCCCGACGAAATCCTCGATGGTCGGCGGCGACGTCGTCGCCACCGTCTTCGACGCATCCAGATCTGCAAAAAAGCGCCCGAGATCACCGTCAAAGTCCGACTCGCGCTCCCCGCGGCCAGGTATCTCGTGGCCACCGGTGGGCGAGGCGGCACCGTAAACGTCGTAGTACAGCGACACCACCGCGATGCCGGCACTGTCGGCCAGCGCGGGCGGCAGGCAGGCGGTGCTGTCGGTAACCACCGCCACATCAGCCATGCGCGCCCCCGCCCTGCACTACCTCCATGATCCGCGGCAAGGCCTCACGAGTTGCGATTCGCCCTGCCTCCCGGGCGCGGTCGATCTGGTGCCATTCGAGGAACCCAATGCTGCTGGTGTCGGGATGGATCGCCAGATCAGCCTGCTCCAGCACCACAGACGATGCCATCGCGCTACCGATCGTCATTGTGCGCATGAGCGTGTCGACGACGTTAGGTACCCGCGGCGAGCGCGCCAGCGTCCGGTCGGAGGCGGGGGTGGCCTGCTGGCCGGTGCCAATGCTCACCGCGATCAGCGGACCCTCGTGGCGCGCCAGTGTCGCTACCGGCAGGTTGTCGAGCACACCGCCATCGACGTGTAGCGCACCGTTGTAGACGACCGGTGCATACAAACCGGGCACCCGCAAGGAGCAGCCGACAACGTCAGCGAGGGGCCCTCGTCGATGCACGATGGCCCGGCGCGCCAGTAAGTCGACGCTGACACAACGGAATTCCTTTGGGAGTTCCTCGACCAGCTGGCCCCCAAAGACGCTCTCGAGAGCGCCCAGAGTGCGGCGCCCCCGGATAAGCCCCTTGCTCGGCAGGGTGTAGTCGCTTGTTGGATTGCTGCGGATGAAGTACTCGTAGATATTCGCGTCTACCCCCGCGGCATCCTTACCGGTCGCAGCGAGTGCCGCGATGATCGCGCCCATACTCGTTCCGGCATAACGGTCGACCGCCACGCCCGCGGCCTCCAGCTCGTCCAGTACACCAAGATGCGCAAAAGCTCGCGCGGCCCCACCGCTGAGGACCAATCCGACCGAGCGGCCCGCGATGCGCGCGGCGAGCGGGCGCAGGTCGGCCGCCGCGTGTTCGGCCCGGACTGTATGCACCGATCGCGGCGTGATTAATTCGTCCCACAGGTGCCGGTGTTCGCGGCTGGCAGGCGATCCGGCGAGGACTAGGTCGGCTCCCGCTGCTCGTGCCGGCATCGACGCCACCGGTGGTGCTGGATTCGCGGCCACCAGGACAACACGATCGGCCGACCGCAGGCAGAAATCGTGCCAGTCCTCGTCATTGGCCGCCGCGTGCAGCACCACCTTGTCCGCCACCCGCTCGGCGCGTTCCAAACCATCCCGATCCACACGGCCCGGGGCCACCACCTGGAGCCGACCCGACAGAGCGGCGACCAGTTCGGTGGCCACCATTGACACGGGCGCGTCGGCGTCGACACCGATGATCGCGACGACCGCCTCGGGTGTCGCCGCCCGCGGCACCGCGGGCGGCGGGGCCTGGTGCAGGCGTGTCGCCAGCACCTGGACCAGTGCTCCCAGGACACCCAAATCGGCAATCCTCTCGAATTGCTCCTTGGTGAGTCGTATCAGCGTCGAGTCGCGCACCGCACGAACGGATGCGGAACGGGACGCGGCGATCAGCAATCCGAGTTCGCCGACGACTTCGCCGCGGCCCAATTCCGTTACGACGACATCGTTTTGGAGCACCTGCAGGCGGCCGTTACGCACCACATACAGGGAATCGGACGCCTCACCGGCGCGAAACAGGAACGAGCCCGCCTCCAGATTGATTTGCTCGGCGTGTTCGCGCAGCTCTGCCAGGGTGATCGGGTCCAATCCGGCAAACAGCGGCAGGGCGGAGAGGGGGTCAACCTCGCCGTCTGTGGTCGGGCGGGCGGGTAGGGACACTGGCCCCGCTGCCGACGGCGATCCCGATGGATCGATTTGCAATGCGGGCCCGGACTCTTCCGCGCCTGCGATGACGTGGCGGGTGCGGCCAAGCAAAACGCCGCTGACAGCGACCAACGCAAAGCAAACCGCTGCCAGGACCCAACCGCGCCGCAACGTCGCTTCGGTGGCGCCGTGAGCAGGCGTTCCGACCACAATCACCAACAACGCGATGCCTATGACGGCGCCGAGTTGGCGCGTGCTGCTGACCACCGCCGAGGCAGTGGCGTAGCTGCCGCCTGCTGCCAACCCAGCCAGAGCGGCACTGCCAAGCATTGGCAGCGTGGCCCCGACACCGATGCCCTGCAGCAGTTGACCAGGCAACCACTGTCCGAGGAAGTCGGGTTTGGACCCGACGCGTTCGATGTACCACAGCAGACTTCCTGTCCAAATGACCGCACCGGCGACGATGATGAGGCGATAACCATGCCGGTCGGCGACGCGACCGAGTACCGCGGCGACGACAGCCGCGACAAACGCGGCGGGTGCCACCGCCAGGCCCGCACGCAACAAGTTGTAACCCCACACGTAGTTAAGGAACAACACATGGGTCAGGAGGTAGGCATAGAACCCGGCGCTGGCGATCAGCGTCAGGGCGTTGCCGGCCGTGAACGACCGAATGCGCAGAAACGCGGGCTCTATCAACGGTGTTGGATGACTTCGCGAACTCATCACGAAGCCGAGCATCGAGACCACTGCGGCCAGGAACGACCCGAGGGTCATCAGGCTGACCCAGCCCCAGTCGGGACCCTTGACCAAGCCGAGAGTCAAGCACCCGAGCCCGCAGGCGAGGAACACCGCGCCCCGCAGGTCGGGCACGCGCCGCCGTCCTGACGCGCGGCTCTCGACCAGTCTCCGCCGGGCCACCGCCACAGCCACTACGCCGAGCGGCAGGTTGACCAAGAAGACCCAGCGCCAACTCGACGCCTCCACCAGAGCCCCACCGATTGGCGGCCCGAGACCGGACGCAATGGCGGCTGCCGCGCCCCATAGGCCGACGCCGTGTGCGCGGCGCGCCTCGTCGAAACTCTCGACCACGAGCGCCAGGGAAGCGGGCACCAGGACCGCCGCTCCTACGCCTTGCAGCACCCGAAATGCGACGAGCTGGCCGACGGTGTCGGCGGCGGCGCACAACGCGGACGCGACCGTGAAAAGCACCACGCCGTAGATGAACATCCGCTTGCGCCCGAGCAGGTCGGCAATCCTGCCGCCGGCCACCAGAAAGGCGGCAAAGGCGATGTTGTAGGCGTTGAGCACCCACGACAGGCTGCTGATGTCGGTGCTGTGGAAATACCGCTGGATGGCGGGAAAGGCAATGTTGACGACTGTTGAATCGAGGAACGCGAGGAAGGCGCCGAACGCCGCGACCAAGAGCACCGCCGTCGGTGAGGGTTGCCGGCGTCGAGTGAGCGGAATCGCGGGCCGTCTCACGCCGAGTCGCCGTCGTCCACCAAGCGCTTTCGTCACCGAATCGAATCTGGCGACGGCGCGGGCATCCCCGTGCATCGCATGATCGCCGGCGTGCCTCCCGCGAGCCGCGGAACGAGCAGCAGTCTTGTTCACCATGACGCATCTCCGCTCAGTGAGGTTGTTGCGGCGACGTCGCAATTGTTGCCCAAAAATCACGGTGAAGCGGGGCTTTTTTATTAAAGAGAACTGGACAAATTACGAAACGGTTCTCTTGGGACTGGCGGTCGGGCTAGGTCAACCGAAACCTATTGGCTACCAGCTTAATTCACTCGATCCTGACCGGCCCGGCTAACGCGCCAGCGTGACCAGGCCAAGCTCGTTGGCGGCGGCCAGCAGCGGGTCGTGGGGCAGCACTCGCACGGTGTACCCGACCGCTCCCGCCAGAGGCAGCGGCGTCGTCGTCGAGAAGACCTGGTTGCCGCCCTCGGCCGTGCCGGCGTAGGACATCTCGACGGTGATCGGCTCCAGCAGCGCGTCGCTGGCGTCGACCCGGCCCACCAACGCCTCGACGGTGACCTCGTCGGGCGCCAGCCCGGCCAGCTGGACGGTGGCGGTCAGGGTCAGCTTGGAGCCGAGCACCGGGCTGTCCGGCAGGCCGGTGCTATCGACGTCGGTGATGACGATCTTGGGCCAGGCCTCCTCGGCCCGCCGGCGATAGGCGGCCAGCTCGCGGGCCGCGCCGAACTCGCCGCCGCCCGCTGCGTCTTCGGCGCCGTCGGCGGGTGCGATCGTCTTGCGCAGCGACTGCGCCGCGGGCGTGTAGTACTGCTCGACATAGTCGCGCACCATGCGGGACGCCAATACTTTCGGACCGAGCGTCTGCACGGTGTGGCGCACCATTTCGATCCAGCGCGGCGGCACGCCGTTTTCGTCCCGTTCGTAGAACTTCGGCGCCACGGCTTCTTCGAGCAGCGTGTAGAGCCCGCTGGACTCCAGGTCGTCGCGCCGGTCTTCGTCGGCCACGCCGTCGGCCGACGGTATCTCCCAACCGTTTTCGCCGTCATACCATTCGTCCCACCAGCCATCGCGGATGGACAGGTTCAGCCCGCCGTTGAGTGCACTCTTCATTCCCGAAGTGCCGCAAGCCTCCAACGGCCGCAGCGGGTTGTTGAGCCAGACGTCGCAGCCCCAGTACAGCAGCCGGGCCATGGACATGTCGTAGTCGGGCAGAAACGCGATGCGGTGGCGCACCTCGGGCCGGTCGGCGAAGCGCACCACCTGCTGAATCAGCGCCTTGCCGCCGTCGTCGGCGGGGTGCGACTTCCCCGCGACGATCAGCTGGACGGGCCGTTCTTGGTCCAGCAGTAACTGTTCCAGCCGGCGCGGATCGCGCAGCATCAGCGTCAGCCGCTTGTACGTCGGCACCCGCCGGGCAAATCCAATGGTGAGCACCTCGGGATCGAATGCGGTTGCTATCCAACCCAATTCGGCGTCCGAGGCACCGCGTTCCAGCCATGAGCGGCGCAGCCGCCGCCGGACGTCGTCGACCAGCAGCGACCTCAGCTGCGAACGGATCCACCACAGATGACCCGGGTCAACCTGCTTGAGGCGCAACCAAACTCCGGGATCGCTGAACGAATCCGACCCGGCCAGCTCCCGTCCCAGCTGCAGCCACTGCGGCGCCGCCCAGGTGCGCGCGTGAACGCCGTTGGTAATCGAGCCGATCGGCACCTCACTCGCGTCGAAGCCGGGCCACAGTTCGTTGAACATGGACCTGCTCACCCGGCCGTGTAGCGACGACACACCGTTGGCGCGCTGGGCCAGCCGCAGACCCATGTGGGCCATGTTGAACTTGGTGGGGTCGTCCTCGGCGCCGAGCGCCAGGATGCGAGCCGTCGGCACGCCCGGCAACAACGCGGGCGCGTTCGTCGCCTCGGACGGCGTGCCCGCCCCGTCGGCTCGCGCCGCGCCTTGATGGTCGTCGAAGTACAACCGCACCATCTCGATGGGGAACCGATCGATGCCGGCGGGCACCGGGGTATGGGTAGTGAACACCGTGCTGGAGCGCACCACCGTCAGCGCGGTGTCGAAGTCCAGTGCCGCACCGGTCACCAGTTCGCGGATGCGTTCGGCGCCGAGGAATCCCGCGTGGCCCTCGTTCATGTGGAACACCTCGGGCGCGGGCAGCCCGTGAATGTCGGTGAAGGCCCGGATCGCCCGCACCCCGCCGATGCCCGCCAGGATCTCCTGCCGCATCCGATGTTCCTGGTCACCCCCGTACAGACGGTCGGTGACGCCGCGCAGATCGTGCTCGTTCTCCGGGACATCGGAATCGAGCAACAGCAAGGGCACCCTGCCCACCTGGGCGACCCAGATCCGGGCGTGCAGCCGAGCCGATTCCGGCAGCATCAACTCCACCAGGGCGGGCTCGCCGGCCGCGTCGGTCAGCAGCCGCAGCGGCAGGCCCTGCGGGTCCAGCGACGGGTAGGTCTCGTTCTGCCAGCCGTCAGCGGTCAGCGACTGACGGAAGTAACCGGAGCGGTAGTACAGCCCCACCGCCACCAGCGGCACGCCCAGATCGGACGCGGACTTCAGGTGGTCGCCGGCGAGAATGCCCAGGCCGCCGGAGTAGTTGGGCAGCACCTCGGCGACGCCGAACTCCATCGAGAAGTAGGCGATCGCGGCCGGCATCTCGGCGCCGTGCTCCTGCTGTTGCTGATACCACAGCGGGCGACTCAGGTAATCGTTCAGATCGGCGGTCAGCGCGTCCAGCCGGCCGAGGAACGCCTCGTCGAGCGCCAGCTCGTCGAGCCGCGCCGGTTTGACCGCGCCCAGCAACGCCACCGGATCGCTGCCGCACCGCTCCCAGAGGTCCGGGTCGATGGTCGCGAAAAGCTCCTGGGTGGGCTTGTCCCAGGACCACCGCAGGTTCGTCGACAGCTGATCCAGCGCGGTCAGGCGCTCCGGGAGGTGAGCACGGACGGTAAACCGGCGGAGGGCTTTCACGCGTTAATACCTTACTGAGGTTCTCGCCCCGCGCACGGCGGGAAGGTTCGCTTTTCCGCGCCGGTGTGTGACCGAAGACTAGGGTGGGTATCGGGTAGTTGATCGGGGTCGCAACGATGCCTCCCCGCACAGAAAGTTTCCCCACGACAGGAAGTTTCCCGACGAGCGGCATTCCGCACGGACCACATCGAGTGGTGGCCGCACACAATCGGAACGGAGTGGTGGTGCCCGGTCGTGTCGAGATCGATGACGTCCAGCCGGTCGTTTCCTGCGGCGCGTATCCCGCGAAGGCCGTGGTCGGCGAGGTCGTGCCGGTCAGCGCCGCGGTATGGCGGGAAGGCCACGAGGCCGTCGCGGCGACCCTCGTCGTGCGCTACCTCGGTCCCGGCTATCCGCAGGTAACCGAGTCCCGCCGGGTGAAGGCGGTGCAGGCGCCGGCCCGGCCGGTGACCGAGCGCGACAGCACGGTCGACCAGCCACGGGTCAAACCGTTGCTGCTGCCGATGACGATGGGTCTGGAACCCTACGTCTTCCACGGTCAGTTCACCCCCGACCAGGTCGGGCTGTGGACGTTCCGGGTGGACGGGTGGGGCGACCCGATTCATTCCTGGCGGCACGGGGTGGTCGCCAAATTGGATGCCGGTCAGGGCGAAACCGAACTGTCCAACGATCTTCTGGTCGGTGCCGGGCTGTTCGAGCGTGCGGCGACGGGCGTGCCGCGCGCGCTGCGCGAACCGCTGCTGGCCGCCGCCACCGCCTTGCGTAGGCCCGGCGATCCGGTCACCCGGACCGCCCGGGCGCTCGGGCCGGAAATCGACCAGATCCTGGCGGACTACCCGTTGCGCGATCTGGTCACCCGTGGCGAGCAGAACGGCGTCTGGGTGGATCGCCCCCTGGCCCGATTCGGCTCCTGGTACGAGCTGTTTCCCCGCTCGACGGGCGGATGGGATGCCGACGGCAACCCCGTGCACGGCACTTTCGCCACGGCCGCCGCAGAGCTTCCGCGCATCGCGGCAATGGGATTCGACGTCGTCTACCTGCCGCCGATCCATCCCATCGGCAAGGTACATCGCAAGGGGCGCAACAACTCCCCGACCGCGGCGCCGGGAGATGTGGGATCTCCCTGGGCAATCGGCAGCGACGAAGGCGGGCACGACGCCGTGCACCCGCAACTGGGCACCATCGAAGACTTCGATGCCTTCGTTGCCGCGACGCGCGAGCTGGGCATGGAGGTGGCGCTGGACCTGGCGCTGCAATGCGCACCGGACCACCCCTGGGCGCGGGACCACCGCAACTGGTTCACCGAATTGCCGGACGGCACAATTGCTTACGCGGAGAACCCGCCGAAAAAATATCAGGACATCTTTCCGATCAATTTCGACAACGACCCGGCCGGCCTCTACGACGAGGTGCTACGCGTGGTTCGGCACTGGATTGACCACGGCGTCAAGTTCTTTCGCGTCGACAACCCGCATACCAAGCCGCCGGACTTCTGGGCCTGGCTGATCGCCACGGTCAAGTGCATCGATCCCGACGTGCTGTTCTTGTCCGAGGCGTTCACGCCGCCCGCGCGCCAGTACGGCCTGGCGAAGTTGGGGTTCACCCAGTCCTACAGCTACTTCACCTGGCGCACGGCCAAATGGGAGCTGACCGAGTTCGGCAACGACATCGCCAACCTCGCCGACTTCCGCAGGCCCAACCTGTTCGTCAACACCCCCGACATCCTGCACGCCATCTTGCAGCACAACGGCCCCGGGATGTTCGCCATCCGCGCGGTGCTGGCGGCGACCATGGGTCCGGCGTGGGGCGTGTATTCGGGCTACGAACTGTTCGAGCACCGGGCGGTGCGGGAGGGCAGCGAGGAGTACCTGGACTCCGAGAAGTACGAGCTGCGGCCCCGGGACTTCGCCGGCGCCCTCGCCGAGGGACGGTCACTCGAGCCATTCATCACGCAGCTCAACACAATTCGGCGGTTACACCCCGCACTCGAGCAGCTGCGCACGATCCACTTCCACAGTGTGGACAGCGATGCGCTGCTGGCCTACTCGAAGTTCGACCCGGTGACCGGTGACTGCGTGTTGGTGGTGGTGACGCTCAACGCGTTCGGCGCCGAGGAGGCGACGCTGTTTTTGGACATGGCCGCTTTGGGTATGGAACCTTACGAGCGGTTCTGGGTGCGCGACGAGATCACCGGCCAGGAATTCCAATGGGGGCAGACCAATTACGTGCGCATCGACCCCGGGCAGGCGGCAGCGCACATCATCAACATGCCGCTGATACCGCACGACGCACGGATGACCCTGCTACGCAGGCCATGAAACGGACCGGAGGTGAAAGGGACATGAGCCAAGCCGACCAGCTCGCGCGGACACATTTGGCGCCCGATCCGGCCGACCTGTCGCGCCTGATCCATGGCACACAGCACAACCCGCACGGCATTTTGGGCGCCCACGAGTACGGCGATCACACCGTCATTCGTGCCTACCGGCCGCACGCAACAGGCGTCGTCGCGCTCGTCGGAGACGATCGATTCCCGATGCAGCACATCGAATCCGGTCTCTTCGCCGCCGTGTTGCCGTTCGTCGACCTGATCGACTACCGGCTGCAGGTCACCTACGACGGCGCCGAGCCGCACGTCGTCGCCGACGCGTACCGCTTCCTGCCGACTCTGGGCGAGGTCGACCTCCACCTGTTCGGGGAGGGACGCCACGAGCGGCTGTGGGAGGTCCTTGGCGCACACCCCCGCTCGTTCACCACGGCCGACGGCGTCGTCAACGGGGTGTCGTTCGCGGTGTGGGCGCCTAACGCCAAGGGCGTCAACCTGATCGGCGAGTTCAACGGCTGGACCGGAGACGAGGCCCCGATGCGGGTCCTAGGCTCGTCGGGCGTCTGGGAGCTGTTCTGGCCGGGGTTCCGCCTCGATGGGCTGTACAAGTTCCGGGTGCACGGCGCCGACGGCGTCGTGACCGAGCGGGCCGATCCGATGGCGTTCGCCACCGAGGTGCCGCCGCACACCGCCTCGCGGGTGACCCGCAGCGAGTACACCTGGGAAGACGCCGACTGGATGACGCGGCGCGCGCAGGGCAACCCGGTGTTCGAGCCGATGAGCACCTACGAAGTTCATCTGGGTTCCTGGCGTCCGGGTCTCAACTACCGCCAGTTGGCCCGTGAGCTGACGGATTACGTGGTGGAACACGGGTTCACCCACGTCGAGCTGCTGCCGGTCGCCGAGCACCCCTTCGCCGGATCGTGGGGCTATCAGGTGACGTCCTACTACGCGCCGACGTCGCGATTCGGCACGCCGGACGAATTCCGGGCCTTGGTCGACACCCTGCACCAGGCAGGCATCGCGGTGCTGGTGGACTGGGTGCCCGCGCACTTCCCCAAGGACGCATGGGCGCTGGGCCGATTCGACGGCACGCCACTCTACGAGCACTCCGACCCGAAACGGGGCGAGCAACTCGATTGGGGCACCTACGTATTCGACTTCGGCCGGCGCGAGGTCCGCAACTTCCTGGTGGCCAACGCGCTGTTCTGGCTCGAAGAGTTCCACATCGACGGCCTGCGGGTGGACGCGGTGGCGTCGATGCTGTACCTGGACTACTCCCGCCCAGAAGGCGGCTGGACGCCCAACATCTACGGCGGCCGCGAGAACCTGGAGGCCGTGCAGTTCCTGCAGGAGATGAATGCCACGGTGCACAAGACCGCTCCCGGCATCGTCACCATCGCCGAGGAGTCAACCTCGTGGCCCGGCGTGACGCGGCCGACAAGCCTTGGCGGCCTGGGCTTTTCGATGAAGTGGAACATGGGCTGGATGCACGACACGCTCGGCTACATCGGCCGCGATCCGATCCACCGCAGCTACCACCACCACGAGATGACGTTCTCCATGCTGTATGCATTCAGCGAGAACTACGTGCTGCCGATCAGCCATGACGAGGTGGTCCACGGCAAGGGCACGCTGTGGAGCCGGATGCCGGGCAACAATCACGTCAAGGCGGCCGGGCTGCGCAACCTGCTCGCCTACCAGTGGGCGCACCCGGGCAAGCAATTGTTGTTCATGGGACAGGAATTCGGGCAGCGCGCCGAATGGTCCGAGGAGCGCGGGCTGGACTGGTGGCAGCTCGACGAGCAGGGGTTCTCCAACGGGATCCTGCGGCTAGTCCGCGACATCAACGACATCTATCGCGGTCACCCGGCGCTGTGGAGCCAGGACACCGTGCCCGACGGCTACTCCTGGATCGACGCCAACGACTCCGGCAACAACGTGTTGAGCTTCCTGCGCTACGGCAAGGACGGCTCGGTGATGGCGTGTGTGTTCAACTTTGCGGGCGCCGAGCACAGCGGATACCGACTGGGTCTGCCGTCGGCCGGCCGCTGGCGCGAGGTGCTCAACACCGACGCGACGGCCTACAACGGTTCGGGCATCGGCAACATGGGCGGCGTCGACGCCACCGAGGACCCGTGGCACGGCCGGCCGGCCTCGGCGCTGCTGGTGCTGCCACCGACGTCCGCGCTGTGGCTCGAACCCGAGTAGCGGCGTCAGTACAGCGCGTTGGCGAGGTTGCGCCGTCCGGTGACGACCTCGGGATCGGCTGGGTCGAAAAGGTCGAACAGCTCGATCAAACGGGTGCGCACCACGGTGCGATCGTCCCCGGATGTGCTGCGCACCAAGGCGATCAGGCGATCGAACGCGGCACTCACATCCTGGTTGAGGATCTGCACGTCGGCGGCGGCCAGGGCGGCTTGAATATCGCCGGGTGCGGCGTCGGCGACGGTGACGGCGTCCGGGCGATGCGCGGTTGCGCGGGTGAGGAATTCGATCTGGCGAATCGCACCCTTGGCTTCGGCGTTGGCCGGGTCGGCATCCAGGATCGCCTGGTATGACGTGTTGGCCGCCTCGAAGTCTCCGTCTTCCAGATGGCGGCGGGCCGCGGCCAGCTCGGGATCGACCGCGTTGGCCTCCTCGGACCCGGGTGCGCCCTTGAGCTTTCCGGCGGTCGCCGACAGGATCTGATCCAACCAGCCACGCAACTGTTCGGCCGGCTGTATGCCCTGGAAACTCGATATCGGCTGGCCGGCGGCCAGCGCCACCACCGTCGGGACGGCATCGACACCGAAAATCTGCGCGACCCTCGGCGCGACATCGACATTGACCGTCGTCAACGACCACGCACCGTTGTCCTGGGCCGCCAGCCCGGCGAAGGTGTCGAGCAGCTGGACACACGCGTCGCTGCGCGGTGACCACAGCACCACGACCACGGGCACTTCCTCCGACCGGAGTAGCACCTCTGCCTCGAAGTTGGCCTCGGTGACCGCGATGACCCCGGGGTCACCCTCGGCGGCCGACGGCGCTGACCCGGCGGCGGGGGCGCCCGACGGCTGGGGCCGCTGTTTGAGGCCGGAGAGGTCGACCGCACCAGCCAGGGCGGGGCCGATAGAAGGTCGCGGACGTGTCACGCCGTCAAGTTTGTCATGCGCCCGGGCTACCCATCCACCCCGGGCGCGGCGGCGTCCGGCACCGCCGGGTCCGCGGAAATCCGTCCCCGAAAATGGCCGTGAGCGGCAAATATGACGAAGATCACAATTCGCCGTCGGCGTGCCGCGCCAGCAACCACGGCGACGGCCCCGATCTCCGGCTAACCCGCGCGCAGAATCAGGGCGTCGCCCTGCCCGCCGGCCCCGCACAGCGCGGCGACTGCGTATCCGGAGCCGCGGCGTGACAACTCCAGGGCGGCATGCAGCGTGATCCGCGCTCCGGACATCCCGATGGGGTGCCCGACGGCGATCGCGCCCCCGTTGACGTTGACGCGGTCGGGGTTCACGCCCAGTTCACGGGTGGACGCCAGCGCCACCGCGGAAAAAGCCTCGTTGATCTCGATGACATCGAGCTGGTCGACGGAGATGCCCTCGCGGCCGACCGCTTTCTTGATCGCGTTGGCGGGCTGCGACTGCAGGGTGGAATCCGGTCCGGCCACCACGCCGTGCGCACCGATCTCGACCAGCCAGGTCAGCCCCAGCTCCTGGGCCTTGGCCTTGCTCATCACCACCACCGCGGCGGCGCCATCAGAGATCTGCGAGGCCGACCCGGCGGTGATGGTGCCGTCCTTGCGAAACGCGGGCTTGAGGCCGGCCAGCGACTCGGCGGTGGTGTTTGCGCGGATCCCCTCGTCCTCGGTGAACTGCAGCGGATCGCCTTTGCGCTGTGGAATGTTGACGGGCACCACTTCGTCGGCGAATACGCCGTCCTTCCAGGCCGCGGCGGCCTTCTGGTGCGACCGCGCAGCGAACTCGTCCTGCTCGGCCCGGGTGAACTTGTCGGCGTCGTTGCGCTGCTCGGTGAGCGCGCCCATCGGCTGGTCGGTGAACACGTCGTGCAGGCCGTCGTAGGCCATGTGGTCCAGCACCGTCACGTCGCCGTACTTGTAACCCGAGCGGCTGTCCATGAGCAAATGCGGCGCCTTGGTCATGGACTCCTGCCCACCGGCCACCACCACGTCGAACTCACCGGCACGAATGAGCTGGTCAGCCAGCGCGATGGAGTCAATACCGGACAGACACATCTTATTGATGGTCAGCGCCGGAACATCCCAGCCGATGCCGGCCGCCACGGCCGCCTGACGTGCCGGCATCTGACCGGCCCCGGCCGTCAACACCTGGCCCATGATCACGTAGTCGACCGCGGAGGCCGGAACATGGGCCTTTTCCAGAGCGGCCGCGATCGCGACGGCCCCCAGATCGGTGGCGGAAAAATCCTTCAGCGAACCCATCAACTTGCCGATGGGTGTCCGTGCTCCAGCAACGATCACCGACGTCGTCATGACTCTCTCCTAAGGCCTGCCTGGCGCTTCCTCGATCGTCCTGGAGAAGCGCAATCTTTGCCGTCAGGTTACCGTTATGAGATGACGACCGATCAAGTTGACGCCCGTCAGATCCTGGCCACCTCACTGGTGACGGCGATCGATCATGTCGGCATCGCAGTCGCCGACCTGGACGCCGCCATCGCGTGGTACCACGACACCCTCGGCATGATCCTGGTGCACGAGGAAGTCAACGAGGAGCAGGGAATCCGCGAAGCCATGCTGGCTGTGCGCGGCGCCCCCGCGGGCACCGCTCAGATCCAGTTGATGGCGCCCCTGGACGAGTCTTCGACCATCGCGAAGTTCATCGACAAGCGCGGTCCGGGCATCCAGCAGATGGCCGTTCGGGTCAGCGACCTCGACACACTGGTCGAGCAACTCCGCGAGCAAGGCGTGCGCCTGATCTACGACGTACCCCGGCGCGGCACGGCAAACTCCCGGATCAACTTCATCCACCCCAAGGACGGCGGCGGGGTGCTGATCGAGCTCGTCGAACCGGCCGCCTGAGACCGATTCACGACCACTTCCTGGTGGGACCGCGGGTGGCGCGGTGCGCCCAGCACGGCGTATGCCAATGTCGCCGCTCCTCGACGTGAGCCGCCCCGCCGGCGAGGGTGGAATCGATCGGCCATACTACCAGATGCGCTGAGCCAGAGCGTATTTCGTGATCGCAGCCGGGGCACCTGTAGGTCTTGACCGCGCGGGCCGCCGGTATCGGACGGACTTCGTACTCGTGCCCGTCGGGCCCGGGCTCCACCCGGCGCGGTAGAGGCGCCGACGGCCGCTGCCTGCGTGGCGGGGTGCGGCGGCGGCCCATGGGCCGAGTCTACTGGCAGGCCCTCAGAACAGCCGGTACTCGTCGCTGTCCATCCCGCGCATCTTGTCGTAATCCAGTGTCAGACAACGGATGCCGCGATCGACGGCCAGTGTGCGGGCCTGCGGCTTGATCTGCTGAGCCGCAAATACTCCCTTGACCGGCGCGAGCACGCTGTCGCGGTTGAGCAGCTCCAGGTACCGAGTGAGCTGCTCGACGCCGTCGATCTCACCGCGTCGCTTGATCTCCACCGCCACAGAGCCACCATGCGCGTCGCGGCAGAGCAGATCGACCGGCCCGATGGCGGTCATGTACTCGCGGCGAACCAGCGTGTATCCCTCGCCCAGCAGTTGCACGTGCTCGGCGAGCAGCGCCTGCAAGTGCGCTTCGACACCGTCCTTGACCAGGCCGGGATCGACGCCCAGTTCGTGGCTGGAGTCGTGTTCGATCTCCTCGACGGTGATGCGCAGTTGCTCGCCGGCCTTGTTCTCGACCACCCACACGGGGGCGTGTTCACCGGCCTCCTCGGTCAGCCGGCACGGCGGGCTCATCCAGTTGAGCGGCTTGTAGGCGCGGTCGTCGGCGTGCACACTCACCGATCCATCGGCCTTGAACAGCAGCAACCTGCGGGCGGACGGCAGATGCGCGGTGAGCCTGCCGACATAGTCAACGGTGCATTGAGCGATCACAAGGCGCACCCGATTCACCTTAGAGCGTGGCCGACAAACTAGGCTGACGCCACCATGTCGGCCAACAAGTCCGTGGCACAACGCATAGGCCGCGTCCTCGAGCACGTCACCCGTCAGAGTGGTCGGCTGCCCGAGACACCCGCGTACGGCTCCCTGCTGCTCGGGCGGGTGGCGGAAAGCCAAGGCCGCCGGCGGGTCCGCATCCAGGTCATCATGACGGTGCTGGTGCTGGGCGCGAACCTGATCGGCATCGCCGTCGCCCTGCTGTTGGTCACGGTCGCCATTCCGGTGCCGAGCATTTTCGACGACGCGCCCGCGTGGCTCACGTTCGGGGTTTCGCCCGCCTACACCGCGCTGGCCCTCGCGGTCGGAACGTACTGGATTACCCGCAAAACCGTGATCTCGCTGCGCTGGGCGATCGAGGGGCGGACGCCGACGGAAGAGGACGAGCGCAACACCTTCACGGCCCCGTGGCGACTCGCCGTCTTCGACCTCGTTCTATGGGGGATCGGGACGGCGCTGCTCACGACGCTGTACGGCATGGTCAACACGCAGTTCATTCCGCGGTTTCTGCTGGTCGTGAGCTTTAGCGGGGTCTTGGTCGCCACCGCTAGCTATCTGCTCGCCGAGTTCGCGCTGCGGCCCGTGGCCGCGCAAGCGCTCGAGGCGGGGCCACCGCCGCGGCGATTCTCGGGCGGCATCATGGGCCGAACGATGGTGGTCTGGTTCCTCGGATCGGCCGTTCCCGTCATCGGCATCATGCTGTTGGCCTTCTTCGAACTCGTGCTGCGCAACCTGACGCAGACGCAGTTCGCGGTCGGCGTAGCGCTGGTGTCGCTCGCGTGTTTGATCTTTGGTTGTACCTTGATGTGGATCCTGGCGTGGCTCACCGCAACTCCGGTGCGAGTGGTCCGCGCCGCGCTGAAACGGGTCGAGCGGGGCGATCTTCGCGGCGACCTGGTGGTGTTCGACGGCACCGAACTCGGTGAACTGCAACGCGGTTTCAACGCGATGGTCGACGGCCTGCGTGAACGCGAGCGCGTGCGCGACCTTTTCGGTAGGCACGTCGGCCGCGAAGTCGCTTTGGCCGCGGAACGCGAGCGACCGAAATTGGGCGGCGAGGAACGCCACGTCGCGGTCGTGTTCATCGACATCATCGGGTCCACCCAACTGGTCACCAGCAAGCGTCCCGCCGACGTCGTCGGCGTACTGAACCGGTTTTTCGCGATCGTCGTCGAGGAAGTCGATCGAAATCAGGGTCTGGTGAACAAGTTCGAAGGCGATGCGTCACTGGCCATCTTCGGAGCCCCTAATCGACTCGACAACCCCGAAGACGCGGCGCTGGCGGCCGGTCGCGCCATCGCTCGTCGACTGGCCGACGAAATGTCGGAGCTCTCGGCCGGAATCGGTGTCGCCGCGGGGCATGTTGTCGCCGGAAACGTCGGAGCCCGGGAACGCTTCGAATACACCGTTATCGGTGAACCCGTCAACGAGGCCGCGCGGCTGTGCGAACTGGCGAAGTCGCACCCGGGCCGACTGCTTGCTACGGCCGGCGCCATCGAAGGGGCGAGCGAAAAGGAGCGCGCCCGTTGGTCTTTGGGTGATGAAGTGACGCTGCGCGGACACGAGCGTCGCACCCGTCTGGCGTCGCCGGTCGACCTGTGAGCCCTGATGCCCGCCACACCGCGCATCCTCGCGCGGGCGTGCGCGTCGACTCCGGCCGAATGGTCGCCTCGGGCACACCTCCACCACGATGTCGCTTTTCCGCCAGTTTTGTCGGTGCAGGGGTGTAAGCCTTAAAGCGTGCACGACGATTTCGAACGCTGCTACCGCGCCGTCCAGTCCAAGGACGCCCGGTTCGACGGATGGTTCGTCACCGCGGTGCTGACCACCCGCATCTACTGTCGGCCCAGCTGCCCGGTGCGTCCGCCGTTCGCACGGAACGTGCGGTTCTACCCGACGGCGGCGGCCGCTCAGCGTGCCGGGTTTCGGGCGTGCAAGCGGTGCCGCCCCGACGCGTCCCCGGGTTCCCCGGAGTGGAATGTGCGCGGTGATGTCGTGGCACGGACCATGCGCCTGATCGCCGACGGGACGGTGGACCGCGAGGGCGTCGGCGGCCTGGCCGCCCACCTCGGCTACACCACGCGACAGCTGGAACGGCTGTTGCGGGCCGAGGTCGGGGCGGGCCCGCTCGCACTGGCCCGCGCGCAACGGGCGCAGACCGCCCGGGTGTTGATCGAAACCACCGACCTGCCGTTCGGCGACGTCGCATTCGCCGCCGGCTTTTCCAGCATTCGCCAGTTCAACGACACCGTGCGTTCGGTCTTCGAGAACACACCGAGCGCGCTGCGCCGGCGCGCATCGACAGGCTCCGCGTCTGCCCCGAATTCCCCTGGCACCGTGTGCCTTCGGCTCCCGGTGCGCACGCCCTTTGCCTACGCCAATGTCTTCGGCCATCTGGCGGCGGGCGCGGTGCCAGGCTGCGAGGAGGTCCGCGATCGCGCATACCGGCGCAGCCTGCGGCTCCCATTCGGCAACGCGATCGTCGCCCTGACCCCCGCCGTCGATCATGTCCGGTGCGTGCTGGTGCTCGACGACTTCCGTGACCTGACGACGGCAATTGCGCGCTGTCGACGGCTGCTCGACCTCGACGCCGACCCGGAAGCGGTGGACGAAGCGCTGAGCTCCGACGCAGATTTCTACGCCGTCGTGGCCAAGGCGCCCGGGCAGCGGATCCCGCGCACCGTCGACGAGGCCGAGCTCGCGGTGCGCGCGGTGCTGGGCCAACAGGTCTCCACTAAGGCGGCGAGCACCCACGCGGGCCGTCTGGTGGCCGCGTACGGGCGGCCGATCAGGGATCCCGAGGGGACGTTGACGCACACCTTCCCGTCCGTGGAGCAGCTCGCCGACATCGACCCCATCCATCTGGCGGTGCCCAAGGCCCGGCGCCGAACGGTGAGCGCTCTGGTCGCCGGCCTCGCCGACGGAACTGTCGTGCTGGGTGCCGGCTGCGACTGGGAAAGTGCGCGAACGCAATTGCTCGGAGTGCCCGGGGTCGGCCCCTGGACCGCCGAGGTGATCGCAATGCGCGGCCTCGGCGATCCCGACGCGTTTCCCGCCAGCGATCTGGGCCTGCGCCTGGCCGCCGAACAGCTGGGCCTGCCGTGCGACGAGCGGTCCCTCGTCGCGCGCAGCGCGCGGTGGCGTCCCTGGCGTTCCTATGCCACCCAATACCTTTGGACCACTCTCGAACATCCGGTAAACCGTTGGCCACCACAGGAGGTCGCATGATTGAGTACCGCACCATCGACAGCCCCATCGGACCGCTGACCTTGGCCGGCCGCGGCTCGGTGCTGACCAACCTGCGCATGGTCGACCAGACCTACGAGCCGAGCCGCAGCGACTGGATGCCGAACCCGCGGGCGTTCGGGGCGGCCGTCGAGCAACTCGGCGCGTACTTCGCCGGCGAGCGCATCGACTTCGACCTCGAATTCGACCTGCGCGGCTCCGATTTTCAGCGCAGGGTATGGGAGGCGCTGCTGACCATTCCGTACGGCGAGACGCGGTCCTATGGACAGATCGCCCACCAGATCGGAGCTCCAGGCTCCGCGCGCGCGGTGGGCTTGGCCAATGGGCACAACCCGATCGCGATCGTCGTCCCATGCCACCGGGTGATCGGCGCCAACGGCAGCCTCACCGGCTACGGCGGCGGGCTCGACCGCAAACGAACGCTTCTCGACATGGAACGCGGTCACGCGGCGGTCCAGGCGGATTTAACGCTATTCGACTAGAAATGCGCATTTGCGCGCGAATGCAAAAACACCCCCGTTGCCGGGGGTGTTTTTGTGTATGTTCGGCGGTGTCCTACTTTTCCACCCGTGTGGGCAGTATCATCGGCGCTGACAGGCTTAGCTTCCGGGTTCGGAATGGGACCGGGCGTTTCCCTGTCGCTGTGGCCGCCGTAACTCTATTTAAATTTGTTTGGTGGGGGGTGTGGCGTTTCGCGGCATTGCTGCCGTGAAATGGATCGTGGTTGCGATTGTGTGTTGGTAAGTTTTCGGCCGGTTAGTGCCAGTTCCCTGCACTCATTACTGAGCTTCCAGGTCTGGCCTATCGAACCCGTAGTCTGCGGGGGGCCTTATCCCTCTAAAAGGGTGAGAAACCTGATCTTGGAGAAGGTTTCCCGCTTAGATGCTTTCAGCGGTTATCCTGTCCGAACGTGGCTATCCAGCCGTGCCCCTGGTGGGACAACTGGTATACCAGAGGTTCGTCCGTCCCGGTCCTCTCGTACTAGGGACAGGTTTCCTCAAGTTTCTGACGCGCGCGGCGGATAGAGACCGAACTGTCTCACGACGTTCTAAACCCAGCTCGCGTGCCGCTTTAATGGGCGAACAGCCCAACCCTTGGGACCTGCTCCAGCCCCAGGATGCGACGAGCCGACATCGAGGTGCCAAACCATCCCGTCGATATGGACTCTTGGGGAAGATCAGCCTGTTATCCCCGGGGTACCTTTTATCCGTTGAGCGACACCCCTTCCACTCAGAGGTGCCGGATCACTAGTCCCGACTTTCGTCCCTGCTTGACTTGTAAGTCTCGCAGTCAAGCTCCCTTGTGCACTTACACTCAACACCTGATTGCCGTCCAGGTTGAGGGAACCTTTGGGCGCCTCCGTTACATTTTAGGAGGCAACCGCCCCAGTTAAACTACCCGCCAGGCACTGTCCGTGAACCCGATAAGGGTTCGACGTTAGGTGTCCAATACGATCAGAGTGGTATTTCAACAACGACTCCATACAAACTGGCGTCTGTATTTCACAGTCTCCCACCTATCCTACACAAACCGTACCGAACACCAATACCAAGTTGTAGTGAAGGTCCCGGGGTCTTTTCGTCCTGCCGCGCGTAACGAGCATCTTTACTCGTAGTGCAATTTCGCCGAGTCTATGGTTGAGACAGTTGGGAAGTCGTTACGCCATTCGTGCAGGTCGGAACTTACCCGACAAGGAATTTCGCTACCTTAGGATGGTTATAGTTACCACCGCCGTTTACTGGGGCTTAAATTCTCCGCTTCACCTTACGGTTAACGGGTCCTCTTAACCTTCCAGCACCGGGCAGGCGTCAGTCCGTATACATCGTCTTGCGACTTCGCACGGACCTGTGTTTTTAGTAAACAGTCGCTACCCACTGGTTTCTGCGGCCGAATCCCGCTCGCACCGCAAGGGTGTTCACGGTATTCCGGCCCCCCTTCTCCCGAAGTTACGGGGGCATTTTGCCGAGTTCCTTAACCATAGTTATCTCGTACGCCTTGGTATTCTCTACCTGACCACCTGTGTTGGTTTGGGGTACGGGCCGTGTATGTGCTCGCTAGAGGCTTTTCTTGGCAGCAGAGGATCACCGAATTCGCCTCAATCGGCTATGCATCACCTCTCAGGATTAATGAGCGACGGATTTGCCTATCGCTCTCCCTACGGGCTTGCCCCAGTATTACCACTGACTGGTACGGCTGCCTTCCTGCGTCACCCCATCGCTTGACTACTACCAGCGAAGGTCCCACGCAGCCCCGAAACTCCATGCCCCCGAAGGGGAATGGTCGATCCGGTTTTGGGTGGTTAGTACCGCTGATTCATCAGGGACGCCTATACACGGGTACGGGAATATCAACCCGTTGTCCATCGACTACGCCTGTCGGCCTCGCCTTAGGTCCCGACTCACCCTGGGCGGACTGGCCTGGCCCAGGAACCCTTGGTCTTTCGGCGGGCAAGGTTCTCACTTGCCTTATCGCTACTCATGCCTGCATTCTCACTCCCCCACCCTCCACCATCCATTACCAGATGGCTTCGCTGAATGGGGGACGCTCCCCTACCCACACCTACATACGTAGATGTGCCGCGGCTTCGGCGGTGTGCTTGAGCCCCGCTACATTATCGGCGCATAATCACTTGACCAGTGAGCTATTACGCACTCTTTCAAGGGTGGCTGCTTCTAAGCCAACCTCCTGGTTGTCTCTGCGACTACACATCCTTTTCCACTTAGCACACGCTTAGGGGCCTTAGCCGGCGATCTGGGCTGTTTCCCTTTCGACGTACGGAGCTTATCCCCCGCCGTCTCACTGCCACGCTTTACACCACGGCATTCGGAGTTTGGCTGACGTCAGTAACCTAGTAGGGCCCATCGGCCATCCAGTAGCTCTACCTCCGTGGTGAACCACGCAACGCTGCACCTAAATGCATTTCGGGGAGAACCAGCTATCACGGAGTTTGATTGGCCTTTCACCCCTACCCACAGCTCATCCCCTCAGTCTTCAACCTAAGTGGGTTCGGGCCTCCACGCGGTCTTACCCGCGCTTCACCCTGGCCATGGGTAGATCACTCCGCTTCGGGTCCAGAACACGCCACTACACCCCAAAGGGGATGCGCCCTATTCAGACTCGCTTTCGCTGCGGCTACCCCGCACGGGTTAACCTCGCGACGTGTCCCTGACTCGCAGGCTCATTCTTCAAAAGGCACGCCATCACCCCACGAAGAGGCTCTGACGGATTGTAGGCACACGGTTTCAGGTACTATTTCACTCCCCTCCCGGGGTACTTTTCACCATTCCCTCACGGTACTGATCCGCTATCGGTCATCGAGAAGTATTTAGGCTTACCGGGTGGTCCCGGCAGATTCACAGCAGATTCCACGGGCCCGCTGCTACTCGGGAACTGATACAAGGTAGGTGTCGGGTTTTCGCGTACCGGGCTCTCACCGTCTACGGCAGACCATCCCAGGCCATTTCTGCTAACCACGACACTTTCTGACTACCCCTCAGCCAGGTAGAGCTGAGACATATCACTCCCACAACACCGCGCGCACAACCCCTACCCGGTTATGCATGCGCGCGGTTTAGCCTGTTCCGCGTTCGCTCGCCACTACTGACGGAATCACAATTGTTTTCTTCTCCTACGGGTACTGAGATGTTTCACTTCCCCGCGTTACCTCCCGCACCCTATATATTCAGATACGGGTAACACGACATCACTCGTGCTGGGTTTCCCCATTCGGAAATCCTCGGATCAATGCTCGGTTGACAGCTCCCCGAGGCATATCGCAGCCTCCCACGTCCTTCATCGGCTCTCGATGCCAAGGCATCCACCATGCGCCCTTAAACACTTACTTTTCACACAAAAACCAAAGAAGAAATTACACATTTCGACGAACACGCCGGCCACGAAGGTCCACGCGTTCATCTAGATGCTCGCAACCACTATCCAATACTCAAACACCACACCCCACCACCAAGATGGAGGGACTCCACACGGATCGACCGAGTGTTGTCTCAGGGCCCAATAGTGTGTCTGGCAATCATTTGCTGTTGTGCACCCGGTTTTCGTCCACTACAGACGAGAACCCCTCACGGCTCGCACCCCACCAATTGGAGTGCTTTTCGTGGTGCTCCTTAGAAAGGAGGTGATCCAGCCGCACCTTCCGGTACGGCTACCTTGTTACGACTTCGTCCCAATCGCCGATCCCACCTTCGACAGCTCCCTCCCAAGGGTTAGGCCACTGGCTTCGGGTGTTACCGACTTTCATGACGTGACGGGCGGTGTGTACAAGGCCCGGGAACGTATTCACCGCAGCGTTGCTGATCTGCGATTACTAGCGACTCCGACTTCATGGGGTCGAGTTGCAGACCCCAATCCGAACTGAGACCGGCTTTAAAAGGATTCGCTTAACCTTACGGCATCGCAGCCCTTTGTACCGGCCATTGTAGCATGTGTGAAGCCCTGGACATAAGGGGCATGATGACTTGACGTCATCCCCACCTTCCTCCGAGTTGACCCCGGCAGTCTCTCACGAGTCCCCGGCATTACCCGCTGGCAACATGAGACAAGGGTTGCGCTCGTTGCGGGACTTAACCCAACATCTCACGACACGAGCTGACGACAGCCATGCACCACCTGCACACAGGCCACAAGGGAACCGACATCTCTGCCGGCGTCCTGTGCATGTCAAACCCAGGTAAGGTTCTTCGCGTTGCATCGAATTAATCCACATGCTCCGCCGCTTGTGCGGGCCCCCGTCAATTCCTTTGAGTTTTAGCCTTGCGGCCGTACTCCCCAGGCGGGGTACTTAATGCGTTAGCTACGGCACGGATCCCAAGGAAGGAAACCCACACCTAGTACCCACCGTTTACGGCGTGGACTACCAGGGTATCTAATCCTGTTCGCTCCCCACGCTTTCGCTCCTCAGCGTCAGTTACTGCCCAGAGACCCGCCTTCGCCACCGGTGTTCCTCCTGATATCTGCGCATTCCACCGCTACACCAGGAATTCCAGTCTCCCCTGCAGTACTCTAGTCTGCCCGTATCGCCCGCACGCTCACAGTTAAGCCGTGAGATTTCACGAACAACGCGACAAACCACCTACGAGCTCTTTACGCCCAGTAATTCCGGACAACGCTCGCACCCTACGTATTACCGCGGCTGCTGGCACGTAGTTGGCCGGTGCTTCTTCTCCACCTACCGTCAATCCGAGAAAACCCGGACCTTCGTCGATGGTGAAAGAGGTTTACAACCCGAAGGCCGTCATCCCCCACGCGGCGTCGCTGCATCAGGCTTGCGCCCATTGTGCAATATTCCCCACTGCTGCCTCCCGTAGGAGTCTGGGCCGTATCTCAGTCCCAGTGTGGCCGGACACCCTCTCAGGCCGGCTACCCGTCGTCGCCTTGGTAGGCCATCACCCCACCAACAAGCTGATAGGCCGCGGGCCCATCCCACACCGCAAAAGCTTTCCACCAGAAGACATGCGTCTTGAGGTCCTATCCGGTATTAGACCCAGTTTCCCAGGCTTATCCCGAAGTGCAGGGCAGATTGCCCACGTGTTACTCACCCGTTCGCCACTCGAGTACCTCCGAAGAGGCCTTTCCGTTCGACTTGCATGTGTTAAGCACGCCGCCAGCGTTCGTCCTGAGCCAGGATCAAACTCTCCAAACAAAAACTCCTCGCAGTACGAGGCGAATTTCAAATCAGAGATACCTGACAAGACGCCAATAACTGGCATCAAATACGGCCATACCGACACACGGGGAGTGTTTAGGTATGGCCAAAAAAACAACAACAAATAAAAAGACCAAACACACTATTGAGTTCTCAAACAACACTTGTTTCGCCCGTTTTGGGGCAACCCTGCCAGCTTAATACAGGTCCGGTAGGTTAGTCAACTCCCAATTTTGATCTGCTAGAGACCGTCTCGGGAGCAGCCGTGCCAGGCTAGTACCAATCCAGCGAGGGAGTCAAGGCCCCGCGTTCGTCCACCTTCGCGTTGGTGATCGCGCTTGTGGGGCACTGACTTTGGTTACTGTACCCGCTCGATCTCCGCTCCCAAAATCGCCAGGTTCTCCACGAACAACGGGTAGCCGCGATCGATGTGGAAGACGTCGTGGACCTCGGTGTCTCCGTCGGCGACCAGGCCGGCCAACACCAGTCCGGCGCCGGCCCGAATGTCCGAACACCAGACCGGTGCACTCGACAATTGCGGCAGGCCTCGCACGACGGCGTGATGTCCGTCGGTGCGGGCGTCGGCGCCGAGGCGGATCATTTCTTCTACGAACCGAAAGCGCGCCTCGAAGACGTTCTCGGTGATCATCGACGTGCCGTCGGCGATGGACGCCAACGCGATCGCCATCGGCTGAAGGTCGGTGGGGAATCCGGGGAACGGCAAGGTCGCCACGTTGACGGCTTTGGGCCGCTCGTACTGGGCCACCCGGAAACTGTCGTCGGTTTGCGTCACGGTGGCGCCTGCGTCGTGCAGCTTATGTAGCACCACCTGCAGGTGAGCCGGATCGATACCCGTCACCGTGATGTCTCCGCGGGTTATCGCGGCGGCGATCCCCCACGTGGCGGCCACGATGCGGTCCCCGATCACGCGATGTTCGGTCGGGTGCAGCTTCGGGACGCCGGTGATGGTCATCGTCGGCGAACCGGCGCCCTCGATCTGTGCGCCCATCTGGTTCAACATCGTGCACAGGTCCACAACGTCGGGTTCGCGGGCCGCGTTGTGGATGGTGGTGACGCCCTCGGCCACGACCGCGGCCATCAGGATGTTCTCGGTGGCTCCCACCGAGGGGAACTCGAGCTGGATCTCCGCGCCGCGCAACGTATCGGCTTGTGCCACCACGCATCCGTGTTCGATGTTGCACTGCGCACCGAGTTGGCGCAGGCCGGCCTGATGCATGTCGAGCGGGCGTGATCCGATCGCATCGCCGCCGGGCAGCGCGACGCGGGCGCGTCTGCACCGGCCGACCAGCGGCCCCAGCACACACACCGACGCGCGGAACTGTCGCACCGCGGCGAAGTCGGCGTCGTATTTCGGCTCGTCCGGCGAGGTGATCCGCGCGACGTCGCCGTCCAATTCGACCGTTGCGCCCAGGCCGCGCAGCACCTCCGCCATCAGCGGCACGTCCAGGATGTCGGGGCAGTTGGTGATCGTGCTGGTGCCTTCGGCCAACAGCGTCGCGGCCATCAGCTTGAGCACGCTGTTTTTCGCGCCCCCCACTGCGACTTCGCCTGACAACCGGTTGCCGCCGGTCACCACGAATCGCTCAGCCACCCGCGTCAGTCTAGTGAAGCGGTATCGGCTTGTCAGTCAGCCGACCCCCACCCGAGTACGGTTTGCTCATGGCTGTACACCTGACTCGCATCTACACACGAACCGGTGACGACGGCACGACGGGATTGAGCGACTTCTCGCGGGTGTCCAAGAACGACCCCCGCCTGGTGGCCTACGCCGATTGCGACGAAGCAAACTCGGCGATCGGCGTCGCCGTCGCCGTGGGCCGGCCGGACGAGCGGCTCAGCAGTGTGTTGCGGCAGATCCAGAACGATTTGTTCGATGCCGGGGCGGACCTGTCGACGCCCGTGGTCGACAACCCCGAGTATCCACCGCTGCGAGTCACCCAGCCCTACATCGACCGGCTCGAACGGTGGTGTGACACCTATAACGAACCGTTGCCGAAGTTGAATTCCTTTGTGCTGCCTGGTGGTTCACCGTTGTCGGCGTTGCTGCACGTCGCCCGGACCGTGGTGCGTCGGGCCGAACGCTCGGCCTGGGCGGCCCTCGATGCCGCGCCCGGACAGGTCAACGTGCTGCCGGCCAAATACCTGAACCGCCTGTCCGATCTGCTTTTCATCCTGTCGCGCGTGGCCAACCCCGACGGCGACGTGCTGTGGAAACCGGGTGGCGACAACGCCGCCGACAGTTAGCGCGGGCGCGACCTACAGACTGCGCCGGCGCGACCGGGGCGACGGACGCGACTCCAGCCAGGACAGGAACGCGGTCAGGGCGCCCTTGTCGAGGGCGATCTCGTAGCCTGCCCTGCGGTCCTGGGTGGTATCGCGCAGCTCGAGGACGACGATCTCGTCGGTCATGATGTCGAACTCGTCGCCGCGCGGTGCCCGCCTGGATACGATCTCGACACCCCGTCGGCTCAGCCGCCTGTCCGGCCACAGTCGCAGGCTGGAAAGTCGGTAGAACGCGGCTTCGCCACCGCGGTAACGGATTACGCCGTGTCGCCAGCCGTGGCCGCCGACCGCGGGAATGTCCCGCATGATCCCCGCCGTGCCGCCCTGGCGCAGCTTCCACAGCCGATAGCTGAGCCCGACGACGGCGCCCGCCAGCACGACGACGAGCACGACCATGCCGACCATGGGCGCGCTCATCTTCTTGTCCGAGGCGGCTAATCGAGCGCGCCGACGGCGCGCAACCTCGCACGCCCCTTGGCGGCGGTCCGCGGATCGTCCGACTCGGCGTCCTCCCTGGCGGCGCTCTCGTCGATCTCCGATTCGAACTCGGCCGACTCGGCGAGGATCGTCACCGATTCCTCGGTGACGGAGAGAAATCCGCCGTCCACCGCGATCCGCAGATCGTCCTCGCCCTCTCGTTCGACCCGCACCATTGCGTCGTCGATCAGTTGGGCCACCAGTGGGATGTGCCGCGGCAGGATGCCGATCTCACCCACGGTGGTGCGGGTGAACAGAAACGTTGCCTCACCTGACCAGATCTCTCGGTCGACGGCGACTATCTCAACGTTCATTTCAGCCATGCCTCAGAGCCTTTCAGAGCCTTCTCGCCGCGCTCAGGATTCCAGTTTGGCGCCGAAGCCCTCGGCCTTCTTCGCCAAGTCGTCGAGGCCGCCGATCAAGAAGAACGCCTGCTCCGGGATGTGGTCGAAATCGCCCTTGGTCAGCCGGTCGAACGACTCGATGGTCTCCTTCAGCGGCACCGTCGAGCCCGGCTGGCCGGTGAACTGCTCGGCCGCCATCATGTTCTGCGAGAGGAACCGCTCGATGCGTCGGGCACGCTGCACCAGTTGCTTGTCCTCTTCCGACAACTCGTCGATACCGAGGATCGCGATGATGTCCTGCAGGTCCTTGTACCGCTGCAGGATTCGGATGACTTCCTGAGCGACGCGGTAGTGCTCGTCACCGACGACGCTCGGGTCCAGGATGGTCGAGCTCGACGCTAGCGGGTCGACGGCGGGGAAGATGCCCTTGGAGAACACCGATCGCGACAGCTCGGTGGTGGCGTCCAGGTGGGCGAACGTCGTCGCCGGCGCCGGGTCGGTGTAGTCGTCGGCGGGCACGTAGACCGCCTGCATCGACGTGATCGACTTGCCCCGCGTCGAGGTGATGCGCTCCTGCAGCTCGCCCATTTCGTCGGCCAGGGTGGGCTGGTAGCCCACCGCGGACGGCATACGACCGAGCAGCGTGGAGACCTCGGACCCGGCTTGGGTGAACCGGAAGATGTTGTCGATGAAGAGCAGCACGTCCTGGCCCGCCTCGTCGCGGAACCATTCGGCCATCGTCAGCGCGGACAGCGCCACTCGCATACGGGTGCCGGGCGGCTCGTCCATCTGACCGAACACCAGCGCGGTGTCCTTGAGCACGTCGGCTTCCTTGAGCTCGACCCACAGGTCGTTGCCCTCGCGGGTGCGCTCACCCACGCCGGCGAAAACCGAAGTGCCACCGAAGTTTCGGGCAATACGGTTGATCATCTCCTGGATCAGCACCGTCTTGCCGACGCCGGCGCCACCGAACAGTGCGATCTTGCCGCCACGCACGTACGGGGTGAGCAGGTCGACGACCTTGAGTCCGGTTTCGAGCATCTCGGTGCGGGGCTCGAGCTCTTCGAACGGCGGCGGCTTGCGGTGAATCGACCAGTGCTCGAAGTCTTCTCCGTAGCCCGGCTTGTCCAGGCAGTCCCCCAGGGCGTTGAACACGTGGCCCTTGACCTCCTGACCGACCGGCACCGAGATCGACTTGCCGCTGTCCGTCACCTCGACGCCGCGAACCAGACCGTCGGTGGGCTGCAACGAAATGGTGCGCACCAGGTTGTCACCGAGGTGCTGGGCGACCTCGAGCGTCAGCGTCTTCTTGAGCTCTTCGAACGTGATGTCGGCGTTGAGCGCGTTGAACAGGTCCGGCACGGAGCCGCGCGGGAATTCGACGTCGACCACCGGGCCGGTGATCCGCACCACGCGGCCGCTGGTCTCGGAGTTCTTGGTCTTCTCGGTCTTTTCTGTGGTTCCAGTAGCAGCCATATTTTTCTCTTCCTCGTGTGCTACTTAGCGTCGGCGAGCGCGTTTGCGCCACCGACGATTTCGCTGATCTCTTGGGTGATCTGGGCCTGCCGCTCGCGGTTCGCCATCAGCGTGAGCTCTTTGATCAGGTCATCGGCGTTGTCCGTCGCCGACTTCATCGCCCGCTGACGCGACGCGAGCTCCGATGCCGCCGATTCGAGCAGCGCCGTGTACACCCGGGTCGTCACATACCGCGGCAACAGCGCCTCGAAAAGCGTTGTCGCGTCCGGCTCGAACGAGTACAGCGTGTGGAGTTCGTCGGTGTCCTCGACGTATTCCACCACCAACGGGGCGATGCGGTGGGCCGCCGCGGCCTGCGACATCATCGACTTGAACTCCGAGTAGACGATGTGCAGTTCGTCCACACCCTGGTCGTCCTGGGACTCGTCGTCATCCGTGCCGGCCATGAATGTCTCGACCAAGGTGGACGCGATCTCCGCAGCGTTTTCGTATTTGGGTTGCTCAGAAAAACCCGTCCACGATTCCGTGATGTCCCAGTTGCGAAACTTGAAGTAATTCTGCGCCTTTCGGCCCACCGTATAGACGACGGGGGTCTTACCCTCCTCCCGCAGCAGCGAGAACAGCTCCTCGGCGCGGCGGAAGATGCTCGAGTTGTACGCGCCGCACAAACCACGGTCCGAGGACACCACCAGGACGCCGGCGCGCTTCGGCTCGTCTCGTTCCACCAGCAGCGGGTGGTCCAACGCGGCTTCGGAGGACAGCGTGGTGAGCATCGACGTGATCTGGAAGGTGTAGGGCCGGGCGGATTCCAACCGGGCCTGCGCCTTGCCGATGCGCGAGGTCGCGATCATCTCCTGGGCCTTGGTGATCTTCTTGATCGACCCGGCCGAACGAATCCGGCCCCGTAATTCGCGAAGTGTTGCCGCCATAGGTCGCTACTTCTTGGCCTTGCCGGACGCCTTCTTGGAATCCTTGGATGCCTTTGGCTTTTCTTTCTTGACCTGTACGGACTCCTTCTCCAGATCCTCGTCGTCCAAGGCGTCGACGTGCTCGTCGGGCACGACCGATCCACCGCCGGTGGCCGCGAAGCCATTCTTGAACTTGTTGATGATCTCGGTGAGCTGGTTTTCGCCCTCCTCCGAGAGCTTTCCGCTGTCGCGGACACCGCTCAAGAACTTCTCTTCCGACGCCCGCATGTGGTCGAGCAGCTCGGTCTCGAAACGCCGGACATCCTCGACGGGTACCGAGTCCAGGTGACCGCCGGTTCCCAGGAAGATCGAAACCACCTGTTCCTCAACGGGCATGGGCTGGTACTGCGGCTGCTTCAGCAGTTCCACCAGTCGCTCACCGCGTTCCAGCTGAGCCTTGGAGGTCGCATCCAGGTCCGAGGCGAAGGCGGCGAACGATTCGAGTTCGCGGTACTGCGACAGGTCCAAGCGGAGACTTCCCGCCACCTCTTTCATGGCCTTGATCTGCGCCGCACCACCCACACGGGACACCGAGACACCCACGTTGATGGCAGGCCGCACACCCTGGTTGAACAGGTCGGACTCCAGGAAGCACTGCCCGTCGGTGATCGAGATGACGTTGGTGGGGATGTAGGCGGAGATGTCGTTGGCCTTGGTCTCGATGATCGGCAGCCCGGTCAGCGAGCCGCCGCCGAGGTCGTCCGACAGCTTGGCGCAGCGCTCCAGCAGGCGCGAGTGGAGGTAGAACACGTCGCCTGGGTAGGCCTCGCGACCCGGCGGGCGGCGCAGCAGCAACGAGATCGCCCGGTACGCCTCGGCCTGCTTGCTCAGGTCGTCGAAGACGATCAGCACGTGCTTGCCGTCATACATCCAGTGCTGGGCGATCGCCGAACCCGTATACGGCGCAAGCCATTTGAAGCCGGCGGAATCGGATGCGGGCGCCGCGACGATGGTCGTGTAGTCCATCGCCCCGCCCTCCTCCAGGGCGCGCCGGACGGACGCGATCGTGGTGCCCTTCTGGCCGATCGCCACGTAGACGCAGCGCACCTGCTTGCGTTCGTCGCCGCTCTCCCAGTTCTCCCGCTGGTTGAGGATGGTGTCCACGCAGACAGCGGTCTTGCCGGTCTTGCGGTCGCCGATGATCAGCTGGCGCTGGCCGCGGCCGATCGGCGTCATCGCATCGATGGCCTTGATGCCGGTCTGCAGCGGCTCGCTCACGCTCTGCCGCTGCACCACCGACGGCGCCTGGATCTCCAGCGCGCGGCGAATGTCGGTGTCGACGTCGCCGCGGCCGTCGATCGGCTGGCCGAGCGGGTTGACGACGCGGCCCAGGAACGCGTCGCCGACGGGAACCGACAGGACCTCGCCGGTGCGCTTGACCTGCTGTCCCTCTTCGATCTTTTCGAAGTCACCCAGGATCACCGCACCGACGCTGTGCTCATCGAGGTTGAGTGCGACGCCGAGGACGCCTCCGGAGAACTCGAGCAGCTCCTGGGTCATGACTGAGGGCAGGCCTTCGACGTGGGCGATGCCGTCCCCCGCGTCGACGACGGTGCCAACCTCTTCCCGGGAGGTGTCGGACGTGAAAGAGCCTACGTACTCCTCGATGGCGCTCTGGATGTCATCAGCGGAGATTGTCAACTCGGCCATGGCTTTTCGTCTTCCTACTTGAGCGTGGTTCGCGTGTGATTGTGATGAGTGGTATGGGTCAATCGGGCAGTTGAGCCTCGGCCGCGGCAAGGCGAGAAGCGAGTGTCCCGTCGATCACTTCGTCGGCCACGGAGATGAGCAGTCCGCCCAGTAGTTCGTCGTTTATCTGGAGCTGCACCGCTACGGGGTGTCCGTAGATGCGGCCGAGCACGTCGCTAAGACGAGAACGCTGGGCGTCGCTGAGGTCGGCCGCCGCACCGACCGTAGCGACGATCTCGCCGCGGCGGGCCACGGCGACCTCGGTCAGGAACTGCACGGCCTCCTCCGCCGGCCGGCCTCGGAGCAGTTCGACCGTGTGGGTCAGCAGCGCGGTCACGATGGGGTTGACCCTGCCGCTCGCACTGTCAAGTACCTTGCGCAACAGACCAACTCGGCCGTCCACCGGAACGGAGTAGTCACCCAGCAGGATGGCGAGCCGCGGCTGGGCGTCGAGGATGCGGGAGAACAAGAACAACTGTTCTTCGACCTCGTCGACTTTGTCCTCGCGTTCGGCGACTTCGAGCAGGGCTTGCCGCGACACGTGTTCGATGGCGTCGATCAGGTCTGAGTTGGTCGACCACCGCTCCGAGACCGCCGCGCGCAATACGTCGAGTGTGGTGTCGCCCACCTTGTCGGAGACCAGCCGCTCGATCAGCCGGACCCTGGGGGCCCCGTCCTCGGCCGGAACGGTCAGATACCGCGTGACGACGATCTCGCGGTCCAGCATCTCGGCCACCGCCACCAGTTCGCTGGCGAGAGACGAAAGCCCCTTGTTGTCAAGGTCTTTGGCGATAGCGCCGAACCGGTCCGACACGTTGCCCAAAGCGACGCGGCTCGACGAGCGCATCTTGGTCATCAAGGGGTACTGGACGTCGGCAGACGCGGGTGCCATGTCGTCGAGCTCGTCGAGGAACCTGTCGACGGTGGCCGACTGCTGTTCGGCGTCGGCGACGAAGTTACGCACCAACTCGCCCGCCTGACGCACCGCCTCGTGACCGAGTTCCAGGCGGAGCTGGCGGCTCAGCTGGGTGTGCAGGAGATCGGCCTGGCGGCCGCCCTGTGCGTTGATGCGTTCGGATTCGACCTCGGCCTGGGCCTGCAACTGCTCGACGATGCGGGCCGCATCGGTGCGGGCCTCCTCGACGACCCGCTCGCCTTCCGTCTTGGCGTCTTCGACGGCCTTACTGTGCGCCGTGGTCGACTCGGTCAGCCGATCACCAGCCGTCGCAGCATCTTTCAGCTGCTGGCGCACGGCATCTTGCCGGGCGGCCATCAGCCTGCGCACCGGCGGCACGACGTAACGCACCACCAGGAACACGATGGCCGCAAAGCCCACCAGTTGGCCGATGAAAGTCGACATGCGTGATTACCGTCCGGATGTCTTGGTTGCGGATGTGGTCGCGGCGGGGGCGACGTCTACGCCGAGGATGCGACTGGCCAACGTCGCCGACAGGGACGCCACGTTGGCACGCAGATCCAGTTCCACGGCGTCCCTCTCCCGCTTCAATTGCTCCGATGCCATTTGCAACGTCGACATCACCTGTTGCTCGGCACGGGCGCGCGCGTCTTCGATCACCTTACGGCCTTCGGCGCGGGCTTCGTCGCGCAACGACGACGCCTGAATCCGCGCTTCGGTCAGCGCTTCTTCGTAGTCGGCCTTGGCCGCTTCGAACTGCTCGGCCGCCTTCTTGTTGTCGGCGGCCGTCTTGGCGACCATGGCGTCGCGCTCGCGCAACACCTTCATCACCGGCGGCACAACGAATGTGCCAATGACGGCCAGCACGATCAGGAAGATGGCCAGCACGAAGAAGAAGGTGCCGTTGGGGACGAGGAAGTTGCTGCCTCCCTCGGCCACCATCTGGCCGGAAGCCAGAATGCTCAGGCTCGCGTCGCCCATCACAGCGGACTAGGTGCCGACGGGCGTGGCGAAGACGAACAGCGCCATGAAGGCCAGGTTGATGAAGTAGGCCGCCTCAACCAGACCGACGGTGATGAAGAACGGCGTAAACAACCGGCCTTGCGCCTCGGGTTGCCGGGCGATGCCGGACACCAGCGCATTACCGGCGATACCGTCACCGATACCGGCACCGATCGCGCCGCCGCCCATGATGAGTCCGCCGCCGATGAGTGCCGCGGCAGCGACTTGGGGGTCCAGAGCCATTCTTATCCTCCTTGATATCCGGTAGGGGTCTACCAGGTCTCTGTAATGGTGCGTGGGTCAAAACAATTCACGGTGGTCTCAGTCATGGTGATCCTCGATCTCCATGGCTTGACTGAAGTACAAAATGGTCAGAATCGAGAAGATGAACGCCTGGATCGCGCCGACGAACAGATCGAAGGCCTTCCAGATCGCGTTAGGCGCCCACATGATGTACGGCGGGAACAACGCGATCAGCGCGACCAGGATGCCGCCGGCGAAGATGTTGCCGAAAAGTCGGAGCGACAACGAGATCGGCTTGGCGAGCTCTTCCACCAGGTTGATCGGCGCCAGGAACGCCACGTGGCCTTTGAGCACGGCGAGGGGATGCCCGACGACGCCGCGCCGCCAGATGCCCGCCACGTGGTAGCAGACGAACACGAAGAGGGCGAGCGCCAGAACGTAATTGATATCCGCCGCCGCCGACTTCAGCAGCTCGGTGGTGTGTCCCGACTTGTCGGTGTACTGCAGCGGAAGCACGGACAGCCAGTTGGAGATCAGGATGAACACGAAGATGGTGACGGCCAGCGGCAGCACGAACGGCGCGATACGCATTCCGACCGCGCTCTCGATCTGATCGCGCATCTGGACGGTGATGGCTTCCCAGAACAGCTGGACGCCGCTGGGAACTCCCGTGGAGGTGATCTTCGCGCGCAGGAAGAAGGCCAGCGCCAGCACGATCACCGCGGCGATCCCGGTCGCGAGGATGGTGTCGGTGTTGACGGTCATGCCCAGCCACTTGGCTTGGGTGTGCGCACCGACTTCGATCGCGCCTTCGGCCAGGAACGTCGTCTCAGGCATCGGTGGGGTTCCTTCCTTCCGTTCCTTCCGATCCCGCGATCACGCCGCCTTCGGCAGTGTCCGAAGACTCCGTCCAGTCGCCGGCGCGCAGCTTCTTCCAGACCGGCAGCGCCGTGGAGGCGACCAGGAGGACCTGGAAGAGCGCCAGCCCGAACATGGCACCCAATCCCGATGGCCGGAAAACAAACGCGATGATCAGCGCGACGACGGTGATGATCGCCAGACGCGTGGCCGAGTTAAGTGCCATCGAGCTTTTCATCGGGTGCTCTTTCGCGGTGATCGACGCGACGGAACGCCGCACCAGAATGGCGTTGAGCAAACCTAGGAGTAACCCGACACCAAAGAACACGCCGACCATCAGGTGGCCGGACAGTCCGGCCGCCAGCACCGCCACCGCGGTGATGACAATACTGATCACGAAGAGCCGAACCGGGCGGAAAGCAACAGAGGGAAACACCAACGGCGCGTCCTGCGCTGGTGTCGTCACTGCACACCTCAATCCCAGGTTGGTGGAACGGGAACCCCCCGACCGACTGATCGGTGGCCCGCCGAGCGTATCGCACGTCACAGCCGAATCACCCGAGGGGTAGCACCCGAGGCCGGTCTTCAACCAGCCCAGTCGGATCAGTCTCCGATGGACCGGTTGCCTGCGCGGCTTTTTGGGGTTCTACCAGCACCGTATCACATCGCAAACCGCACTACTACTCTTCGTCGTAGTAGTCTTCTCCGCGGCGCAAAAGCGGGATCGCCGTCGCGATGCCGGCCACCACGATGGCACCCAGCATCACCGCGGCGGTATCCCGGGGGCGGAAGAAGTTGGTGCTGGCCGCCCCGAACGCGACGATCCCGACCCAGAGGTAGATCAGCAACACCACGCGGCGGTGCGAATGACCGATCTGCAGCAACCGGTGATGCAGATGCATCTTGTCGGGGCTGAACGCGCTGCGGCCCGCACGGGTGCGGCGCACGATCGCCAACAGCAAATCGAGCATCGGTACGAAGATGACCGCGGTGACCAGGAGGAACGGCGACAACAAGACAAACACGTCGCGGGCCCCGTAGGCGTTCTGCGAGACCGGCCCGGCGGCGGTCGTCGACGCGGCCGACAGCATCAGGCCGATCAGCATCGAGCCGGAGTCACCCATGAAGATCTTCGCGCGATGGAAATTGTGCGGCAGAAAGCCCAGGCAGGCGCCGGCGAGCACCACCGAAATGACCGCGGGCGGATAGAACAGGACATCACCGCCGTGGTCGCGTAGCAAACCGACCGAGAACATGCAGATGGCCAGCGCGGTGATCAGCCCCAGCCCGGCGGCCAGGCCGTCGAGGCCGTCGACGAAGTTCATCGCGTTGACCACCGATACGGTCAGCGCGAGGGTCAGCAGGATCGATGAGGCCTGGTCGAGCACGATGGTGCCGACGCCGCCGACGGGGATGTAGAGCACGCTCCACGCCACGCCCATGGTGACCAGCACGCTGGCGGCCGTGATCTGTCCGGCGAACTTCGTCAATGCGTCGAGGCCCCAACGGTCGTCGATGAGGCCGATGCCCATGATGATCGCGCCGGCCACCAGCACCGCGGGCAGGCCGGTGGAGTAGACGAACCCTCGGGTGAGCGCCGGGAGTTGGGACGCCAGAAAGACGGCGGTGATGACGCCGAGAAACATCGCCAGACCGCCCATCCGGGGGGTCGGCGTCACGTGGACGTCGCGTTCCCGCGGGTAGGCGACCGCGCCCAGCCGGGTGGCCAGCACGCGCACCGGTCCGGTGGCGAAGTACGTGATGATCGCCGCGGTCAACCCCACCAGCGCCAGCTCCCGGAGCGGAACGCCGGCGCCGCGGTCGGCCAGCGCGAGCAACCCACCCGCAAGGTTGGTTACGTCGCTGGACATCCCCGAGACCGTACTGGACAAACCTGGCACCTCGACAGCCGCTCCAGTCAGGCCGGGGCGGTCAAGCTCTCCGGATCGACGGCGAGTACTTCGGCGATCCGCGCCGCGCTCACCGGGCCGGGCCGCAGGATCCGCGGGGTGGCACCGGTCAGATCGACGATCGTCGAGGCGGCCCCTTGATCGGACGAGCCCGCTTCCAGATAGACGTCGACCAGATCGCCGAGCTGGCCGCGCGCCTCGTTGGCATCCACGGCGGCCGGGCGCCCGGAGACGTTGGCGCTGGAAACCGCCAGGGGCCCGACTTCGCGCAACAGTTCAATGGCCACCGGGTGCAGCGGCATTCGCAACATCACCGTGCCGCGGGCATCGCCGAGATCCCATTGCAGCGACGGCGCCTGGCTCACCACAAGGCTCAACGCGCCCGGCCAGAACGCGCGGATCAGGTCGCGGGCGCCGTCGGGCATGGTGTAGACGAGACCCTCGATGGTGTGCCAGGAGCCGACCAGCACACCGACCGGCATATCGCGCCCCCGGCCCTTGGCCGACAGCAGCGCGGAGACCGCGGCGCTGTTGAACGCATCGGCGGCGATGCCGTAGACGGTGTCGGTCGGCATGACGATCAGCCGGCCGCCCTTGAGCGCTCCCGCCGCCGCGGCGACTCCGAGCGGACGCTGATCGGGGTCCGCGCAGTCAAAGACGTCTGTCACGTGCGCCACTCCTCCCCATCGCTTCGCTCTGCATCGTCGCGACGCGAGTCACGTGCGCCACTCCTCCCCGTCGCTTCGCTCTGCATCGTCGCGACGCGAGTCACGTGCGCCACTCCTCCCCATCGCTTCGCTCTGCATCGTCGCGACGCGAGTCACGTGCGCCACTCCCCGATGTCGTCCTCCTGCGGGCCGTCGCGAATCGCGGCCGGCCGGTCAGATCCCGCCGAGGCCGGATGTCGTCGAATTCTCCTGTGCGACCGAACAATTCCACCGTCTGCGTCGCGGTGGTGTCGTCGTGCTCGACGCCGAGCAGTCCGCCCGGGCGCAGCCAACGACCGGCGAGACCGACGATCGGGGCTATCACCGCGGACCCGTCCGGACCGCCGAAAACGGCCTCATGCGGATCATGTTGCGCGACTTCGGGATCCAGAACGGTGCCGTCGGGAACATAGGGTGGGTTGGCCACCACCATGTCGACTCGGCCGTCCAGTTCGGCGAGAAGTCCCGGCTCGGTGACGTCGGCGCGCACCAGCTCTATTGCGGTGCCGTGGGCGTTGCGGCGCGCGTAGTCGAGTGCGGCTTCGGAGATGTCGACGGCGACGATTCGCGCCGCGGGCCGATGGTGGGCCAGCGCCACCGCCAAAGCGCCCGAACCCGTGCACAAGTCGACGATGACGGGGCGCGGTGCGAGTTGCTGCGCGGTGGCCCATTCCAGCAGGGCCTCGGTTTCGGGCCGGGGTATGAAGACCCCGGGACCGACGTGCAGTAGGACGGGACCGAACGCCGCGGTACCCAAGAGATGTTGCAACGGAACCCGCCGCGAACGGGCGGCCACGATGTCGCGGTAGCTCCCGAAGAAGTCGTCGCCGGGCGGCTCCAGCAGGCCGAGGCGCCCGCGCTCGATTCCCGCCAGGTGCGCGGCCAGCTGCTCGGCATCCCAACGCGCAGAATCGATTCCCGCTGCGGCAAGGGTGGCCGCAGCATCGTCGATGGCGCGCCGCAGGCTGAGCGGAATCGTCCCGCTCCTCCTCATCGCTTCGCTCTGCATCGTCGCCGGGACGTCATGCCTGTTGCAGCCGGGACTGCTTGTCGGCGGCGGCCAGGGCGTCGAACAGGGCGTCGAGGTCGCCGTCCAGCACCTGGTCGAGGTTGTGCGACTTGAAATTGATGCGATGGTCCGCGATGCGGTTTTCCGGAAAGTTATAGGTGCGGATGCGTTCGCTGCGGTCCACGGTGCGGATCTGGCTGGCCCGGTCCGCCGATGCATCCGCCGATGCCTGCTCTTCGGCCAAGGACTGCAACCGGGCGGCCAGGACCTGCAGCGCGCGCGTCTTGTTCTGCAGCTGCGACCGTTCGTTCTGGCAGGTGACGACGATGCCGGTGGGCAGGTGCGTGATGCGCACCGCCGAGTCGGTGGTGTTGACACCCTGGCCACCCTTCCCCGACGACCGATAGACATCGATGCGCAGGTCCGACTCGTCGATCTGCACCTCGCCGACCTCTTCGGGTTCCGGATACACCAGCACGCCGGCCGCCGAAGTATGAACGCGGCCTTGGGATTCCGTCACCGGGACGCGTTGCACCCGATGCACTCCGCCTTCGAATTTCATCCGCGACCACACCCCGTCGGCAGTGTCGCCCTTGCTGGCGATGGCCAGCGTCGCGTCCTTGTAGCCGCCGAGGTCCGAGGTGGTTTCGTCCAGCACGGTGACGGTCCAGCCGTGCCGTTCGGCGTAGCGGATGTACATCCGCGCCAAGTCGGCAGCGAACAGGGCCGATTCCTCGCCGCCCTCACCGGATTTCACTTCGAGCACGATGTCGTCGGCGTCATGCGGGTCACGCGGCGCCAGCATGTCGGTGAGCTGGGTGTCCAATTCGGCCACCTGAGCTTCCAGATCGGTCACCTCGGCGGCGAACGACGCGTCGTCGGCGGCCAGCTCTCGCGCCGTTTCCAAGTCCTCGCGCGCGGCCTCCAACCTGCGGTAGGTGCCGACGATCGGGGCCAGCCGAGCGAACCGCCGTCCGGCCTTGCGGGCCTCGTCGGGGTTGCTGTGCAGTTCCGGATCCGCCAGCCGGCGCTCGAGGTCGGCGTGCTCGGTCAGCAGCACATCGATGGTCTGTACTGGCTTGGTCACCGCCACACCTCCTACCCCTTTCCGCCTGTCGTCACCGCAAACGCAAACCGACGCCCGACATGTGCGGCGGTGCGCACAGTTCGGGCGTCGGTAACCGAGCTATTTGTCGGCAGCGCCGGCTTTGCGCTTGCCGTACCGCTTCTCGAAGCGGGCCACCCGGCCACCGCTGTCGAGGATCTTCTGCTTGCCGGTGTAGAAGGGGTGGCACTGCGAGCACACCTCGACGGTGATGTGTCCACCCTCCTTGGTGCTGCGCGTCTGGAACGTGTTGCCACACCCGCAGAGCACCGTGGTCTCCCCGTAGGCGGGGTGAATGTCAGCTTTCATGATGTCCTCTTCGATCGTTTGTCGCCCGCCGCCGTCCGAATTCGGACGGCCGGGCGGAACTCCGAACCTCAGGCGGTTGGCGGATAATCGAGGCCCGATTATGCCAGGTCAACCGCCATCATCCCAAACAGCGAGCTGCGCCCGCGCATTCCCTCGCGCCTGTCTCGGTCTGCCGGTGGCTAGTCGTTGTCCATCGCCCCGGGTGTCGTCTTGGACACCTGGACCAGGAATTCGTAGTTGGTCTTGGTCTTGCGCAGCTGGCTCATCAGCAGGTCGATGGCCTGATGCGAATCCAGACCCGAGAGCACGCGGCGCAGCTTGTGCACGATGCCGAACTCGTCGGGCGAGAGCAGCAGCTCGTCCTTGCGGGTGCCGGACGGGTTCACGTCGACCGCCGGGAAGACCCGCCGCTCGGAGATCTTGCGGTCCAGCTTGAGCTCGGCGTTACCGGTGCCCTTGAACTCCTCGAAGATGACCGTGTCACCGGTGGACCCCGTCTCGACCATTGCGGTGGCGATGATGGTCAGCGACCCACCTTCCTCGATGTTGCGTGCGGCACCCAGGAACCGCTTGGGCGGATACAGGGCGGTGGAGTCGACACCACCGGACAGGATCCGGCCGGAGGCGGGCGACGCGTTGTTGTAGGCGCGCCCGAGGCGGGTGATCGAGTCCAGCAGCACCACGACGTCCTTGCCCTGCTCCACCAGTCGCTTGGCCCGCTCGATCGCCAGCTCGGCGACCGAGGTGTGGTCTGACGGCGGCCGGTCGAAGGTGGAGGCGATCACCTCACCCTTGACCGAGCGGGTCATGTCGGTGACCTCTTCAGGGCGCTCGTCGACGAGCACGACCATGAGGTGGCACTCCGGGTTGTTGCGGGTGATCGCGTTGGCGATGTCCTGCAGGATCGTGGTCTTACCGGCCTTGGGCGGCGACACGATGAGCGCACGCTGGCCCTTACCGATCGGCATGATCAGGTCGATGACGCGGGTGGTCAACCGGTCGGGCGTGGTTTCCAGGCGCAGGCGCTGGTTGGGGTACAACGGCGTCAGCTTGGAGAAATCGGGCCGCTTCTTGGCGTCTTCGACGGAACCGCCGTTGACGCTGTCCAGGCGCACCAACGGGTTGAACTTCTGCCGCTGGTTGGGCTGTTCGCCTTCCTTCGGCACGCGGACCGCGCCGGTGACGGCGTCCCCACGACGAAGGCCGTTCTTGCGCACCATATTCATCGACACGTAGACGTCGTGCGGGCCGGCCAGGTATCCGGAGGTGCGCACGAATGCGTAATTGTCGAGGACGTCAAGGATGCCGGCCACCGGCTGAACGACGTCGTCCTCGCGCAGCTCGGTGTCGCCACCCTCACCGGATCGCTCACCGCGGCGGCGACGGTCACGGAAGCGGCGTCCCCGCCGGCCCTGACGGCCCTCGCCGTCGTCGTCCTGCTGGTTCGACCCGCCACGGCCCTGCTGGCCGCCGGAGTTCTGCTCCTGGTCGTTGCCGCCGTCCTGGCCGCGGTCGTCATTCTGGTTGTGTTGCTTGGCTTTCTCCGGACGGTCGGCGTCGCCTGAGCCGGCGCGCTCGCGGCCGGTCTCGTCATTGCCGCGGGCGGTCTCGTCATTGCCGCGGGCGGAGGATCCCGCGTCGCGGCTCGCGCCGCGCCGTTCGCGGCGGGGCTGCACGGTCGTCGCGCCGTTCTGCTCGCCCTTGGCGCTGTCGTTCTGGCTGTCGCTATCGCCCGGCCGGCCGGCGTCCTCGGTGGACTTGGTGCCATTGGCGGGAGCGCCGTTGGCCTGTCCCCGGACTTCATTGATAGCGGCGATCAGTTCGTTCTTGCGCATGCCCGACGTCCCTTTGACGCCAACTTGATTGGCCAGCGCGCGCAGCTCGGGAAGCACCATCGTGGACAGTGCACCGCCCGAGGCGTGAGATTTCGCGTGTGGCGTGTCGGTGGTCACGGCATTCGAGAGTTGATTGGCGTCAGTGTTTTCGCCAGCCGTGAACAGGTCCGTATCAGTCACGGATTTCCTTTCTTCCCCCGGTGATCAGGTCATACGGGGGGTTCGTTGCATTCAGGCAAATCGCCGAGTGCGCCCAATCATCGACATTGCAACGGTGATCGCCTGGATCGGCGGAGTAAACGGCGAACCTCGTCCACAAGAAGAATTGGTGTTGTCCTAGCGGCAAGGCAGTATGGATGCAGATGCAGATGCTGCGATTGCTGGACGGCTCCGAGGATAGCCCTCATCCCTTCCGGAAGCAAGCAAACCCTCCCGCCACACCGTGGATCAACCGACGACGGTGACTCCCGGGCTCCAGCGGGCTGGTTCGCCAACGGTCATCTCGGTGACGGCAAATCCGATTGCGGCCCCGTAATCCAGCACCTCCGAAGCCAGTCCTGACCCTGTGGCCAGCGCAATCAGCGAAGGTCCGGCGCCCGAAAGCGCCGCTGCCACGTTATTACGCCGCAGCAGTCGCAAATATTCCGCCGAGGCCGGCATGGCGGGCGCGCGCTGCGGCTGATGCAACGCGTCGTCGGTGGCCACCATGAGTAGATCGGGGCGTTGCGTGAGCGCCACCACCAGCAACGCGGCGCGGCTGACGTTGAAGCGTGCGTCTTCGTGGCTGACCTGCGCGGGCAGCAGCATGCGGGTGTCGGCGGTGTGCGAGCGTTCCTCGGGAATCGCGGAGAACAAGCGGATATCGGGGTGCAGCCGCAGCGGCACCGCCGCGTACCGCGGGCCATCGCCACTGCGGTCAACCCACGAGACGACCGCACCGCCCAGAACGGCGGCCGCCGCATTATCGGGATGACCTTCGAACTCCGAGGACAGCTGGATCAGTTGAGTGTCGCTGAGCGTCTGCCAATCCGTTTGCGCGACAAGGCCGTTGGCCGCCGCCAGGCCGCCGACCACCGCCGCCGCAGAAGAGCCGAGGCCGCGTGAATGCGGGATGGCGTTGCGGCAACGCACCACCAGGCCGGGCGCGCGGACCCCCATGGCCCGCAGCCCGCAGTCCAGGGCCCGAACCACCAAGTGATCGGGGCCCACCGGCAACTCGCCCGCACCTTCACCCTCGACCAGCACGACGATTCCGGAATCCGTTGTCTCGACGATGATTTCGTCGTAAAGACTCAATGCCAGACCCAGGGTGTCGAAGCCGGGGCCAAGGTTGGCGCTCGACGCCGATACCACGGCCGTGGCCACCAACCCAGCAGGCAACATCGGGGTCATCAATCACCCTCCGCCGCGCTCGCGATCACCGCAGACCCCACCACGTGGCGACCCGCCACGCCCGGCTCCGCCGCGCTCGCGATCACCGCAGACCCCACCACGTGGCGACCCGCCACGCCCGGCTCCGCCGCGCTCGCGATCA
>NZ_JAPIYN010000013.1:152610-158404 GCF_035617725.1 Mycobacterium sp. 94-17
CCACTAGGCCAGCCCCAGCTTTTCGACCACCAGCACCGGGTCCACCGGCAGCGGGGTCACGGTTGGCATATCCCGCAGCGCGGTGTCGGGATCCTTCAGGCCATTGCCGGTCACTGTGCATACCACCGTCGACCCGCGGGCCACCCACCCGTCGTCAACGGCTTTGAGCAGTCCGGCGATGCTGGCCGCCGAGGCGGGTTCCACGAAGACGCCTTCGGACTCGGCCACCAGGTGATAGGCGGCCAGGATCTCTTCGTCGGTCACGGCCGAGAAGCGGCCATTCGAATTCTGCTGCGCGTCAACGGCGGCCGTCCACGACGCCGGCGCGCCGATGCGGATCGCGGTGGCGATGGTCTCCGGGTTCTTGACGGGAGACCCGTGCACCAGGGGAGCCGCACCGGCCGCCTGGGCGCCCAGCATGCGGGGCAACTTATCGATCAGGCCCTCATGGTGATACTCGGTGTATCCCTTCCAATACGCGGTGATATTTCCCGCGTTGCCAACCGGCAGGGCATGCACGTCGGGGGCGGCACCCAACGCGTCGACGATCTCGAACGCCGCGGTCTTCTGGCCCTCGATGCGCACCGGGTTGACCGAGTTGACCAACGCGATCGCGGGAAAATCGGCGGCCATCTTACGCGCCAATTCCAGGCAATCATCGAAGTTGCCGTCGATCTGAATGATCTTGGCGCCGTGCATAACCGCCTGCGCCAGTTTGCCCATCGCGATCTTGCCCTGCGGTATCAGCACGGCGCAGGTGATGCCGGCACGCGCCGCGTATGCCGCCGCCGACGCCGACGTGTTGCCGGTGGACGCGCACAACACCACCTGCTGGCCACGAGCCAACGCGTCGGTGACCGCCATCGTCATGCCCCGGTCCTTGAAGGAGCCTGTCGGGTTGAGGCCTTCGACCTTGAGATGCACTGTGCAGCCGGTCTTTTCCGAGATCCGGCCCGCCGCGATCAGCGGAGTCCCGCCCTCGAGCAGGGTGACCGGGGTCCAGTTGTCACCGACCGGCAACCGCTCCCGATACGCCTCGATGAGACCGGGCCACGGCTGATGGACGGCGGTGCGCGGAGCGCTCATAGGGTGGCACCTTCCAGTCGCAGCACGCTGGTCACGCCCTGCACGACATCCAGATCGGCTAGCGCATCCACGGTTTCAGACAGTGCGGCATCCGTTGCGGTGTGGGTGACCACAACGATGCGGGCCCCCACCCGCCGCCCATCGTCGTCTGCGACGCCTTCTTGACGGACCTCGGCGATGCTCACCTCACGCTTGGCGAATTCGGCTGCCACCGAAGACAGCACGCCTGGTTTGTCGGCGACGTTCATGCTGACGTAGTAGCGCGTGGAGATGAAACCCATTGGGGCTACCGGAAGTTGAGCGTACTTGGATTCCCTCGGCCCGCGGCTGCCCAGCACCCGGTTACGCGCGGCCATCACGATGTCACCGGCGACCGCCGACGCGGTCGGCGCTCCCCCGGCGCCCTGCCCGTAGAACATCAGCCGTCCGGAGGCCTTTGCCTCGACCACCACCGCATTGAAGGCGCCGTTCACCGTGGCCAACGGGTGCGATAACGGCACCAACGCCGGATAGACGCGGGCCGAAACCCGCTCTTTGCCGTCATCGGTCGTGATGCGCTCACAGATCGAGAGCAGCTTGATGGTGCAGCCGAGCGCCTTGGCCACCTCGAAGTCGGCCGGGGTGACTTTGGTGATGCCTTCGCGATAGACGTCGTCGGCGGTCACCCGGGTGTGAAAAGCGATCGACGCCAGGATCGCGGCCTTGGCGGCCGCGTCGTAGCCCTCCACGTCGGCGGTGGGGTCGGCCTCGGCGTAACCGAGAGCGCCGGCTTCGGCCAGCGCACTGTCGTAGTCGGCGCCGGTCTGGTCCATCGCGGACAAGATGTAGTTGGTGGTGCCGTTGACGATTCCGGCAACCCGCACCACGGTGTCACCGGCCAGCGACTGCGTCAGCGGACGGATGACCGGAATGGCGCCCGCGACGGCCGCCTCGAAGTACAGGTCGACATTTGCACTTTCGGCGGCCTGCGCCAATTCGCCGGTGGAGGTGGCCAGCAGCGCCTTGTTCGCGGTGACGACCGACTTACCGTGCTGGAGCGCGCACAAAATGGCCCTGCGGGACGGCTCCACCGGCCCCATCAGCTCCACGACGATGTCCACGTCCTCGCGCGCCGCGAGTTCTTCGATATCGTCGGTGAGCAGCTCGACGGGAACACCACGGTCCCCGGCGACGCGGCGCACTCCGACGCCGCGCAACACCACGCGCGCGCCGACACGAGCGGCGAGGTCGTCGGCGCTGTCCTCGATGATTCGGACAACTTCGCTGCCGACGTTGCCCAACCCGAGTACCGCTACACCGACTGCCTTTTCGTCACGGGGCACAGGTCACCTCACTTCCAGACTCAGGAGATCGTCGACCGTCTCACGACGCAGCACCAGGCGGGCGCGCCCGTCGCGAACCGCGACCACGGCGGGGCGGCAAATCATGTTGTACCGACTCGACAGTGAATAACAGTAGGCCCCGGTAGCGGCCACCCCGATCAGGTCGCCCGGCCGCAGGTCGCCCGGCACCCACGTGTCGCGCACGACGATATCGCCGCTCTCGCAGTGCTTTCCGACGACACGGGCCAGCTCGGCCGGCGCATCGCTGAGGCGGGAGACCAGCCGGGCGTCGTACTGCGCGTCATAGAGCGCGGTGCGGATGTTGTCACTCATGCCGCCGTCGACGCTGACGTAGCGCCGGTGAGCGGTGGCGCTCACGTCGACATCCTTGACCGTGCCCACCTCGTAGAGTGTGATGGTGCCCGGCCCGGCGATGGCCCGCCCCGGCTCGACCACCAGCCGCGGGGTCGGCAGCCCGACGGCCGCCGACTCGTGCCGCACGATCTCACCCAGCTTGGCGGCCAACTCGCCCATCGGCGGCGGATCGTCGGCGGCGAGATAGGAAATGCCCAGTCCGCCACCCAGATCCACGGTGGAGATCTGCGCGGTCTTCTCGACACCGAATTGTTCGACGGCCTGCTGTAACAGGCCGATGACCCTGCGCGCGGCGAGTTCGAAGCCGGCGACGTCGAAGATCTGCGACCCGATGTGACTGTGCAAACCCACCAGTCGCAGGTGCCGTGTTTCGAAGATCTTGCCGACCGCGGCCAGCGCCGCGCCGCTGGCCAGTGACAACCCGAACTTCTGGTCCTCGTGCGCGGTGGAGATGAACTCGTGGGTGTGCGCCTCGACACCGACGGTGAGGCGCACGAAGACGTCCTGGACGACGCCCGCCTCCCCGGCGATGACATCGAGGCGCTCGATCTCCACCATCGAGTCCAAAACGACATGCCCGACACCGGCTTTGACGGCCGCCGTCAGTTCGGCGACGGATTTGTTGTTGCCGTGGAATGTGATCCGCTCCGGCGGGAAGTCGGCGTGCAGCGCGACGGCCAGCTCGCCGCCGGTGCACACGTCGAGTGAGAGACCTTCTTCGTCGATCCAGCGCGCAATCTCACTGCACAGGAAGGCCTTTGCGGCATAGTGCACGTACTTGCCGCCGCCGAAGGCCGACGCGATCTCGCGGCAGCGGGACCGGAAGTCGTCCTCGTCGATGATGAACAGTGGGGTCCCGTACTCCTGGGCGAGGTCGGTCACCGTGACCCCGGCGACGCTTGCCACTCCGGCATCGTCACGAGCAGTGTTGCGAGGCCACACATTCGGCGCCAGCAGCAGCAACTCCTCGGGGGATTGCGGCCGCAAGGGGCTATCGGCGTGCCGGATCTCCTCGGCGTGCCGAGGACCGGCCGGGTGCACGTTCACATTCGCTCCGGAGCGGTGACGCCCAGGATCGCCAGCCCGTTGGCGATCACCTGGCGGGTGGCCTGGCACAGCGCCAGGCGCGCAGTGTGCAGGTCGGTGGGTTGCTCGTCGCCCTGCGGCAGCACCCGGCACGCGTCGTAGAACCGGTGGTAGTCGCCGGCGAGGTCTTCCAGGTAGCGGCACACCCGGTGTGGTTCCCGCAGGGACGCAGCGGTTTTCAGCACCCGCGGGAACTCGCCGATGGTGCGCAGCAGCGTCCCCTCCTTGTCGTGGCTGAGCAGTTCGAGGTGCCCTTCAAAACCGGCACCGCCGGGGATCAGCCCGAGTTCGGCGGCGTTGCGGGCCAACGCGGAGAGCCGGGCATGCGCGTATTGGACGTAGTAGACCGGGTTTTCATTCGAGGCCGACGACCACAGGGCGAGGTCGATGTCGATGGGGGTATCCACCGAGGAACGGATCAGGCTGTAGCGCGCGGCATCGACGCCGATCGCCTCGACAAGGTCGTCCAGCGTGATGACCGTTCCGGCCCGCTTGCTCATCCGGACCGGCCGACCGTCGCGGACCAGGTTGACCATCTGCCCGATGAGCACCTCGACCGCGGCCGGGTCGTCCCCGAACGCCGCCGCCACCGCTTTGAGGCGGGCTATGTAGCCGTGGTGGTCGGCGCCGAGCATGTAGATGCACAGGTCGAAGCCGCGCTGCCGCTTGTCCAGGTAGTAGGCGATGTCACCGGCGATATAGGCCGGCTTGCCATCGCTTTTGATGACGACGCGGTCCTTATCGTCACCAAAGGCGCTGGTGCGCAACCACGTTGCGCCGTCCTTCTCGTAGATGTTGCCCGTCTCACGCAGCCTGGCGATGGCTTGGTCGACCCTGCCGCTGGTGTGCATCGAGTCTTCGTGTGTGTAGATGTCGAAGTCGGTGCCGAACTCGTGCAACGACTCTTTGATGTGGGTGAACATCAGGTCGACGCCGATTTCGCGGAAAGTCTCGCGCATCTCACGCTCGGGCAGGCTCAGCGCCTCGGGCGCCTTCTGCAGCACCTGGGCGGCGATGTCGTTGATGTAGGCGCCGGCGTAGCCGTCGTCCGGGGTGGGCTCGCCCTTGGCGGCGGCGATCAGCGAGCCGGCGAACCGGTCGATCTGGGCGCCGTGGTCGTTGAAATAGTATTCGCGCACCACGTCGGCGCCCTGGGTGGACAACAGCCGGCCCAGCGCGTCGCCGACGGCGGCCCAGCGGGTCCCGCCGATGTGGATCGGCCCGGTCGGGTTGGCCGACACGAACTCCAGGTTGATGTTGCGGCCGGCCAGTGCGTCGGATCGACCGAACCGGTCGCCGGCGTCGATGACGTTGGCGACGACGACGGCCTGGGCCGACGCCTCGAGGCGCAGGTTGATGAAGCCGGGCCCGGCCACCTCCGCCGACGCGACGCCATCGGCCTGCGACAGCGCCTCGGCAAGCCATCCGGCAAGCTCACGCGGGTTGGCGCCGACCTTTTTGCCCAGCTGCATCGCCAGGTTGCTGGCGTAGTCGCCGTGCTCGGGATTGCGGGGACGCTCCACGGTGACCGTCTGCGGCAACGCGGCAGCGTCCAGCCCGCGCTCGGCCAGCACCGCGGCGGCGGTGGTTTTGAGCAGCTCAGCGAGGTCACCGGGGGTCACGAACGTTCATCCTATGGGCTGGGGTGCCGCCGCCTCGAATCCATTGGGGTGGCAGGGCGGCAACTTCAATGCGTTAGTCTGTCGGTGCTTGTTTGGAAGCCCCATGGCGCAACAGGTATGTCGGTGCGCCCCCGTAGCTCAGGGGATAGAGCGTCTGCCTCCGGAGCAGAAGGCCGCAGGTTCGAATCCTGCCGGGGGCACCAGGGATTACGGGCTCTTCGGATTGCAGCGGGGCTAGGTGCCGGCTTTGAGGTCGGCGTGCCCTGCGGTTGTGGGGAACGAAGGTGCCTGAGTCTTTGAAGT